>NZ_JQNR01000005.1:3619236-3920839 GCF_000745345.1 Actinacidiphila yeochonensis CN732 | reverse complement strand
CCCGGTCCAGCCGGTCCAGGCCCCGCGGGTCCACCTCGTAGACCTCCAGCGCCTGTGCGGCGACCTCCCGGGTGACCACGCCGTCGGCGCGGACCTGGGCGTAGTCGCGGACCCGGCGCAGCAGCCGGTTGGCGATGCGCGGGGTGCCGCGGGAGCGGCCGGCGATCTCGGCGGCACCGGCCGGGTCGACGGCCACGTCCAGCAGGCCCGCCGAGCGGTGGACGACCCGCTCCAGCTCGGCGGGGCTGTAGAACTCCATGTGCCCGGTGAACCCGAAGCGGTCGCGCAGCGGCGGCGGCAGCAGCCCGGCCCGGGTGGTGGCCCCGACCAGGGTGAACGGCGGCAGTTCCAGCGGGATCGCGGTGGCCCCGGGGCCCTTGCCGACGATGACGTCGACCCGGAAGTCCTCCATGGCCATGTACAGCATCTCCTCGGCCGGCCGGGACATCCGGTGCAGTTCGTCGAGGAAGAGCACCTCGCCCTCGGTGAGCGAGGAGAGGATCGCCGCGAGGTCGCCGGCGTGCTGGATCGCCGGGCCCGAGGTGATGCGGATGGGGACGCCCATCTCGGCGGCGATGATCATCGACAGCGTCGTCTTGCCGAGGCCCGGCGCGCCCGACAGCAGCACGTGGTCGGCGGTGCCGCCGCGCTGGCGGGCGGCGCGCAGGACGAGGTCGAGCTGCTGGCGGACCCGCTCCTGGCCGATGAACTCGCCCAGGTCCTTCGGCCGCAGGGCCGCCTCGACCGCCTGGTCCTCGTGGTCGGCGGCGGCGCCGACCAGCCTCTCGGGCATCTCGGTCTCGGCGTCGTCCCAGTTCATGGCAGGTCTCTCGGGTCGGTCGGCGGGGCTGTCGGGGAGCTTCCGGTGGGTCGGGCTTCCGGTGGGTCGGGCTGTCGGCGGGCTTCCGGTGGGCGGTCCGTGAGCCGTCCGCGAGGTGTTCACGAGCTGTTCACGAGCCGTCCGCCGACGGGCGACGGACCGCGGACGGGCCGGCGAGCGTTCCGCCGGGCGGGCTGTGCGGGCTGTGCGGGCTGTGCGGGCTGTGCGGGCTGTGCGGGCTGTGCGGACCCCGTCGGGCCCCTCGTCGGCAGGGCCCCGGGCGGCCCGGCGGCCCGGCTCAGCCGGTCCGGTTCAGGGTCTGGAGGGCGGCCCGCAGCAGCGCCCCCACGTTCGGCCTGGCCTGTGCCTCGGCCTGCGGGGTGACGGCGGCGACGGCCTCCTCGGCTTCCTTCGGCTGGTAGCCGAGGCCGGTGAGGGCGGACAGCAGCTGATCGCTCCAGGAGGCGCCGGCGCCGGCCGGGGCCGGCCGGGCGGCGGCGGTGCCGGTGGGCGGGCCGAGCCGGTCCCGCAGCTCCAGCAGCAGCCGCTGGGCGCCCTTCTTGCCGATCCCGGGGACGGCGGTGAGCGCCTTCTCGTCCCCCGCGGCGACGGCGGCCCGCAGCGCGTCCGGGGCGTGCACGGCCAGCACCGTCTGGGCCAGCCGGGGGCCGACCCCGCTCACGGTCTGGAGCAGCTCGAAGACCTGCCGCTCCTCGTCGTCGGCGAAGCCGTAGAGGGTGAGGGAGTCCTCCCGGACGACCAGGGAGGTGGCCAGCCGGGCCTTCTCGCCGATCCGCAGGCCGGCCAGGGTGCCGGGGGCGCACAGCACGGCCATGCCGACGCCGCCCACCTCGATCACCGCGGTGTCCGGGGCGAGTGCGGCGACCTGGCCGCTGACGAAGGCGATCACGGTGCGGGCTCCTGGGGGCTGGCGGGCTGTGGCTGTGGCTGTCGCAGTGACTGGGGCTCCGGCTCCGGCTCCGGCGGTGCCACCGGTCGGGCCGCCGGTGACGGGCGTGCGGCGCGCGGCGCCCGGCGGGCGGAGGGCGGCGTCATCGAGCGCCGGGCGGGGGCGCGGCTGCCGGTGCTGCCGCCGCCGGGGAGGCGCGCCGGGCGGCGACGGCCTGCTGGAGGCGGTCGAAGGCCGGGGCGCGCCAGATATGGCAGATGGCGAGCGCGAGGGCGTCGGCGGCGTCGGCCGGCTTGGGCGGCGCGTCCAGCCGCAGCAGCCGGGTGACCATGGCGCCCACCTGGTCCTTGCCGGCCCGGCCGCTGCCGGTGACGGCGGCCTTGACCTCGCTGGGCGTGTGCAGGTGGACGGGCAGGCCGCGGCGGGCGGCACACAGGATCGCGACGGCGCTGGCCTGGGCGGTGCCCATGACGGTGCGGACGTTGTGCTGGCTGAAGACCCGCTCGACGGCGACGGCCTGCGGGCGGTGCTCGTCGAGCCACGCCTCCAGGCCCTGCTCGATCAGCACCAGCCGTTCGCCGATCGGGGCCTCCGCGGGCGTGCGCACCACGCCGACGCCGACCATGGTGAGCGGGCGTCCGGGGGCGCCGTCGACCACGCCGACGCCGCACCGGGTCAGCCCGGGGTCCACGCCCAGTACCCGCATGCCGCCCCCTTCACCGCTCGCCGCGGCCGCCAACCGATCGCCTGTTCGTGCAGGCTATCGGGTCGCTCCGACAAACACCGTCAGGCGCCGGAACAAAGCGCGGGAGCCGGCGGGGTGTCTCCCCGCCGGCTCCCGGCTGCCTGCTCCCGGTGGGCCCGGGTCAGGCGTCGACCTTCTCCATGACCTCGTCCGAGACGTCGAAGTTGGCGAAGACGTTCTGCACGTCGTCGCTGTCCTCCAGCGCGTCGATCAGCTTGAAGATCTTGCGCGCGCCGTCCTCGTCCAGCTCCACCTGCATGGTGGGCAGGAAGTTGGCGTCGGCCGAGTCGTAGTCGATCCCGGCTTCCTGGAGGGCCTTGCGCACCGGCACCAGGTCCGTCGCCTCGCTGATCACCTCGAAGGACTCGCCGAGGTCGTTGACCTCCTCGGCGCCCGCGTCGAGCACCGCGCCGAGGACGTCGTCCTCCGTCAGCTCGGCCTTGGGGACGATCACCACGCCCTTGCGGTTGAACAGGTAGGACACCGAGCCCGGGTCGGCCATCGAGCCGCCGTTGCGGGTCATGGCGACCCGGACGTCCGACGCGGCACGGTTGCGGTTGTCGGTCAGGCACTCGATGAGGACGGCGACGCCGTTCGGCCCGTAGCCCTCGTACATGATCGTCTGGTAGTCGGCGCCGCCGGCTTCCAGGCCCGCACCGCGCTTGAGCGCGCTGTCGATGTTCTTGTTCGGCACCGACTGCTTCTTGGCCTTCTGAACGGCGTCGAAGAGGGTCGGGTTGCCGTCAAGGTCGGCGCCGCCCGTCCGCGCGGCAACCTCGATGTTCTTGATCAGCTTCGCGAAGAGCTTGCCGCGCTTGGCATCGATCACGGCCTTCTTGTGCTTCGTCGTCGCCCATTTAGAGTGGCCGGACATCCGACTGTCTCCTTCGCGTCACCAATTCTTGTTCTCCGTCGCGCGGCCGATCCTACCGGCAGCCGGTCAGCCGCCCGCGCGCACGGCGTCCACGAAGAGCGCGTGTACCCGGTGGTCGCCGGTCAGCTCGGGGTGGAAGGACGTGGCGAGGACGTTTCCCTGCCGCACGGCGACGATGTGGCCGCCGTGCTCGGCGAGCACCTCGACGTTCGCGCCGACCGACTCCACCCAGGGCGCGCGGATGAACACGCCCTCGACGGGGCTGTCGATCCCGCGCACGTCGACCCGCGCCTCGAACGACTCGTTCTGCCGGCCGAAGGCGTTGCGCCGCACGATCATGTCGATGCCGCCGAAGGTCTCCTGGCCCGAGCGGGGGTCGAGGATCTTGTCGGCGAGCATGATCAGGCCGGCGCAGGTGCCGTAGACCGGCAGGCCGTCGCGGACCGCCGCCCGCAGCGGCTCCATCAGGCCGAAGAGCACGGCGAGCTTGGAGATGGTGGTGGACTCGCCGCCGGGGATCACCAGGCCGTCCAGGCCGTCCAGCTCCTCGGGCCGGCGGACCGGCGCGGCCGCGGCGCCCGCCGCGGCCAGCGCCGCCAGATGCTCCCGCACATCGCCCTGGAGAGCCAGGACGCCGATGGCGGGAGCGCCGGGGGTTGCCGTCATCGCTGTGTTACCAGCCGCGCTTGGCGTAGCGCTCGGACTCGGGCAGCACGTCGACGTTGATGCCGACCATGGCCTCGCCGAGGTTGCGGGAGGCGTCCGCGATGACCTTCGGGTCGTCGAAGAAGGTGGTGGCGCGGACGATGGCGGCGGCACGCTTGGCCGGGTCGCCGGACTTGAAGATGCCGGAGCCCACGAAGACGCCCTCGGCGCCGAGCTGGCGCATCAGCGCGGCGTCGGCGGGGGTGGCCACGCCGCCGGCGGAGAAGAGCACCACGGGGAGCTTGCCCAGCGCGGCGACCTCCTTGACCAGCTCGTAGGGGGCGCGCAGCTCCTTGGCGGCGGCGTACAGCTCGTTGTTGTCCAGGTTGCGCAGGCGGCCGATGTCGCCCTTGATCTGGCGCAGGTGGCGGACCGCCTCGACGACGTTGCCGGTGCCGGCCTCGCCCTTGGAGCGGATCATGGCCGCGCCCTCGGCGATCCGGCGCAGCGCCTCGCCGAGGTTGGTCGCGCCGCACACGAAGGGGGTGGTGAAGGCGAACTTGTCGGAGTGGTTGACCTCGTCGGCCGGGGTGAGCACCTCGGACTCGTCGATGTAGTCCACGCCGAGCGACTGCAGGACCTGGGCCTCGACGATGTGGCCGATGCGGGACTTGGCCATCACGGGGATGGAGACCGCGCCGATGATGCCCTCGATCATGTCCGGGTCGGACATCCGCGCCACGCCGCCCTGGGCCCGGATGTCGGCCGGCACCCGCTCCAGCGCCATGACGGCCACGGCCCCGGCGTCCTCGGCGATCCGAGCCTGCTCCGGGGTGACGACGTCCATGATCACGCCGCCCTTGAGCTGCTCGGCCATGCCGCGCTTGACGCGGGCGGTGCCGGTCTCGGGGGACGAGGCGGGGGACGGGGTTGTCGACACGGTGATCTCACTCCTGCCAGAAAAAGGGTCTTGTCTCATTATCGTCCGGCGGGGTGGGTGGCGGCCGAAAGGGCCAATCCGACGCAGGTGGCACCCCGCACCACCAGAGTGGCACCTGCCGTGGCCGCGGCCGTCGGCGGGGGTGTCCGCGCTGGTCACCGAGGGTGCGCGGGCAGGTTCCGGGGGTGTTCGGGGATGGGGTGTTCGGGGATGCCTGGTGCCGTGACCGGCAGGGTCTGCCCGGTAGCGAGGTGTCCTGGTGCGGGCGATCGCACGGTGGCCGGAAAGCCTCGTCGTGGGTCACTCGGGTCTTCGGCCGACGCGGCGCGTTCCGGTGCCAGGGCGGCGAGCAACGCGGCGCGTGCCCGCGCCAGGGCGGCGAGCGGGGCACGCCTTGCCGGGAGAGGCGCTAGAGGGCGCTGGCTCCGCCGTCGGCGGTGAGCTCGGCGGGGGGCTCGTCGTCCATCTCGAAGGCGAGCGGGAAGGGCGCGTGGCCGGCCAGCCGGAACCAGCGGACCACCCGGTGGGTGCGCACCGCGCGGGCGGCGCGGACGGCGTCGTTGTGGAACCGCCGGGCCATCGGCACCCGCCGCACCGCCCGGGTCAGCTCGCCGACCGCGGCGGTGCCGCCGGGGGCCTCGCGGACCTCGGCCACGGTGTCGGGGTCGGCGAAGACCGCGCGCAGCGCCTGGCTCAGCTCGCTCTCGGCCACCTCGCGCCCGTCCGGCTCGGCCTGGCGGGCGCCGTGCGCGGCCTCGTAGAGCACGATCGACGCCGCGGGGTCGAGGACGCCCGCGGTGGCCAGCTCCTGGGCGACGGAGGCACGCCGCAGCAGCTGCGCGTCCAGCCCGGCGCGGGCCGCGTCGATGCGGGCGTGCAGGCGGTCGAGGCGGCCTGCCGTCCAGCTGAGGTAGAGCGCCACCGCCACCACGGCGACGGCGATCCAGATCCAGGTAGTCACGGCCGCTCACCCTACCCACCGGCGGTGCCGCGGCTCCCCGGTCCGCGCCGGGCCGCCATGCGCGGACGGCCGGGCGGGGCGGCGCCGGGAGCGGCCGTGTCAGTCGCGCGGCGCCCGCAGCCGGGAGAGGAACCGGGCCCGGTCGTCGGTGGAGACGGCCGCTGCGCCGGCCGCCACCGTCTCGTAGACGCCGAGGATGTCCGCGGCGACCACCGACCAGTCGAACCGCCGCACATGGGCTGCCGCCCGCTCGCGCAGCGCGGCGCGCCGGGCGTCGTCGCCGAGCAGGCGGATCGCCGCCTCGGCCAGGGCGTCGGAGTCTCCGCCGGGGAAGAGCTCGCCGGCCGTCCCCTGCCCGAGGACCTGCGCGAAGGCGTCGAGGTCGGAGGCGAGGACGGGTGCGCCGGCCGACATCGCCTCGACGAGGATGATGCCGAAGCTCTCGCCGCCGAGGTTGGGGGCGACGTACAGGTCGACGCTGCGCAGCAGGCGCGCCTTGTCCTCGTCGCTGATCATGCCGAGGAACTCCACCCGGTCGCGCAGCTCGGCCGGGAGCGGTTCCACCGCCTCCTGCTCGTCCCCGCGGCCGGCCACCAGCAGCCGGGTGCCGGGGCGGGCGGCCAGGATGCCCGGCAGGGCCCGCATGAGCACCTGGAGGCCCTTGCGCGGCTCGTCGATGCGCCCGATGAAGCCGATCGTGCCGCCCTGCCACCGCGGACGGGGCTCGGCGCGGGCGAAGAAGCCGACGTCGACGCCGTTGGGGATGACCACCGCGTCGCCGCCCAGGTGTTCGACGAGGGTGCGCCGGGCGTACTCGCTGACCGCGACGCGGGCGCTGATCTTCTCCAGGGCGGGCTGGAGGATCGGGTAGGCGGCGATCATGGCCCGGGAGCGCGGGTTGGAGGTGTGGAAGGTCGCCACGATCGGCCCGCGGGCGGCCCAGCAGGTGAGCAGGCCCAGGGAGGGCGAGGCGGGCTCGTGGACGTGGATGACGTCGAAAGCGCCGTCGTGCAGCCAGCGCCGGACCCGGGCGGCCGACAGGAAGCCGAAGTTCAGCCGGGCCACGGAGCCGTTGTACGGCACGGGCACGGCGCGGCCGGCGGAGACCGCGTAGGGGGGCAGCGGTGTCTCGTCGTCGGCCGGGGCGAGGACGGACACCTCGTGGCCGAGGCCGATCAGGTGCTCGGCCAGGTCCCTGATGTGGAACTGGACGCCGCCGGGGACGTCCCAGGAGTACGGGCAGACGATCCCGATCCTCAAGGCCGCTCCGTCCCGCCGCCGTCGCCGCTGCCCCGGTCGTCGCCCGCTTCGGGCTCCGGGACGGGCACCGTGGGCTCCTCGCGCAGCGGGCGGGGCGGCAGGTCGGCCAGCCACAGCCGCTGGAGCATGTGCCAGTCCTCGGGGTGCTCGGCGATACCGGCGGCGAACACGTCGGCCAGGGCCTGCGTCATCGCCGCGGTGCGCTGCCGCCGGTCGCCCTCGGCCGGCACCTCGACGGGCGGGTGGACGCGCCCGCGCATGACCGGCGAGTCGTCGTACCAGAGGGTCACCGGCAGCAGCAGCGCCCCGGTCTGCTGGGCCAGCATCGCCGGGCCGGGGGGCATCCGGGTGCGCTCGCCGAAGAAGTCGACCTGGACGCCGTTGCGGGACAGGTCCCGGTCGGCGACCAGGCAGACCAGCCCGCCCGCGCGCAGCCGCCGGGCCAGGGTGCCGAAGGCGGCGGCGCCGGTGTGCGGCAACACCTCCATGCCCAGGCTCTCCCGGTAGGCGACGAACCGGTCGTACAGGGTCTCCGGCTTCAGCCGCTCCGCGACGGTGGCGAACGGCGTCTCCAGCCGGGTGGTGACCCAGGCGCCGGCCAGGTCCCAGTTGGCCATGTGCGGCAGCGCCAGGATCACGCCGCGGCCGGCTGCCAGACCGTCGGTGAGCAGGTGCACGTCCTGGGGGTCGAAGCCGCCGCGGACGCGGTCCCTGCTCCACGACGGCAGCCGGAAGGACTCCATCCAGTAGCGCAGGTAGGAGCGCATGCCGGCCCGGGACAGCTCCCGCAGCCGCTGCGGGGACGCGCCGGGCACCACCCGGGCGAGGTTGGCCTCCAGCTGCCGCACGCCCTTGCCGCTCTGCCGCCAGGCCGCGTCCGCGATGGTGCGGCCCAGGGCCCGCGCGGCCGGCTCCGGCAGGGTGCGGACGGCGCCCCAGCCCAGCCCGTACAGGCTGTCGGTGAGGCGCTCCTTCACGCGCCGCTCCCCTGGCCGGCGCCGCCGCGCGCCTCGGCCGCGGCCGCGTCCGCCTCGGCGGACTCCCGGTGGACGGTGACCACCCGCTGGATCAGGGTGATGAGGCTGCCGACGGCGACCACCCACAGGGCGACCGGCAGCAGCCACTGGATGCCGGGCACGCCGAAGGTGCGGTGGAAGCCGGACAGGCCGCAGAGCACGAGGGTGATCACCAGCCGCTCGGAGCGCTCCACCAGGCCGTTGACGGCGACCTTGAGGCCGATCGCCTCGCCGCGTGCCTTGGTGTACGACACGACCTGTCCGCTGACCAGGCAGAACAGCGTGACCGCGCAGAGCACCAGGTTGTCGCCGCCGCCCGCGTACCAGAGCGCGAGCCCGGAGAAGACGGCCCCGTCGGCCACCCGGTCGAGGGTGGAGTCCAGGAAGGCCCCCCAGCGGCTGGAGCGGCCGGCCTGCCGGGCCATGTTGCCGTCGACCAGGTCCGAGAAGACGAACAGGGTGATGACGACCGTGCCCCAGAAGAACTCGCCCCTGGGGTAGAAGGCCAGCGCGCCCGCGACGACACCGGCGGTGCCGATGAGGGTCACCGTGTCCGGCGACACCCCCTTGCGCAGGAGGAATCCGGCGAACGGCGTGAGAACACGCGTGAAAAACGCACGCGCGTACTTGTTCAGCATGGCCTTCCCGACAGGTCGGTGGAATTCGGTGCGTCCGAAATGGCGGCGCCAGGCGGCCATCGGTCGGCCCATCGTAGCCAGACCCGGACCCCGGGACGCCCCCGGCACCGCCCGGCGGCCTCCGGCGTGCTCCCCGTGGGGAGGGTGGGGCCGGGCAGGAGCACTCAGGAGCCCGGGGGACGGCGACGCGGCGGTGCGGCGGCGACGCGGTCGCGGCGGCTGGGCCGACGGATGGACGCGGCCTGCGGCCCGTGGGAAGGTCGAAGACGAACGGGGCGCCGCCGAGGTCCCCCCGGAGCTTCCGTCCGGGCCGCCCCCGCACCGGCCCCTAGCACGCGCCCGCGGCGCGGGCGCGGTCCCCCATGAGGTGGACGGACCGGGAGGCGAGACGCATGGGCGGAGTCAGGAAGGACGCGGGACCAGGGGCCGCGGGAGGGGCAGCCGAGGCGGCCTCCGCCGGGGGCCGCCCGCAGGACATCCGGAACGTGGTGCTGGTCGGCCACAGCGGCGCCGGGAAGACGACCCTGGTGGAGGCGCTCGCGCTCACCGCCGGCGCGGTCAACCGGGCCGGCCGGGTCGAGGACGGCGGAACCGTCTCCGACCACGACGAGATCGAGCGGCGCCAGCAGCGGTCGGTGCAGTTGTCGCTGGTGCCCGTCGGGTGGGACGGGGTGAAGGTGAACCTGCTGGACACCCCCGGCTACGCCGACTTCGTCGGTGAGCTGAGGGCGGGGCTGCGGGCGGCGGACGCGGCCCTCTTCGTCGTCTCGGCGGCGCAGGACGGCGAGGGCGTCGGCGGCGCGACGCGGATGGTGTGGGAGGAGTGCGCGGCCGTCGGCATGCCGCGGGCGGTGGTGGTGACGCACCTGGAGTCGGCCCGGGCGGGCTTCGAGGAGACGGCCCGCGCCTGCGCCCTGGAGCTGGGCGGCGACGACCCGGACGCGCTGCTGCCGCTCTACCTGCCCGTGCACGGCCCGGCCGGCCCCGACGGCCACGCCCCGGTGACCGGGCTCGCCGGGCTGCTCACCGGGCGGGTGTACGACTACTCCTCCGGCAGGCGGGAGGAGTCCGGGCCGGACGCGGAGCTGGCGCCGCGGCTGTCCGAGGCCCGGGCCCGGCTGATCGAGGGGATCATCGCCGAGAGCGAGGACGAGACACTGATGGACCGCTACCTGGGCGGCGAGGACGTCGAGACCGCCACCCTGGTCGCGGACCTGGAGCGGGCGGTGGCCCGCGGCACCTTCCACCCGGTGCTGGCCGCCGCGCCCGCGGCGGACGGCGCGCGCCAGGGCCTGGGCACCGTGGAGCTGCTGGACCTGCTGGTCCGCGGCTTCCCCACGCCGCTGGAGCGCACCCCGCCGCCGGTCACCGCGCCGGACGGCGGACCCGGGCCGGAACTGGCCTGCGACCCGGAGGGGCCGCTGGCCGCCGAGGTGGTCAAGACCTCCTCCGACCCGTACGTGGGCCGGCTGAGCCTGGTGCGGGTCTTCTCCGGGACGCTGCGTCCGGACGAGACCGTCCACGTCTGCGGCCACGGGATGGCCGACCGCGGCCACGAGGACCACGACGTGGACGAGCGGGTGGGGGCGCTGTCCTCGCCGTTCGGCGGGCAGCAGCGGCCGGCCGGGGCCGCGGTGGCCGGCGACCTGGTGTGCGTGGCGAAGCTGGCCGACGCCGAGACCGGGGACACCCTCTCGGGCAGGGACCGGCCGCTGCTGATGGCGCCCTGGCGGATGCCCGACCCGCTGCTGCCGGTGGCGATCGAGGCGCACGGCAAGGCCGACGAGGACCGGCTGTCGCTGGGCCTGGCCCGGCTGGTGGCGGAGGACCCGACGATGCGGCTGGAGCAGAACCAGGACACCGGGCAGGTGGTGCTGTGGTGCCTGGGGGAGGCGCACGCCGACGTGGCGCTGGAGCGGCTGCGGTCCCGGTACGGGGTGCGGGTGGACGCCGTGCCCCACCGGGTGCCGCTGCGGGAGACGTTCGGGCAGGCCGCGGCGGCTCGCGGCCGGCACGTCAAGCAGTCCGGCGGGCACGGGCAGTTCGCGATCTGCGAGATCGAGGTGGAGCCGCTGCCGGTGGGCTCGGGCGTCGAGTTCGTGGACAAGGTGGTCGGCGGGGCGGTGCCGCGGCAGTTCGTCCCGTCGGTGGAGAAGGGTGTCCGCTCCCAGGCCGCCCGGGGCGTGGCGCTGGGCTTCCCGCTGGTCGACGTCCGGGTCACCCTCTCCGACGGCAAGGCGCACTCGGTGGACTCCTCTGACGCGGCCTTCCAGACCGCGGGCGCGCTGGCGCTGCGCGAGGCCGCCGCGAACTGCCCGATCCACCTGCTCGAACCGGTCGACGAGGTGGGCGTGCTGGTGCCCGACGCGTACGTGGGCCCGGTGATGAGCGACCTGTCGGGGCGGCGCGGGCGGGTGCTGGGCACCGAGCCGGCCGGCCAGGGGCGGTCCCTGGTACGGGCCGAGGTGCCGGAGGTCGAGATCGGCCGGTACGCGGTGGAGCTGCGCTCGATCTCCCACGGCACCGGGCGCTTCGACCGCCACTACGCGCGGCACGAGCCGATGCCGGCGCAGGTGGCGGCGCGGCTGCGGCGGCAGGACGAGGAGCAACGGGAGGCGGCGCACAGCAAGTAGCGACCGGGCGCGGACCCGCCAGGTCACGGCGGGCGTCCCCGGCGCCGGCGGGCGTCCCCGGCATCGGCCGGGGCACCGGCATCGGCAGGGGCGCCGGCGGGGGCATCGGTGCCCGGGGCGTACGGCCTGTCCTCGCCGTGCTCCCCGGCGTGCGCCGTGCGCGACCTCCTGTGCCGTCAACTCCCCCGCGCCGGGGGCTGATAGCGGGAGGAGACCGCACCAGCGTGCGGTTTCGCCGCTAGGGTGGGTGCTGCTCCGGACGTGTGACGGCCCACCCCGCGGGGAAAAGGCCGGATGGAGCGCCATGGGCGGGTGGGCGGCGACTGGGGAGCGGGGAGCTGCGGTGACGGACGGGTTCGACTTCAGTCCTGGGGCACAGGTCCCGCTCACGGGTTCCGACGGTGAGACGGCGGCCACTCAGGCGCTCGCCTCCGCGGCGTACCGCGACTCCGACGTCGAGAAGCTGGTCGAGATGGCGACGGAGACCGCCAAGCCGACGGCGTTCTCCGCGCCTCGCCTGTCGCTGTTCAAGCCCAACCTCGGTGAGGCCTTCGCCCGCGCCGTCGACGTGCGCATGCTGGGAGCGGCCCGCAAGCAGGTGGTGCAGTCCTTCGGCGTGGAGCCGCAGACGGTGGTGGAGCACTGCCTGGCCGCCACCCGCATCCGCCGGGAGCGCGACACCCGGCTCACCATCGTGATGGGCGTGTGCGGGCTGCTGTTCCTGCCGGGCACGCTCCTCTGGCTGGCCGCGTTCCAGCTGCGCTCCTCCCTGAACGGGCGGAGCGCGAAGGGCCGTCGGGGCGGGGCGCTGGCCGGCGCGGTGCTCGTGGTCGCGGCCGGTCTCGCGGTGCTCTTCGCGCTCTTCCCGCCGTTCTCCGGCTTCTGGCAGGAGTACGTCCGGGTCATGATGATCGTCCCGGTGGCCGGCTGGTTCTGGGCCCGGCGGATCTGCGAGCGCACCGCGCTGGACCTGCGGGCGCGGTGGGCCGACCTGGCCGGCGGCTCCGTGGTGGGCGCGAAGATCCCCGGGGCGGTGCCGCGCAGCCCCAACCAGGTGCGCGCGGAGCGGCTGCGGCAGAGCCTCGCGAAGCTGTCGACCGAGCAGAGCAGCAACGTCGTCTTCTACGCGGGCCCCCGGGGAATACTGGGCATGGGCTCGCGGTGGGGCAGCTGGCAGATGGCCGAGGAGCTCGTGCCGCGCGAGGGCCTCAAGGAGATCAACCCCTTCCGCAGCTGGGACGTCATCCGCGCCATCCACGACCGGCTGCGGCTGATCGAGCGCAGCCCGCTGCACACCGGCGGCTTCCCCACGCCGTCGATACGGCACTGGGTGGTGGTGCCGACGGGCGAGGGCGCGGACAGCATCTCCCGGCCCACCGGTACCGAGGTCGAGGGCTTCACCGTCAAGGACTTCGAGATCCAGCGGATCTGCAACACCCAGCAGTTCGGCCGGGGCAACCGGCACTACCTCGGCATCCAGTTCGTGCTGTGGGAGGGCAACCTGGTGATCACCCTGATGATCACCGTGACGGTGCTGGCCCACACGCTGCGGGTGGAGATCACCGGGCACGCCCTCGGGCCGATCAACTCGCTCTTCACCGGCGGCCCTTCGGCGCCGACGAAGACGGTGAGCAAGCAGGTGAAGTTCTGGGAGACCAGGACGGTCAAACTGCCGCTGATCACGCCGGACGAGGTGGTGCGGCTGGCCGCGCGGGCCCCGCTGACCTGGTTCCCCCCGGTCCTGGACCACCTCGGCGGCAAGTTGACGCTGCCCGAGCCGTTCGGGCTGCGGCACATCTGGGTGGACAAGCCCTGGCAGCACCGGTTCATGGCCGACGACGCGCTGCGGGCGGCCACGCCGGTGCTGCGGGCGGTGCACGCCGCCGCGATCCAGGTGATGGAGGAGAACGGCGTGGACGTCACGCAGTTCGCCGGCCGCTCCTCCACGCTCAGCGGCCAGGTGCAGGACCCCTCGCCGCGCAAGGCGGACGTCTACGACGCGTAGCGGCGGCGGCCCGGTGACGGGCCTCCGCCGGGCAGGCCGGGCGGCGACGGGGGAGGGCCCGGGGCCCGGGCCGTCCCCTTCCGTCAGCCCTCCGTGCGCGTGGTGCCCTCGGTGTCCCGGGCGGTCGGCCAGGCGTCCGCGAGGATCTTGCGGGTGTCCGCCAGCAGCTGGGGCAGCACCTTCGTCTGGCCGACGACCGGCATGAAGTTGACGTCCCCGCCCCACCGCGGCACCACGTGCTGGTGCAGGTGGGCGGCGATGCCCGCGCCGGCCACCGCGCCCTGGTTCATGCCGATGTTGAACCCCTGTGCCCCGGAGGCCGACCGCAGCGCCGTCATGGCCTGCTTGGTGAGCGCGGCCAGCTCGGCCGTCTCCCCCGCGTCGAGCTCCGTGTAGTCGGCGACGTGCCGGAAGGGCACCACCATCAGGTGACCGCTGTTGTACGGGTAGAGGTTGAGCACGGCGTACACCTTCTCGCCGCGGGCCAGCACGAGGCCCTCCTCGTCCGGGCGCAGCGGGATCGAGCAGAAGGGACAGCCGTCACCGGCGCCGGGGCCGGTCGGCTTGTTCTCGCCCTGGATGTACGCCATGCGATGCGGGGTCCACAGCCGCTGGAAAGCGTCCGGCACCCCCGCCCCCGTCTGCTCTTCCGGCTCACTCGTCATGCCGATCAGCATATGGCCACCACCCCCGCCCGCGTGTCGCCGGGCCCCAAGCCCGCCGGTGCCCGCGATCCTGACCGGATGGACGCCGACAGCCCCCTGGCGCGCTGGCAGAACCGCAGCGAGCTGCCCCTGTTCGCCGCCTCACTGGTGTACCTGGCCGCGTACGCCGTCCACGTGCTGGACCCGTCGCTGCCGGCCGGCTGGCACCTGGCCCTGAAGTCCCTGATCGGCCTCACCTGGGCGTTGTTCCTCGCGGACTACGTGGTGCGGCTGCGGCTGAGCGGCGCCCGCTTCGGCCCCCGGTACGTGCGCCACCACGTGCTGGACACGCTGGTGGTGCTGCTGCCGCTGCTGCGGCCGCTGCGGATGGTCGAGGTCTACCAGGTGGTGCAGCGCAACCGGGAGCAGCCCCGGCTGAGCCTGTACGCGAGGGTGATCGCCTACGCCGGCAGCACCGCGCTGCTGCTCGGCTTCTCCGGCGCGCTCGCCGTCTACCAGCAGGAGCGCGGCGCCCCCGGCTCGACGATCCGGACCTTCGGCGACTCGGTGTGGTGGGCCTGCTCGACCCTGACCACGGTGGGGTACGGGGACGTCACACCGGTAACACCGGGCGGGCGGGCCATCGCCGCGGTCCTGATGGTGGTGGGCCTGGCCCTGCTGGGCGCGGTGACGGGCTCCTTCTCCTCCTGGCTGCTCCAGGTCTTCACCCGTGAGGACGAGAAACCCCCGGCCCGCTGACCCCGGGGGGCTCGCGGGCCGGGGGTTCCCCGGCGCTCGGTGCCGCGGCGGGCGCGCGGGCCCGCAGCCGCCGCGGGAGCGGCCGCTGGGGCCCGGCGGCCCGCTTCCGAGCCTCAGACCTGGACCCGGCGCTCCACCACGTCGACGAGCTTGGCCAGCGCCTGGTCGCGCGGGATGTTGTTCTCCTGCGAGCCGTCGCGGTAGCGGAAGGAGACCGTGCCGTGCGACATGTCGTCGTCACCGACGATGATCATGAACGGCACCTTCTGCTTCTGCCAGGTGCGGATCTTCTTCTGCATGCGGTCCGAGGAGGCGTCGACCTCCACGCGCAGGCCCTTGCGCTTCGCCTCGGCGGCGAACTCCTGGAGGTACGGCACGTGGTTGTCGCCGACCGGGATGCCGACCGCCTGCACCGGCGCCAGCCAGGCCGGGAAGGCGCCGGCGTAGTGCTCCAGCAGCACGGCGAAGAACCGCTCGATGGAGCCGAAGAGCGCCCGGTGGATCATGACGGGACGCTGCCGGGTGCCGTCGGGGGCGGTGTACTCCAGGCCGAACCGCTCGGGCAGGTTGAAGTCGAGCTGGATCGTCGACATCTGCCAGCTGCGGCCGATGGCGTCGCGGGTCTGCACCGAGATCTTCGGGCCGTAGAAGGCGGCGCCGCCCGGGTCCGGGACCAGCGGCAGGCCCTGCTTCTCGGCGACCTTGCGCAGCGTCTCGGTGGCCTCCTCCCACACCTCGTCGCTGCCGACGAACTTCTCCTCGTCCTTGGTGGACAGCTCCAGGTAGAAGTCGGTGAGGCCGTAGTCGCGCAGCAGGTTCAGCACGAAGGTGAGCGTGGTGTCCAGCTCGTCGGCCATCTGCTCGCGGGTGCAGTAGATGTGCGCGTCGTCCTGGGTGAAGCCGCGGGCGCGGGTCAGGCCGTGCACCACGCCGGACTTCTCGTACCGGTACACCGTGCCGAACTCGAACAGGCGCAGCGGCAGTTCGCGGTAGGAGCGGCCGCGCGCGTCGAAGATCAGGTTGTGCATCGGGCAGTTCATGGGCTTGAGGTAGTAGTCCGTGCCCTCGTCGAGCTGCATGGGCGGGTACATGCCGTCGGCGTACCAGTCCAGGTGGCCGGACGTCTCGAAGAGGGTGCCCTTGGTGGCGTGCGGGGTGTAGACGAACTCGTACCCCTCCTCCTCGTGGCGGCGGCGCGAGTAGTCCTCCATCACCCGGCGGATGATGCCGCCCTTGGGGTGGAAGACGGCCAGGCCGGAGCCGATCTGCTCGGGGATGGAGAAGAGGTCGAGCTCGGAGCCGAGCTTGCGGTGGTCGCGCTTCTCGGCCTCCTCCAGGAAGTCGAGGTACGCCTTGAGCTCGTCCTTGCTCGGCCAGGCGGTGCCGTAGATCCGCTGGAGCTGCGGGTTCTTCTCGCTGCCGCGCCAGTACGCGGCGGCGTTGCGCATCAGCTTGAAGGCGGGGATGAGCCGGGTCGACGGCAGGTGCGGGCCGCGGCACAGGTCCTTCCAGCACAGCTCGCCGGTCTTGGCGTCCAGGTTGTCGTAGATGGTCAGCTCGCCGCCGCCCACCTCGACGTCCGCGCCGTCCTCGGAGCCCGCGGTGCCGCCCTTGAGGCCGATCAGCTCCAGCTTGTAGGGCTCGGCGGCGAGCTCGGCCCGCGCCTCCTCCTCGGTGACCACGCGGCGGGAGAAGCGCTGCCCGCGCTTCTGGATCTCCTGCATCCGCTTCTCGACGGCCTTGAGGTCCTCGGGGGTGAAGGGCCGCTCGACGTCGAAGTCGTAGTAGAAGCCGTCCTTGATGGGCGGGCCGATGCCGAGCTTGGCCTCCGGGAAGACCTGCTGCACGGCCTGGGCCATCACGTGGGCGGTGGAGTGGCGCAGGATGTTCAGGCCGTCGGGGCTGGTGATCTCGACCGGCTCGACCTCGTCGCCCTCGGCGAGCGGGTGGGTGAGGTCGCGCAGCTCACCCCCGACGCGCGCGGCGACCACCGACCGCTCGCCCTCGAACAGGGCGGCCGCGGTCGTGCCCGTCGTGACCACCCGCTCTTCCGGTTCGGCGGAATCGCGTTTGATGATCACACGGAGGTCTGACACCGGACTACTCCTGACTTCAGGCTTGAGCGCTCGCGCGCACACTGTGCGGGGTACGGCGGAGCCGTCGGCCACCGCCTGCGCTGAATCGTACCGAGCCGCGCTCCCCGACCGCGAAGCCGATACCACCGCCTGTGGAGAACCGCCCCGCCGACGGGCTCGGCCCGGGCGCCCGGAGGGCGAAGCGCCCGCGTCGTGGGCGGCGGCCGGGGAAACGACGAGGCCGGTCCGGGCTTCGCTGTTCGCGGAGCCCGGACCGGCCTCGGTCTGGTGGGCGATACTGGGATCGAACCAGTGACCCCTTCGGTGTGAACGAAGTGCTCTCCCGCTGAGCTAATCGCCCGGGACGACTGGAACATTACAGGGCGACGGGCCCCGGGTTCAAACGGGATGCCGCGCGGCGGCGAGCCGGGCGCGCAGGCCGGCGCGGCAGGAGCGCATCATGAGCGCGTGGTTGGCGCGGAAGAGGGGCCGGCAGGGCGGGGCCAGCACCCTCATCAGCGGCTTGGTGACGGCGACTTCCTGCTCGTAGTCCAGGACCGTGGAGGGGCTCGTCCGCCCGGCGGCCCGCGGGCCCGGCCGTACCGTCCAGCGGGCCCAGCCCTCCAGGTCGCCGCTCAGGGCCACTTCGAGGACACCGGTGCGCGGGTCGTCGCGGAGCGAGGAGGCCGTCACGACGAGGTCGTAGGGCAGCAGCGACCGCAGCCGCAGCACGGCGGTCGTCTCGCCGGTCCGCCGGATCCCGCGGACCTGCGGCCACCACTCGGGGTACCGGTCGGCGCGGGCCAGCACCTCGTGGACGGCGCCGGGGTCGGCGTCCACCCGCCATGAGCAGTGGAACCGGTAGTGGTTCCAGTCCATGGGTCCAGTGTGCCCACGAGAGGGGCCCTGGCACCGCGCACCCCGGGGAACCCGTCCCGTCCGGCGGTCCCGCCGGACGGACGAAGGGAACCCCCGCCGCTCAGTTGAGGAGGGGAGAGAGCGTTCCCGCCACACCCACGAGTTCCTTGGTCACCTCGTCGGCGACTCCGTAGTCGTAGTGCTTCCCGCTGACGGTCATGACCTGAACGGTCACCGATCCCACCTGGGTCACCGCCAGCGCGGTCAGCTCGGCATCGCCACCCGCCTGCACTCCCACCCTGACGACGGTGGAGTCGTCGCCCATGGCGGGCTGGGCGAGCGGGGCCAGGTTCATCCGCGTGTTCGCGCCGTCGGTGCCGTCCGTGAGGTGCGGGCAGTCCTTGGCGGACTTCCGGGTGTCCTCGACGGTCCGCCGCGCCGCGGCCGGCGAGGTGTGGCTGACGAGGGAGACCTTCACCTCTTCCTGGCCGTCCGTGGTGGTCGCGCGATAGTCGCGGTCCACCTCAGCGGAGGCGCCGTAGGCGGCCGCGTACGGCTCGGTCGCGTTGAGGAAGGTCTCGCAGCTCGCGCCGCCCGAGATGACCTTCGCCCTCTCGGTGTAGACCCCGTCGGACGCCTGGGACGTGTCCTCCTTGAGGCCGGTCGACTCCACCTGGCCGAACGCGTCGATCGCCCTGTCCAGCTGCTTCTCCGAGATCGGCGCGGAACCGGTGGCCGAGGGCGGGGCGGAAGCGGTGGAGGGCGAACCCGACGGCGAATCCGATGGCGAACCCGAGGTGGCGGTCGACGGGGAGGCCGGCGCGGTGGAGGCCGGGGGCGCGGAGGCCTTCGCGGTGGAGTGCCCGTGGCCGCCTCCGCAGGCCGCCGCCGAACCGACGGTCAGCACGATCACGGAGGTGAACCCAACACCACGCAGGAGACGGGAGATCACTCTGCAGCCCTTCATCACACCGTAGGCAACGACACTTGCCGCGACAGCATCCGCCCGCCCTTCCCGTCTCCCGTGAAGTCAGGGTGAACAGCTCCTCGCGGCGACACGAACGATCAGGGGAGTTCCCGTCCTCGACGTGAAGGGATAAGTCCCGTCTCCGTCAGCGCTGTTCACCTCCACCCGCCCCCGCTTCCGCCGGAGTCCGCCCAAGACCCCGGAGCGTCCGGCCTCCCGCCGCCTCGGACTGCCGCGCACCCCCGGTACAGAACAGCCCAACCGCGCTTCCGCTGCGGGAATGTGACGCCGAGTCGGCTCGCCGCGAGGGTCCTGGACAGGCCGACGAGGAGGACCACGACGCGGGACATCACGGACGGCATCGCCCGGGGCACCGATGCGCACGGCACGGCGGGCTTCGAGGGGGCGCGGGAGGCGTACGCGCCGCGCGGGAGGCGACCGGCCGTCCGCCGCCGAGCACCCGTCCCCGCGAGGGGGACCCGCCCGGGAACGCCGAATGGCCGCCCCGACAAGGACGGCCATTCGGTGTTTCCGCAGCGAACTGCGGTGTGACCACGGTGGGCGATACTGGGATCGAACCAGTGACCCCTTCGGTGTGAACGAAGTGCTCTCCCGCTGAGCTAATCGCCCGAGGTGCGAGAACAACTTTACCCCACACCAGAGGCCCTCCCGACCACCTCGACCGCCTCAGCGCACCGCTCGCGACACCGTCCCGGGGAGCCGGCCACTCGTCGGCCCGCCCGGAGGCGCGCACCGGCTGTCCCCAGAGTGCCCCGCCGAGCCCTCGCTCGCGACCCGGCCCCCGTGGGCACCTTCCGCAACGGGGGAACAACCTTCCGCATTCACCGAACTGACGTACGACCCAAGAGGGTGGAAAATCACTCTCCGTCACGCTCTGCCCGCGCACCGGGAGGCCGTGCAGGCCAGGGGCACGGCGACCAGCCGCCGTCCGAGGTATTCGGATGAGCCGGACGAGGTACCTGAAGCCTCACAAACACCTCAGAGGTGTTTACAACGTCTCCGCAGGTGGCATGTCGATTTCGCCGACGTGCGAATCCCCGAGCGCACACTGAGCGAAAGGCCCTGGCGCTTATGAACACCACGGTCAGCTGCGAGCTGCACCTGCGCCTCGTCGTGTCGAGCGAATCCTCACTGCCCGTGCCCGCGGGCCTGCGGTACGACACGGCCGATCCGTATGCCGTGCACGCCACCTTCCACACCGGTGCCGAAGAGACGGTCGAGTGGGTCTTCGCCCGCGACCTGCTCGCCGAGGGGCTGCACCGCCCCACGGGCACCGGCGACGTCCGCGTCTGGCCGTCCCGCAGCCACGGTCAGGGCGTCGTGTGCATCGCCCTCAGCTCCCCGGAGGGTGAAGCCTTGCTGGAAGCCCCGGCGCGTGCCCTGGAGTCCTTCCTGAAGCGGACGGACGCCGCGGTGCCGCCGGGTACCGAACACCGCCATTTCGATCTGGACACGGAGCTCTCGCACATCCTCGCGGAGAGCTGAGCACCGTCTCCCCGACCGTCCGTGGCCGTCCTACTCGGGGGGACGCCCGGACTCACCTTGCCGCGCCGGATTCCGTCAGTCCGCCGCCGCAGGCTCTGGAGCCGCTGCCATGGGACCTCGCGCCCCGTCGCAGCGGCTCCAGCGCGTCGCCGCCCTCTCCCGGCACACGGCCGGCCCCAGGCCGGCAGGTCGACCGCCGCGCCCGGCAGGTCCCGAGACGGCTGCGCCCCGGCCCCACGGGCGCCCCGCTCACGCCGGGACCCGGCACTCAGGGCCGAGGCCGTTCGGGGCTCGGGCATCGGGACTCACGCCCCCAGGGCTCAGAGGAAGAGCAGGTCCCAGGCCGCGCCGCCGCCGATCAGACCGCCGATGACGCACAGGAACAGCATCAGCGGCGGCTGCGACAGCGCGTAGAGGCATCCCCGCGGCTCGACGAACTCCGTCGTACGCGCCCCCTTCCCGCGCGTCCCGCCGGCGGCCCGCACCGGCTCGGGCACGCGCCCGACCCGGAGCCCTCGGGTCGACGCGCGCTCCTCCGCCGGGAAGCCGCGGCCCTGCCTCGGCAGCCCGTACCCGCCCGGCGCGTCCAGGGGGCGTACGGCGGGGCCGGCGGGGGCGCGACGGGGAGGCCGGCGGGGGTGCGGGCAGGGGGCGGCACGGCCAGGGCGGAACAGCCGCCGGCCGCCTCCTCCTGGCGGGCCTCGAACTCTGCTTCGAGTTCTGCTTCGAGGTCTGCCTCAAGCTCGGCGTCCAGACTCGCCTCGAACTCGGCGTCGAGCTCCGCGTCCAGGACGGGATCGAGCGCGGGATCGACGCCCCCGTCCAGACCCGCGTCCAGCCCCCCGTCCGGGACCGCGCCGGGACCCAGGGCGAGGGCGCACACCGGTTCGCGGTCGCGCACCTCGCGTGCGTCGCGTACATCGAGCACGTCGACCTCCGGGACCGTCACCACCCGGACCGGAGCGGCGGACGGGATGACGCGGGTCAGGAAGGCGCGGGCGGGGACACGCGGTACCTCGCTGTCCGGGCGGGCAGGGGCGTGGGAATCCCCCGGGTTGGGCTGCACACGGCGATGATCGCTCAGCGGCGGCGGTCCGAGCGGCCAACACGCGGACCTGGTAAGGGATTTGCGGTCGCCTCGGCCCTCGGACCAGCAAGTACGCGGGAGGGTTCGCACAGGCGTGTGAGCGTAGCTCCGGCAGAGTACCCGGTCGGTGCGGCGGCGGAACGGACGCCTGCGGACGGCGCCCAGGACGGGCCGTCCGGCTCCACGAGAGGCGGCGGACGGACAGCGGCGGCCGTCGCGGCGGTTGCGGCCCGTCGCGGCGGGTTGCGGCCGGTTCTCCGGAGACGGACGCCGCGGGCGGGCGAGGTCAGATGCCGCGCCGCTTGAGGATCTCCTCGATCTCGGCGAACTCCGACGTCCCGCCGGACCTGGCCCCGGACCCGGACCCCGATCCACGGCGCCGGGAGACGGCCGGCTCGCGGCCGCTGCCGAGGGCGGGAGCGGACCCGCCCGGTACGGCGGCGGCCCGCGGCGCCGCGGCCTCGGCCTCCTGGCGGGCGGCCCGGCCGCCCCGGCCCGCGAAGAGCCGGCCGGCCCCGAAGAGGAGCGCCGAGCAGGCCAGGATCGCGAAGCCCGTCCAGACGGTGGGCTTGAGGATCAGGTCGGCGCCCCAGTCGGCGGCGGCGGTGCCCACCCGGCGGCCCAGCGTGACCAGCCCGGACAGGGCGAGCCCCAGCGGCAGCAGCGCCACCGCGGCGGTGCGGACGGCCGCGCGGAAGCGTCGCCGGTAGGCGGTGGCGAAGGCGATGGCCAGCCCGGCCGCGGTCAGGGCGGCGCACAGCAGGTCGGTGAACATGTCCGGCGACTCCAGGGACGGCGGTTCGGACCGTACGGGCGCGGGTGGGCGCCCGCACGGCGGGGCTGCACTCCATCGTGCCTCGCCGCCGGCCGGGACGGCCATGTCCAGGGGGCCGTTCCCCGGGATCTCGGGGTGATGTCCGGGTCGCCCCGGAGGTGCCTCGTCCCCGCGCGGTACGCCGCCGGGACGAGGGATCGGCGGGCGGGCGGCGGCTCGGCGGGTGGGAGACTGGGCCCATGACCGACACCCCCTCCCCCGTCGTCCTGGAGTTCTGGTGCGAACTCCAGTGCCCTGACTGCCGCACCGCCCTGGACGACGTCGCCGCGCTGCGCGAGCGGTACGGCGACCGGCTCGACGTCCAGTTTCGGCACCTCCCGCTGGAAAGGCACCGGCACGCGCTGGCGGCCGCCCAGGCGTACGAGGAGGCCGTGGCCCAGGGGCGCGGCCTCGCCTACGCGGGCGCGGTGCTGGCCCGGGTGGAGGAGCTGGCCGAACGGGGTGAGCCGCTCCTGGTGGAGGTGGCCGCCGAGCTGGGCCTGGACGCGGAGGAGGTGGACACCGCGCTGGTCGACGGCCGGCACCTGCTGGTGGTGGACGCCGACCTCGCCGAGGGCAAGGCGATCGGCGTCAAGGGCACGCCGACGTACGTGGTGGGCGGGAAGCTGCTGGACGGTTCCAAGAGCCAGGACGGCCTGCGCGAGCGGATCGAGGAGTCCGTCGACGCGCTGCTGGGCTGAACTGCCCGCGCCGCGGTCGCCCGGCCACGGGCCACCCCGCCGTACGGACGGGCGCGCCGCAAGGGCGGCCCGCCACTCCCGGCCCCGGCGACAGCGGATGCGGGGCCCGGGTGGCCCGGACCGGCGGCGGCAGCCCCGACGGCCCTGCTACAGCAGCGTCTTGGCGAAGGTGTACTCGGACACGGTGTAGCCGAGGGACTCGTAGAGGCGGATCGCGGGGGCGTTGCCCGCGAAGACGTCGAGCACCAGCTCCCGCGCGCCCGCGGCCACCGCCGCGTTCTCCGCCGCGAGCATCAGGGCGCGACCGTGGCCCTGCCCGCGCCGGCCCTCGTCCACCTCCACCGCGAACACCCAGGCGGGCTGGGCCGTGCCCACCCACACCGTGCCGACGCGGACGCCGTCGTGCTCCAGGACCAGCAGCGCGGCACCGGCGGTGGCGGCGCCGTCCGGGAGGAGTTCCCGCATCGAGGCGGCCTGGTGGGCGGCGGCCTGCTCCTCGGTGGCGCCCCGGCTGGTCAGGCTCGCGACGAAACCCGCCCGCCGGGCGTCCAGCCACGGACCGAGCTCGTCCTCGCGCAGCGGCCGTACCGCGCTGCCGGCGGGCAGCGGGTGGCGGCTGCCGGGGGCGCGGGCGGAGAGGTCCAGGACCATGGTGCGGTCGTGCTCGGTGTAGCCGAGGGCGGTCGCCATGCGCAGCGCCGCCCGGCCCCGGCCGGGACCACCGCCTCCACCCGCACGCAGCCCCACTGCCGCAGCACCTCCTCGGCGGCGAGCGCCGCGACCGTGCCGCGGCCGCGCCCCCGGTCGGGTTCGTCGACCGCGAGCGCTTCGACGCGGCCCACGATCGGGCCGTAGCGGTGGTGGGTGGCCAGCCGGACACCGCCGACGGGCCGGCTGTTGACGCAGACGGTGTAGTCGCGGACGCGGGAGCCGCCCCGGCCGGTCCGCTCGGGCCCGGCCGGTCGCAGGGTGGTGGTCACGTGGAAGCCTCCCCGGGGTGTCGGCCCAGTCTGGCAGACGGAACGGACCCCGGGCCGGGACCCGCAGGCCCGCGTCCTACGGGTTCGGCTCGGCCTCCGAGCGCTCGGCGAAGATCCGCATGGCCTTGGCGGTGACGGGGCCGGGGGCCTCCGGCAGCGCGCGGCCGTCGAGCAGGCGCACGGCCTGGACGTCCCGCAGCGAGGAGGTGAGGAAGATCTCCTCGGCCTCCGCCAGCGCCTCCATCGGCAGGTCCGCCTCCCGCGCGCCGGCCCAGTCGGCGACGAGGGCGCGGGTGATGCCGGCCAGGCAGCCGGACTCCAGCGGCGGGGTCAGCAGCTGCCCGTCGATCACCACGAAGACGTTGGAGCCGGTGCCCTCGCACAGCCGCCCCTGGGTGTTGGGGAACAGCGCCTCGGAGGCGCCGGCCTCGTGCGCCCGGGCCAGGGCGACCACGTTCTCGCCGTAGGAGGTCGTCTTCAGGCCGGCCAGGGCGCCCTTCTCGTTGCGGGTCCACGGGACGGTGATCGCGGCGGTGGTGTCGGGCCGGGGCTGGGCCGCGCCGAGGGCGACGACGAGGGTGGCGCCGGCCTCGCCCCGGTCGGAGCTGAGCGGGGACAGGCCGCCGGTGTAGGTGACGCGCAGCCGGCCGAACGGCATCGGGTTGGCGGCCAGCACCTCCTCGCAGGCGCGGGCGACCTCGTCCAGGTCGGGCTCCGGCAGGCCGAGACCGCGCGCCGATCGGGCCAGCCGCTCCAGGTGGCGCGTCATCGCGAAGGCCCGCCCGTCGGTCGCCTTGAGCGTCTCGAAGACGCCGTCGCCGACCGTCAGCCCGTGGTCGAACACCGACACCGTGGCGTCCGCGGGCTCCCGCAGGGCGCCGTCCACCCAGATACTCACCATTTCGTCCTTCCGCCGCTGCCGCCGGTGCACGCCCCGCCCCACCAGGTGAAAAGCCCGGCCGGAACACCCCTTACGGCTACGACGCTACCGAAAGCAGCCGCGCGGCCTTCAACTCGGTCTCCGCCCACTCGCCCGCCGGGTCCGACCCCCAGGTGATGCCGGCGCCGGTGCCGAAGCGCAGGACGGGCCCGCCGGACGCCTCCCGGTCCAGCCAGAAGGTGCGGATGGCGACGGCGAGTTCGGCGGTGCCCCGGTCGGCGTCCACCCAGCCGACGGCGCCGCAGTACGGCCCGCGCGGCGCGGTCTCCAGCTCGGCGATGACGCGCAGCGCGCTCGACTTCGGCGCGCCGGTGACCGAGCCGGGCGGGAAGGTGGCGGCCAGCAGCTCGGGCCAGCCGGTGCCGGGCCGCAGTTCGCCGCGGACGGTGGAGACCAGGTGGACCAGCCCGGGGTGCCGTTCCAGCGCGCAGAGCGCCGGCACGGTGACGGAGCCGGTGGCGCAGACCCGGCCCAGGTCGTTGCGGACCAGGTCGGTGATCATCACGTTCTCCGCGTGGTCCTTGGGCAGCAGGCCGTCCGGGGTGCGGGCGGTGCCCTTGATCGGGCCGGACTCGACGACCGCGCCGCGGCGGCGCAGGAAGAGCTCGGGTGAGGCGGTGGCGATCTCCACCCCGTGGGCGGGCAGCCGGACGGTCCCGGCGTAGGGGGCGGGGTTGCCGCGGGCCAGGGCGGCGCCCAGCGCGTCGACGTCGGGACCGGGGCGGCCGCCGCCGCGTCCGGCCGGCAGCGGCGCGGACAGCACGCGGCAGAGGTTGACCTGGTAGACCTCGCCGGCGGCGACGCGCTCGCGGACGGCGGCCACGCCCGCGACGTAGGCGGCGCGGTCCAGCGACGACGTCCAGGCGGCGGGGTCGGGACCGCGCCAGGGGACGGCCGGGGCGCTGCCGGCGGCGTAGGGGGCGGGCAGCCGCCGGACCTCGCCGAACCGCGCGCACACCGCACGCCCCTCGAAGTCGGCGGCCACCGCCCAGAAGCCGGCGGAGTCCAGGGCGGAGACGTCGCTGGTGACGTCGCGCAGGCCGGTGGCCAGAATCCGCCCGAAGCGGGCCAGGGGCGGCAGGGTGGCGGGGGGCGGCACGGGCTCCTCACTGTGTCGGGTCACGACCGCGTCGGGTCGCGCGGGCGACGTCCACCGGCGGCCCGAGGCGGCTCGCGCCCTGATCGGGGCTGTGGCCGGGGCACGGGTCGGGCACTCGTCGGGCACGGGCACGGGTCGGGCACGGCTTGCCGTCGTCCGCCTCGCGGGCGGCTGCGACGACGCGGGTGCCGACCGTACCGCGGGCCCGGCGCCGGGGCGCCGTGAGCACCTGCTGGCGGGCGGGGCGCGGATCGGCGACGGGTGACTGCGGGGCGGGGGCAGGGGCGGGACGCCGTACGGGCGGCGGGGGGAGCGGGCTCGCGAAGGGCGGACGGCACCCGGACGTCGGTGGAGCGGGGGAGAACGGGCAGGCGCGGCGGCCGGGAGCGGGCCCGGGCCGGAGCCCGGAGCGGGGCGGCACGGGGGCGGCCGGAGCGCTGGTGGGCGGGGTCCGCCGGCCTTCCGCAGGCCGACCCGCGGTCATTGGCCCGGCACGCTGCGGAAACCGGTTTTTGAGCTGGCCCGGGAATCCGCTAGAGTTCAACTCGTCGCCAGGGCGTGACCGGTGACAGTACATGCGGACGTGGCTCAGTTGGTAGAGCATCACCTTGCCAAGGTGAGGGTCGCGAGTTCGAATCTCGTCGTCCGCTCGATGTGGGGGACCTCCCGGGCCCCCGCTGTGTTGGTGGAGTGGCCGAGAGGCGAGGCAACGGCCTGCAAAGCCGTCTACACGGGTTCAAATCCCGTCTCCACCTCCAAGGACGATTAGCTCAGCGGGAGAGCGCTTCCCTGACACGGAAGAGGTCACTGGTTCAATCCCAGTATCGTCCACGGACTCCGCGAGGAGTCTCAGCAGTACCGTTCCACCCCCGCGCGATTAGCTCAGCGGGAGAGCGCTTCCCTGACACGGAAGAGGTCACTGGTTCAATCCCAGTATCGCGCACGCAGTACCGCACCACCCTGGACGATTAGCTCAGCGGGAGAGCGCTTCCCTGACACGGAAGAGGTCACTGGTTCAATCCCAGTATCGTCCACATCACATCGTGGGCCGTCGTCGGTCACACGCTCGAAAGCCCGGAAGGCTCTGGCCCTCCGGGCTTTTCGTCGTGCCGTGATCCTGAGTCCCCCACAGATCCCGGGTCCCCCACGGCCTCGTCCGTCCACGCCCGGCTCCGCCGCCGTCTGGTTCCGGGCAGCGCTGTGCCCGGGTATCGATGGATACCCGGGCGACGCTGCCGCCCGCCTACCCCCGTCCCCACGGGGTCGAGACCGGTGGTCCTGGCCCGGACCGCTCTTCCGGGCCTGGGGCACCGCGAGGGCACCCACTGGGCCGGCCACGGACGACGTGTGTCCGACCGCCGCACTCGGCGGTCGCGTCTGTGGCGGGCTCCGGCCGCCGGAGCGGCTGGAGCCGTGCAGGGACTGCTGGAGGCGGCAGGCCCGTTCGGGGAACGAGTACTCCTGACCACCGCCTGGCACCCAATCTACGGGCCGCCGTCCGCCCCCGGCGTCATGCCCTCGTACCCATTGCCGGGCCTCCCGGAGGATGAGGGCGGGCCCGGCGCCTACTCCCCTGGGTGGAGGGCCGCCCTCAGGAATCCAGGGGTGTCCCCGAGGGGTCGCCCCTCGGCACCGGGTGCTCGACCAGCGCCAGCACCCGGCTGGCCATGAACCGCGCGGTGCGCACCGGAGTGCCGCCGCGGGTCACCTCGCTCACCTCCACCACTCCCCTGCGCACCGCCGTCTCCACGCGCCGGCCGGCGCGGGTGGCGGCCACCTCGTATGTGCGGGTGGTGTCCCCCGCGTCGACGACGATCTCTACCCGGTCACCCTTCACGGCGTCACTCCCCCTCGGTCAACTGCCCGCCAGGGCACGCGGCTTCACGGCCCTGACGGCCATTCGACCGGACCGGTGGGCCGCTGCCCACCTCTCAGGGTGCCACCGGGCACCGACATTTCACCGGGAGCCGCCTGCGAGGCATCAGCACGGGCGGGGACGTCAGTACATAAGCTGTGGGGCGGCCGAACGGCCAGTCGGCGGAGTGGGGACCGGTCCCCCACCACCGGAGGCAGGGGACGGAAGAGACATGGCGATGACGCGGCTCCGGCGCGAGGACCCGCGGGTCGTCGGCGCCTTCAGGCTGCACCGGCGGCTCGGCGCGGGCGGCATGGGCGTGGTGTACCTGGGCGCGGACAAGCGCGGCCAGCGGGTGGCGCTCAAGGTGATCAGGCCCGAGTTGTCGGAGGACCAGGAGTTCCGTTCGCGGTTCGCCCGGGAGGTCTCCGCGGCGCGGCGCATCCGGGGTGGCTGCACGGCCCGGCTGGTGGCGGCGGATCTGGAGGCCGAACGCCCCTGGTTCGCCACCCAGTACGTCCCGGGCCCGTCCCTGCACGACAAGGTGGCCGAGGACGGCGTGGTGCCCGCCGCCGAACTGGCCTCGATCGGGGCGGCCCTGGCGGAGGGGCTGGTGGCGGTGCACGAGGCGGGGGTCGTGCACCGGGACCTGAAGCCGTCGAACATCCTGCTGTCCCCGAAGGGCCCGCGGATCATCGACTTCGGCATCGCCTGGGCCACCGGCGCGAGCACGCTGACGCACGTGGGGACGGCGGTCGGCTCGCCGGGCTTCCTCGCGCCCGAGCAGGTACGGGGCGCGGCCGTCACCCCCGCCACCGACGTGTTCGCCTTCGGCGCCACCCTCGCGTACGCGGCGACCGCCGACTCTCCGTTCGGCCAGGGCAGTTCCGAGGTGATGCTCTACCGGGTGGTGCACGAGGAGCCGGATCTCACGGGGGTGCCGGACGCGCTGGCGCCGCTGGTCTACGCCTGCCTGGCCAAGGACCCGGCGGAGCGGCCGGACACCGCGCGGATCGCCGAGCGGCTGTCGGAGATCGCCGCGCGGGAGGCGCGCGGGATCGGGGCGCCGCGGGGCCTGTCCGACGGCGGCCCGCGCCCCGAGCGGCCGACCGGGCGCCGCGCGGAGGAGTACGCCCTCCAGCGCACGGAGCGGCGCCCGGCGCCGGGACCGTCCTCCCGGACCACCCCGGCGCCGCGCCCGCCGGCCGGGGAGCGGCCGGGGCGTGCGGCCGGCTCCTGGCCGGGTGCCGCCGAACGGCCCTCCCGGGGCGGCGCCTCCGGGCGGTCCGCGCCGGGCGGGGAGCGTTCCTCCCGGGCGGGCGGCTCCGGCACCGCCGGGCGTTCCGGCCATCCGCCGGCACGGACGGCGGGTGGCCGGGACGGCCGCCCCCGCCAGGGCGAGGACCGCACTCCGCGCCCGTCCAGGGCGGGCGAGCGGAGCGCCCGGACACCGGCGCGCACGCCCGCGCGGACCCCCGCCGGCCGGCGGCCCGCCGCTGACCCGCGACGGCGGCTGCTGCGGCAGCGGCTGGCCGTCTTCGTCGTCGTCACCGTGCTCGCGGCGGTGTGCATCGCCCTGCTCCAGGGCTGTGACCGCTTCAGCCGCTCCCTCGGCCCCCTGCCGGCCTCCCCTCCGGCCGCGGCGACCGCTGCGCCCGCCCAGGGCTCCGGCGCCGCTCCCGCTCCGGCGGCCGGCCCCGGGGCGCGCCCGCCGTGGTGCGGAGCGGCTGAGCGCCCGACGGGGCCGCCCTCGGGACGTCCGGGGACGGTTGTCCGACGGTCCGGGGACGGTTGTCCGACGCGTTCCCCGAGGACGCGGCGGAGCTGGTGGGCGGTGCGGGCTGTGGCCCGGGCGGTGCGGGGCATCCGCCCGTACGCCCCGCTCACCGGCGCGCCCTGCCCTGCCGTGCCCGCCCGTGTCCTGGCTCCCGTCGGCTTCGCCGGACACCGTCCGGCAAGGGTCCGTCCAGCCCTAGGCAGGGCGTCCCACTCGCGTTACTTTAGCAAGCGCTTGCTTAGCACCACTTCCGTCGCCGGACCGGCCGCCGGGTGGTGCGGGCGGTGCGCCTGCCGGAGGGCGGGCGGTCGGGCGGCGGGAGCGCGCGGGAGAGGGCGATGGCCGATGGCTGAGCGGCGCACAGCGGAAGACGTGACGCCTCGGGAGCAGGAGCTGCGGGCACGGGTCGCGGAGCTGCTGGCCGCGCACGACCCGGCGCGGGTGCCGCGCGCGGAGTTCCTGCGGGCGCGGTTCGACGCGGGGCTGGCGTGGGTGCACTTCCCGGTCGGGCTCGGCGGCCTCGACGCTCCCCGCACGCTCCAGCCGGTGGTCGACGCCGAACTGGCCGCGGCCGGCGCCCCGGACAACGACCCGCGCCGGATAGGCATCGGCCTGGGCATGGCCGCCCCCACCATCCTCCGTTACGGCACCCGGGAGCAGAAGGAGCGGTTCCTGCGCCCGCTGTGGACGGGCGAGGAGGTCTGGTGCCAGCTCTTCTCCGAGCCCGGCGCCGGCTCGGACCTGGCGGCGCTGAGCACCCGGGCGGTCCGGGAGAACCCAGCGCCGGGGGACCCGGAAGGCGCGGCCGGCGACGGCGACGGCGACGGCGACGGCGACGGCGACGGCGACGGCGACGGCGACGGCGACTGGATCGTGGACGGCCAGAAGGTCTGGACGTCCAGCGCGCACACCGCCCGCTGGGCGATCCTCATCGCGCGCACCGACCCGGACCTGCCCAAGCACCAGGGCATCACCTACTTCGTGTGCGACATGGCCGCCCCGGGCGTCGAAGTGCGGCCGCTGCGCCAGATCACCGGCGAGGCGGAGTTCAACGAGGTGTTCCTGACCGGGGTGCGGATACCCGACGCGCACCGGCTGGGCGGGGTCGGTGGGGGCTGGCGGGTGGCGCAGTCGACCCTGATGAACGAACGGGTGGCCATAGGCGGAATGGCGCTGCCCCGCGAGGGCGGCATGATCGCCGGACCGGCCCGGGCGTGGCGGGAGCGCCCGGAGCTGCGCACTCCGGAGCTGCACGACCGGCTGCTGGCCGCGTGGGTGGACGCCGAGGTGGCGCGGCTGGCGGCCGAACGGGTGCGGCAGCAGCTCGCCGCGGGCGCTCCGGGGCCGGAGGGTTCCGGGCTGAAACTTGCCTTCGCCCGGCTCAACCAGCAGGTCAGCGGCCTGGAGGTGGAGCTGCTGGGCGAGGAGGGGCTGCGCTACGGCGACTGGGAGACGGCCCGCCCGAGCCGCGTCGACTTCTACGGCCGCGACGCCGGCTACCGCTACCTGCGGGCGAAGGGCAACTCCATCGAGGGCGGAACCTCGGAGGTCCTGCGCACCGTCGTCGCGGAGCGGGTGCTGGGGCTGCCGGCCGAGCCGCGCACCGACAAGGACGTCCCGTGGAAGGACCTGCCGCGATGAACCTGCTCTACTCCGACGTCGAGGACGGCCTGCGCGCCGCCGTGCGCGCCGCGCTCGCCGACCGTTCCCCGCACCCGGCGGTGCTGGCCCGGATCGAGGGGGCGCAGCCGTACGACCCGGCGCTGTGGCGGCTGCTGGCGGCCGAGTTGGGGGTGGCCGGGCTGCTGGTGCCCGAACGGCTCGGCGGGCAGGGCGCGTCGGCCCGGGAGGCGGCGGTGGTCCTGGAGGAGCTGGGCCGGGCGGTGGCGCCGACGCCGTTCCTGGGCAGCGCGGTGCTGGCCGTCTCGGCGCTGCTGTGCTGCGACACCGCTGACCCGGCGGTGGCCGGGCTGCTGGGCCGGCTGGCGTCCGGGCGGGCGGCGGGCGCGCTGACGGTGCCGCTGGCCGCCGTGCCGGGCTCGGCGTTCCCCGGCTCGGTCCGGGCCGAGGGGAACGACACGGCGGGCTGGCGGCTGGCCGGCCGGGTGACGACGGTCGCGGACGCGCTCGGCGCGGACGTCCTGGTGGTGGCGGCGCTGGGCCCGGACGGGCCGGCGCTGTTCGAGGTGGCGGCGGCCGACGCGGACGTGGCGGCGTTCTCCTCGCTGGACCTCACCCGCCCGCTGTCCGACGTGGCCTTGGCCGCCGCGCCCGCCCGGCGCCTGCCCGCGGCCGACCCGGCGGCCGCACTGGACGGGGCCCTGCTCACGGGCGCCGGGCTGCTGGCCTCCGAGCAGGTGGGCGTGGCCCAGTGGTGCCTTGACGAGACGGTCCGCCACCTCGGGCAGCGCCACCAGTTCGGCCGGGTGCTGGGCTCCTTCCAGGCCCTCAAGCACCGGCTGGCCGACGTGTGGCTCGACGTGCTCTCGGCACGGGCGGCGGCCCGGGCCGCTGCCGACGCGCTGGCGCGGGACCCTGCGGCTGCCTCGGCCGACACGGCGGTCGCGGTGGCGGTGGCCGCGTCGTACGCCTCCGAGGCGGCGGTGCGCGCGGCGGAGGAGGCCGTCCAACTGCACGGCGGGATCGGCATGACCTGGGAGCACCCGGCACACCTGTACCTCAAGCGCGCCAAGGCGGACGCCATCGCGCTGGGTACCCCCGGCCGCCACCGGGCCCGCCTGGCGGAGCTGGTGGACCTGCCCGCCCCCGCCTGACGAGCCTCCCGACGCCCCCTGTCCCCTCCCGACGCCTCCTGTCCGCTCCCTCCGCCGACCCGTGCCGCCACCGCTGAACTCCGGCGGCGACGACCTGCCTGGGGCGACCAGCACGGTCCGGTGCCCGGAACCGCGCACCAGGTCCCGACCGGCTTCCCCGGCCGGCGTGTGACGGGGCCTCACCCGTCCGTCGCCCGTGCGGCGGGCGCTCAGCGACGACGACGACGACGGCCTGCGGTGGAGCAGGCCACCGTGGGCGGCTCCGCTGAAGGACACGGACACTCGCCGGCCAACGGCTTCACCGACTGCGTCGGAGACCTGCTGGCGGCGCGGGTCGGCGGAGGGAGCGGAGGGCACCGCGCGGCAGGCGGACAGCGGGGCGACACACCGTCTCGGGCGGGCTGCCGCGCTGATGCCTGGTGCGCGCGCCGGCTCCCGTGACGGGTTGCTACGGCCGGGTGGCGTAGAAGGCGACCGCGGAGGCCGCGGCCACGTTGAGGGAGTCGACGCCCGCGGCCATGGGAATGGTGACGCGGGTGTCGGCGGCCCGGAGGGCGGTGGGGGTCAGGCCGTCGCCCTCGGTGCCGAGCATCAGGGCAAGCCGGGGATGGCGGCGGGCGACCAGCTCGTCCAGGGGGACGGCGTCGTCGGCCAGGCACAGGGCGGCGAGCCGGAAGCCGCGTTCGCGCAGCCGCTCCAGGTCGCCGGGCCAGTCCGTGAGCCGGGTCCAGGGCACGGAGAAGACCGCGCCCATGGAGACCTTCACGGCGCGCCGGTAGAACGGGTCGGCGCAGCGCGGGCTCAGCAGCACCGCGTCCACGCCGAGCGCGGCGGCGGAGCGGAAGCCGGCGCCGAGGTTCGCGTGGTCGACGGTGTCCTCGAAGACGGCGATCCGGCAGGGTCCGGGGCCGAGCCGGTCCAGCAGCCCGTCCACCGTGGGCAGCGGGGTGCGGGCCATGGAGGCGAGGGCGCCGCGGTGCACGTGGTAGCCGGTGACGGCCTCGGCGAGGTCCGGCGCCACCTGGTAGACGGGGGCGTCGGCGGCCTCGATGACGTCCCCCATCGGGCCGAGCCACTTCGGGGTGAGCATCATCGAGCGCATCGGGTAGCCCGCGCCCAGGGCGCGCCGGATCACCTTCTCGCCCTCGGCGATGAACAGGCCCTCGGCGGGCTCCCGGCGGCGCCGCAGTTCGACGTCGGTGAGGGAGGTGTAGTCGGCCAGGCGCGGGTCCGCGGGGTCCTCGACGGCCACCGGCTCAGCCACGGAGGCCCCCTTCGACATCCGTGCCGGACGCGCCGGACGCGCCCGTGGCGGCCGCGGCCGCCTCGGGGACGGACGGACCCGCCTCGGGGGCGGACGGGCCCGCCTCGGGGACATGGGCGACGGCCGCCCGGGCCAGTTCGGCGACGGCGCCGCCGACGGCGACCACCTCGCCGATGACGATCACCGCCGGAGGCCGTACGCCCTCCTCGGCCACCCGCCGCGCGACCGTGCAGAGCGTGGCGTCCACGCGGCGCTGCGCGGCCGTGGTGCCCTCCTGGACCACCGCGACCGGCGTGTCGGCGGGTTTTCCGTGCTCGACGAGGGCGCGGGCGATGGCCTCCACCCGCTCGACGCCCATCAGCACCACGAGGGTGCCGCGCAGCCGGGCCAGGGCCGCCCAGTCGACCAGGGAGCGCGGGTCCTCGGGGCCACGTGCCCGCTGACCACGGTGAACTCGTGGGCGACCCCGCGGTGGGTGACCGGAACGCCCGCGGCGGCCGGCACGCTGATCGCACTGGAGATGCCGGGCACCACCGTGACGGGGATGCCCTCGCGGGCCAGCGCCTCCGCCTCCTCCATGCCGCGGCCGAAGACGTAGGGGTCGCCGCCCTTGAGGCGGACCACGGCGCGGCCGGCCTTGGCGTGCTCCACGAGTGCGGCGTTGATGGCCTCCTGGGCCATCGCGCGGCCGTAGGGGATCTTGGCCGCGTCGATCACCTGGACGTGCGGGGGGAGTTCGTCCAGCAGGTCGCGCGGGCCGAGCCGGTCGGCGACCACCACGTCGGCCTCGGCGAGCAGCCGCCGGCCGCGCACGGTGATCAGGTCCGGATCGCCGGGACCGCCGCCGACCAGGGCCACGCCGGGGGTGCCGGCCCGGCGCCGGGGGGCGGTCAGGGTGCCGTCGCGCAGCCCGGCCACGACCGCGTCGCGAAGGGCGGCGGAGCGGCGCGGGTCGCTGCCGGTGAGCACGGCGACGGTGACGCCCTCGGTACGGCCGGTGGCGGGCGTCCAGGCGGTGGCCGCCTCGGCGTCGTCGCTGCGCACGCACCACACCCGGCGCTCCTCCGCCTCCGCGCCGGCCTCGGCGTTGGCGGCCGGATCGGTGGTGGCCACCAGCGCGTACCAGGCGCCCTCCAGGTCGCCGGGGCGGTAGCGGCGGCGCTCCCAGCGCAGCTCCCCGGCGGTGGCCATGGCCTCGACGGAGGGCGTGGCCGAGGGGGAGACGAGCACGATGTCGGCGCCGGCCGACACCAGGGCGGGCAGCCGCCGCTGCGCCACCTGCCCGCCGCCGAGCACGACGACCCGCCGTCCGGCCAGCCGCAGCCCGACGGGGTAGGCGGGCACGTCCTGCTGCATGGCGACTCCTTACGCGGTGGTGCTCGTCGGTCTGGGGTGGTGCTCGTCGGTCTCGGGTGCGGGCTGGTGGCGGCGGGTTCGTCGTGCGGTGGCTGGCTCGGTGGACGGCGGCCGGGCCTGCCTGGTCCGGGGCGCCGTCGCGGGCCTGGACCGGTCCGGTCGGGGACGGGGTGCCCGCGTACGGGCACGCCCCGGCACGGCGGCCCGCGGCCCCCGGCCTTCGGCCGACCACGACGGCAGCCGCGACGACGACGTCTGCGGCGTCGCGCGAGGTGTGCCCCACTCTACGGGCCCGGGGCCACCCGCCGCCGCGAACGGGCGGGCCCCTGTGGACAACTCCCGCCCGACCACCCTGACCAGGCCGAACAGCCCGGGCAGGAAACGGCGGTGGCCTTCGTGACCGGCTCGCCGCCCGTGCGGGACCGTTCCGAGCCGAGCCCGGAACGCCCGCCGGGGACAGCCGGCGCGGGAGCGGCGGTCCCGCGCCGGCGGCCTCCGGGCAGCCGCTCCCCCGCCCTTACTTCTCCGTGACCCCGGCGGCGTCGAACGTGGCCACCTCGTGCATCGCGCGCGCGGCGCTCTGCACCAGCGGCAGGGCGAGCAGCGCGCCCGTCCCCTCGCCGAGCCGCAGGTCGAGGTCGACCAGCGGCCGCAGGCCCAGCGTGGTGAGCGCGGCGACGTGGCCGGGCTCGGCGCTGCGGTGCCCGGCGATGCACGCGGCCAGCACCTCCGGGGCGATCGCGCGCGCGACGAGAGCGGCCGCGCCCGCGCTGACACCGTCGAGGATGACCGGGGTGCGCAGCGCCGCCGCGCCTAGCAGGAGGCCCGCCATCGCCGCGTGTTCGAGCCCGCCGACGGCCGCGAGCACACCGATCGGGTCGTTCACGTCCGGCTGGTGGAGCTCCAGGGCCCGGCGCACCACCTCGACCTTGCGGGCGTGCGTCTCGTCGTTGATGCCGGTGCCGCGACCGGTGACCTCGACCGGGTCGGTGCCGGTGAAGACGGAGATCAGCGCGGCCGACGCCGTGGTGTTGGCGATGCCCATCTCGCCGGTGAGCAGCGCCTTGTTGCCCGCGGCCACCAGGTCGCGGGCGGTCTCCACACCGACCTCGATGGCCCGCAGTGCCTCCTCGCGGGTCATCGCCGGGCCGGTGGTGAAGTCCGCGGTGCCGGGCCGGACCTTGCGCGGCAGCAGGCCGGGCGTGGCGGGCAGGTCGGACGCCACGCCGACGTCCACCACGCACACCTCGGCGCCGACCTGGTTGGCGAAGGCGTTGCAGACGGCCCCGCCGCCCAGGATGTTGGCCACCATCTGCGCGGTGACCTCCTGGGGCCAGGGGGTGACGCCCTGGGCGTGCACCCCGTGGTCGCCGGCGAAGACCGCGACGGCCGCGGGCTCCGGGATCGGCGGCGGGCAGTGCCGGGACAGGCCGCTGAGCTGCGCGGAGATGATCTCCAGCATGCCCAGCGCGCCGGCCGGCTTGGTCATCCGCTTCTGCCGCTCCCACGCCTCGCCGAGCGCCTTGGCGTCCAGCGGGCGGATGCCCCGCAGCGTCTCCTCCAGCAGGTCGTGCGGCGCCTCGCCGGGCAGCGCCCGGTTGCCGTACTCCTCCTCGTGGACGACCCACGACAGCGGGCGCCGCTGGGACCAGCCCGCCTGCATCAGCTCGGGCTCGGCGGGGAACTCGTCGACGTACCCGACGCACAGGTAGGCGACGACCTCCAGGTGCTCGGGCAGGCCGAGTTCGGTGACCATCTGGCGCTCGTCGAAGAAGCTGACCCAGCCGACGCCGAGCCCTTCCGCGCGGGCGGCCAGCCACAGGTTCTCCACCGCGAGCGCGGAGGAGTAGGGCGCCATCTGCGGCTGGGTGTGGCGGCCGAGGGTGTGCCGGCCGCCGCGGGTCGGGTCGGCGGTGACGACGATGTTGACGGGCGTGTCGAGGATCGCCTCGATCTTCAGCTCGCGGAACTGCTTGGCCCGCGCCTTGGGCAGCGACTTGGCGTAGGCGTCGCGCTGGTGCATGGCCAGCGCGTGCATCCGTTCGCGGGTCTTCTCCGAGCGGATCACCACGAAGTCCCAGGGCTGGGAGTGCCCGACGCTGGGCGCGGTGTGGGCGGCCTCCAGCACCCGCAGCAGCACGTCGTGCGGGATCGGGTCGGGCCGGAACCCGTTGCGGACGTCCCGGCGCTCCCGGATCACCCGGTGCACCGCGTCGCGCACGGCCGGCTCGTAGCCCTCCGCCGCCGTCCCGGCGGCGTCCTCGGACGACGGCTCCGGACGCGCGTCCAGCCGCGGTGCGGCGGCCTCCTCGACCGCCGGAGCAGCCTCGGGAACGGCCGCGGCCTGCCCGGCCACGGCGTCGCCGTCCTCGGCGGGGCGGCCCGCCGGCGGCCGCGGCGGCCCTTGCCGGGTGCCGCCGGTGCGGGGGACTCGCCGGTCTCGGGCACGGTCGCGGTCGCGGGGGCGGCCTCGGGCTCCTCAGCGACCTCGCCGGTGGTGTCTGCCCCGGAGACGGACGCGTCCCCGTCGGGGATGACGGCCTCGGGCTGCGGCTGCTGGACGGCCTCCGGCTCCGCCGCCTGCGCGGCGGAGGCGACGGCCTCGGGGTCGGACGGCGCTGACGCGTCGTCCTGGACCGGCTCGGCAGGAGCGGCGGGGTCGGCGGGAGCGGTGACGGCAGCCGGCTCGGCGGGGTCGGCGGACTCGGCGGGGTCGGCGGACTCCTGGACGACCGTCCCTGTGGCGTCCGCCGGGGCAGCGTCCGCCGGGGCGGCTGGCGCCGGCTCGGCGGGAGCGGCGGCCTCGGCGGGAAGCGGCTGCGGAGCGACGGCGGCCTCGACCACGGCTTCGACCACGATCTCGGCCGCGTTCCCGGCGGGGACGGCCTCGGGCGCCGGCTGCTCGGCGGCGGCCGGAACCTCAGCCGGTGCGGGCACCGCCTCGGCGGCGGGGGCCTCGGCCACGACCGGGGTGTCCGGGACCTCCGGGGCCGCCGCGTGCGCCTCGTCCTGCGCCACCGCGGGCTGCCCGGGGACGTCGGCGGGCCCGACCTGCTCGACCTGCCCAGCCGGTTCAGCCTGCTCGACCGGTTCAGCCTGCTCGACCGGTTGCGCGGACGCCTGCGGGACCGTGGCCGGAGCCGGGACCGGAGCAGGCTGCGGGGCGGGAGCCGTGGCGGGCTCGGCGGGCGCGGAGCGAGGGACGCTGTCGGTACGCGGGATCAGCGACTCCTGCGAGGCACCGCCGGGGGCCGCGGACCAGTCGCTGCCCGCGGCCGGGGCGCCGGCCTCGGTGAGGGGCTGGACGGAGTACGCGCCGGCGTCGTCGCGCGGTACGTCCAGGTGCTCGGGGCCGGACGCGGCGGGGCCCGGGACGGTGGCGGCGGGGCCCGGTCGGCCAGCGAGCGCACGAAGACACCGCCGCTCGGGGTGTCCTGGACCTGCGGACCCAGGTGCAGGGCCCGCCGTGAGGCGGCCGGGGCCGACCCCGGTGCGGACCGGGCCTGCGGCACGGAGGGGACCTGCTGCTCGGCCAAGGGGCCCTGGGCGGACGCCTCCTGGTCCGCGAGGTCGTCCCCCGCGGCTCCCGCGTCCGCTCCGCCCGGCTGCGCGCCGGACGGCCACTGCTCGGCCGGGGCCGCACCCCCGGGCTGCGGGGCCTGCGGGAGGACCGGCTCCTGGCCGCCCTGGTGCTGCTGGTGCTGCTCGTGGTGCTGCGCGGCGGGCGCCTGGGGCTGGGGCTGGGGCTGGGCGACGAACACCGTGGCGCCGTTGCCGAGGACGGGCGGCAGCGTGCCCTCCAGGGGCACCTCCAGCGGCACTTCCACCGGCACCTCGACCGAGATCGGCTGGAGCGGCTGCTGGAGGGCCGCGGTCGGCGGCACCGTCGGCAGCGGCCCGGGGCCGGCATGGGCGGGGGCGGCGGCACCGGCTGCGGGTCGCTCCAGGAGCCCTGCGGCCCCGGCATGAGAAGGACGTCCTCCTCGTCGTCGAGCCCGCTGCCGGGCGGCGCCGGCTGTTCGAGGAAGGCGTACTCCGGGCCGGGGTTCCCGTCGGCGGGGTCGGCCCCCCAACCGCCCTGGCCGGCGGTTCCGTTGCCGGGGTAGGCGGAGTGCGGCGGGAAGGGGGCCCCGCCCGCCTCCGCGCCCGCGTGCTCCGGTAGCCCCTCACCGGGGATCTGACCGGTGTCCGTCATGCGTGCCCCTCGCCCATCGGTTTCGCTCCTTCCAACCGCTGTGCCGTAACCGGGTCCGCCCCCGGGAACAACAACGAGCGCGCCCGGTCTGCGGCACGTCGGGCGGCGGGCGCCGACCGAGCCGGACGCTCCGCCAGCGCGCGACGACGGCGCAACGGTCCGTCAGCCTACCCCGCGCCACACACCCTTCCGCCCCGTGGTCCGCACCGCGGGACGTATCTCACACAGCCGCTCCCGACGGCCGCCGCGGCCCCCTGCTACCAGCGGAAACACCGTTTCGCGACGGTTCGGTCGACCATGGTGCGGGGGTGGCCCGAGGGGCCTGTGCCGCCCGTGCCGCGCAGGGGCGGCACGGGCCGTCCCAACGGGGCGCCAGGCGGGGGCGCTCAGGGGCGGCGGGCGGCGCGCGCGTTCAGCGCCTGACCCCGCACAGCGCGAAGGCGGACCAGCGGGCGTGCTCGGACCAGTCGCCGGCGAGGTCGACCGTCTGGAGCAGTGAGCGCTCCACCTCGTAACCGCCCGCCTCCAGCGCCCTGGTGACCGCTTCGGCCTGGTCCCGGGTGGTCGCGGCGGTGACGATGCGCTCGGGGCGGCGAGCCGCGCAGGCGGCGGCGACGGCGGGGTCGGCGGTCCCGATCCGCACCACGTCCGGCTCGGGCAGGTCCTCCAGGACGGCGGGCGCGCTGCCGTGCACCACCTGGACGTGCACGCCCACCCGGCGGGCGGTGGCGCGCACCCAGTCGCAGGCGTCCTGGTCGGCGTCCACGGCGATGACCGCGGCGCCGAACCCGGCCGCCTCGACGGCGAGCGAGCCGTCGGCGGCGCCCACGTCCCACACCAGGTCGCCGGTGCGCGGGCCCAGCCGGGCGAGTTGGAACGCCCGCACCTGGGCCGGCAGGTGCCCGCCGTACTCGGCCGCGGGCAGCGCCCAGCCGCGCGCGGCGCCCGGGAAGCCGGGGTCGCGGCCGGCGATCCAGCCGGGGCTGCGGGTCGACACCCCCAGGCCCGGCGCCCCGTGGCCGCCGCCCTGGGCCGGACCGCCCACCACCAGCACGACGTTGGGGTCGCGCCAGATGTGGTCGGCGACCTTGTCGGAGGTGAGGACGGTGACCTGCTCGCGTTCGGTGCCCAGCGCCTCGCAGATGACGAAGGTGCGGTGCACCCCGGTCAGCATGAGGGCGAGTTCGGCGGGTCCGGCGCCGGGCGAGGTGAGCACCGCGACCTTGGGGTGGGCCCGGCAGACGTTGACCGCGCGGCGCAGGGTGCGGCTGGAGGCGACGACGACCCGCGCGTCGTCCCAGGGCATCCCGGCGTGCGCGAAGGCCCGGGCGACGACGGAGACGCCGGGCACCACCTCCACCTCCAGGCCCAGCTCGGGGGCGCGCAGGGCGCGGACCACGCCGAAGAAGCCGGGATCGCCGTCGGCCAGTACGACGGCGGTGCCGCGGTGGACGGCGATGCGGCGGGCGGCGATGTCGATGCTGCCCAGCACGATGTGCTCGGCGCCGCGCGGGACCTCGGGCAGCGCGAGGTGGTGGCGGGCGCCGGCGACGAGGGTGGCCGCGCCCAGGGCGGCGCGCGCGGCACCGGAGGGGGGCGATCCGTCCCATCCGATCACGGTGACCCGGTCGGCCATGGTCTGGTGCCTCCCCTGGGGTGTGAGCGGTCCGGCGGGAGAACCCTAACCCGCCTGGCGGCCCTCAGTCGTGGCCGCGGCGGGACCGGCCGCGCGGTTTCCGGCGAAGGGACCCCAACGGCCGCGGGTGCGGGGCGCGAAGGCGTCGCGGCGGACCCGGCGGACCCGGCGAGGCGTGCGCGGCGGCGGCCGGGCGGGGCCGCGTGACGGGCCGGGCGGGTCTCAGCGCCAGTCGGCGAGGGCGGTGTACCCCAGGCCGGCCGGGCCCCCGGCGTTGTGGTGGCTCTCGTAGCCGTGCGAACCGTCGGGGCCGTCGAAGTCGTCCATGTCGTCCAGGTCCTCGGGCAGCAGGCTCCACACCAGCAGGTCGGTGCGGACCCGGGTCCAGGGGGCGGCGCTGTCGCCGTCGGGCCGGGTGCGGACGATGCCCGCCGAGCGCAGCACGCCCTCGCTGACGCAGCCGATCTTCTGGGCCAGCTGCTGGGCGGCCGCGTTGTCGGCGGCGGTGCGCAGCTCCACCCGGGCGAAGCCCTGCTCGTGGAAGAGCCAGCGGCACACGGTGAGCACCGACTCTCCGGCGTACCCCTCGCCCCGGGCCCAGGAGGCGGTCAGGCAGCCCACCTCGGTGGAGCGCAGGCGCCAGTCGGTGCGGTTCAGGCTGACCGTTCCCACCAGCCGCTGGGTGAGGTGCTCGGTGACGGCGAGGACGATGCCCTGTCCGCTGGTCCGCTCCCCCGGCGCGGTCCCGGAGACGAACGCGCGGGCGTCGGCGGCGGTGTACGGCTGGGGGGCGCCGGTCCAGGCCGTGACCGGCTCGTCGTTCATCATCTCCACGAGCGCGGGGATGTCGTCCTCGTCGTACGGCCGCAGCACCAGCCGCTCCGTACTGAGCGAGATGTCCGGGAAGGTGGAGGTCATTCGTGCTCCGTCGCCAGGGGCCTGGGTGGACTGAGGTGGGCTGCGGTGGTCGGGGGGCGGGCTGGACTCGGGCCGGAGGTGCGCCGGGTGGACGGCGCCGGACTGCACAGCATGCAGCATCACGCGCGGGAGGCGGCGGGCAGGGTCGGGGTGCCGGGGCGGCCCGCGGCCGGGCGGAACGGTTCGCCGCCCGGTCTCCGTCCGGTCTCCGTCCGGTCTCCGTCCGGTCTCCGTCCGGGCCGAACCCGCCTGCGGAGCAGGGCCGCGGCGGAGGTGTCCGGGTCCTGGTCAGGTCCGGGTGGACGTCATCCGATCCTGCTACCGTCAGCCCGCGTGACAGTGCACCACGCAGCAGGAGTCGGCTACCGGCGTGACGCGGGGGGCTATGAGCGCTCCCGGCCGTCCTATCCGCTCGCGGCGCTCGCCGCGCTCGCGGACGCGCTGCCTCTGGAGGCGGGCCGCACGGTCGTCGACCTCGGCGCGGGTACCGGTATGTTCACCCGGCTGCTGGCGCTCACCGGGGCCGAGGTACTGGCGGTGGAGCCGGTGACGGCGATGCGCGAGCGGTTGGCGGAGCTGCTGCCGCAGGTGGCGGCGGTGGCGGGTACGGCGGAGGACACCGGGCTGCCCGGGGAGTGCGCGGACGCGGTGGTGGCCGCGCAGTCCTGGCACTGGTTCGACCAGGAGGCGGCGCTCGCCGAGGTGGAGCGGCTGCTGCGGCCGGGCGGGGCGCTGGTGCTGGTCTGGAACACCTACGACACGTCGGTGCCGTGGGTGCGCGACTTCCAGGACATCTACTTCCGGCTGGCCCCGCGCGACCTGCCGAGCCCGCCGCTGGCCGGCGGCCCCGCGGGCCCGCCCGGTGCGGCCGGTCCGGTGCGGGCCGCGGACGGGACGGCGGCCGGTACGGACGGGCCGGAGGAGGCGGGCGGCCCGGACACCTGGCGCCGGGCGTTCGCCGGGCGGCCCGGCTGGGGTGCCATCCAGGAGCTGCACGTGGCCAACCCGCACTCGACGACGGTCGGGGACGTGGTGGAGCGGATGATGTCCTCCAGCCACATCGCCGTCCTGGACCCGGACGACCAGGCGCGGGTGCGGGCCGAGGTGGAGGCTGTGCTGCGCTCCCACGACGCCACCCGCGAGAGCGGCGCCGTGGAGATGCCCTACACCACCGACGTGTACTGGGTGCGGCGCGGCTGAGGCGGTGCGCGGCCCTGGGCGGCCGCTCCGGGGTCGGCCCGCGCGGGCTGGGGCGGTGCGCGGCTCGGCCCGGCCGCGGCGTGCCGCCCGGCGGGGGCTCTCCCGGCGGGGCAGGGCCGGGGCACGGGCAGCGGTGTGCGCGTAATAAGGTCGTCGCATGCTGGACTGGCTCATCCTGACCGTCACCGTGCTGGCGCTGCTGCTCGCGGCGTGGTGCGGCTGGGCGGCGTACCGGGACTCGCCGACCAAGGACTGGCACTTCGCCGGGATGGCCGTGGTGGAGCTGGCGGTGCTGGTCCAACTCGTCGTGGCGCTGGCCCAGTTGGGCCACGGCGACCGGCCCGCGCAGGGCATGGCGGTCTTCCTCGCCTACCTGCTGGGCGCGGTGTGCGCGGTGCCGGCCGCGGCGATGATGTCGCTGGCCGAGCGGACCCGCTGGGGCTCGACGATCGTGGCCGCGGGCGGGGTGATCCTGGCCGTGCTGGAGCTGCGGCTGAACGAGATCTGGGGTGCCGGCCATGGCTGACCGTCCCGCCGGCCCGGACGGCGGGCCGCGCCCGGTGTCTCCCCGGCGCCGCCGCACCCCCGCGCCCCCGAGGCGGACGACGCCCCGGGTGCCCCCACCACCACCCCAGCGAAAGGCACGGACCCCCAGGTGAGCCCGACCACCGGCAGCACGTACGACCAGGCCGCGACCGGAGCCGCGCCCTCCCCCGCCGGTGACACGGCGGCCCCGGCCCGGCTGGGCACCGGCCCCGGCCGGCTGCTGCTGTGGCTGTACGGCGTCTTCACCGTCGCCGCGCTCTCCCGGTCGATCGTGCAGCTCAGCACGAAGTACCACGAGGCGCCGCTCGCCTACCTGCTGTCCGGGGTGGCCGGCGTGGTCTACGCCGTGATCACCTTCTCGCTGTGGCGCGGCGGCGACACGGCCCGCCGGGTGGCGCTGGTGTCCTGCTCGGCCGAGCTGCTGGGCGTCATCACCGTCGGCATCCTCACCATCGCCGACTCCTCCGCCTTCCCGGACCAGACCGTCTGGTCGGACTTCGGCGCCGGATACGTCTTCCTGCCGGTCATCCTGCCGGTGGTGGGCCTGCTGTGGCTGCGCCGCTCGGCCCGGGCCGCCGCCGAGTACCAGGCCGCGAACACCGCCGCGTCGCCCGCCCCCGCCGAGAAGGGTCCCGCCGGCCGGTAACCGGCCCCGGTCCGCTCCGCCGCGCAGGCCGTACCGGCGCACCGCCGCGCACGCGTGCCGGCGTACACGCGCACCGGCGCGCGCGCGCACACGCCGAACGGCTGGGAAATTCCCGCTGAACGGCCGGAAAAGGCCGCTGGAAGAACGGCCGGAAAGCCGCCCCCGCGGCCGTGTCCGCGCTCTGGCCGGGGCATCGGCGCGTTCCTATCCTGTGCCTACCGCCGGAACGCCGGCGCGCGGCCGATGGCGGCGGCGCGCCGCAGCCGTCCGCTCGACGCGTTCCGAGCCGGGTTCCTCACCGCACCCGCGGTACTCGCAGCACCCGCAAAGCACCACCCGCTTCGGCCGAGACCCTTGGGGGTAGCTCATGCGCGCGTGTCTCCCGTTCCTCTCCAGATCCGCCGGACCGGTGTCCCGGGCGGCTCTGCTGGCGTTATCGGTACTGGCCGTCCTCGGGGCCGTGCTGCTGCCGGCCGCGGGCCGCGCCGCCGCCGCGGTGCCGGACCAGTGGGGGTTCGCCTACCTCGACAACCCGACGCCGCCGCCCGGCTACGCGCCGGACCCGAGCCGCCAGTGGGGCAGCTGGCCCTCGCCGGGGAGCAACCTGGTCACCGTGGACCAGACCGGACTGGGCACCTACACCGTCCACTTCCCGCAGATCGCCGGGAAGAACGGCATCGCCCACAGCACCGCGGTCACCGCGACCGGCGACTCGTGCCAGATCTCCGGCTGGTCGCCCAACGGCGCGAACGAGGACGTCGGCGTCAGCTGCTTCTCACCGACCGGCACCCCGGACAACTCCGAGTTCACCGTCCTCTACACCACCAGCAGCGGCACCCTCCCTGCGGGCGCTACGGGCTACGGCTACGTCTACTCCGACACCTCCGGCAGCCTGCTCGCCTCGTACAACTCCGCCGGCGGCGGCAACTCCGTCTCCAAGGGCGGCACCGGCCAGTGGAAGGTCTGGCTGCCGGGGCTGGGCGCGGCCTCAGCCGTGGGGAACCTCCAGGTCACCGCGGTCGATCCGCAGCAGGACGCGCACTGCAAGCCGGTCGCCTGGACGCCGGCGGCGACGGGCCAGACCGTGACCGTGGCGTGCACCGACGCCAACGGCAAGCCGTACGACACCCGGTGGACCCTGAGCTACGCCGTCCAGCGGGCGGTGCACGGCCCGGCGTTCCCGCCGAAGTCGTTCGCCTACCTCTGGTACGACGGCGCCGTGCCGGCGGGCACCACCTACAACTCCAGCGGCGCGGGCAACGGCCTGGCCACGTCGGGTACCGGATGGGTCCTGACGCTGCCCAACGTCGCCACCCCCTCGGACCACGCGCAGGCCACCGCCTACGGCAACGACACCGGCTACTGCGGTTTCGCCGCGCCGTGGACGCGCTCCGGCAGCACCGCGCTGCTGGACGTCACGTGCTACCTGCCCGGCGGCGCCCCCGCGCCCAAGGAGCAGTTCTTCGCCGCGTACACCTCGGCGGTCTGACCCGCGCGGTCGGGCGGGCCCCCGCCCGGCGCCGCCCCGTACGCCCGGGTGCCCTGCCGGAGCCTTCCGCTCCGGCAGGGCACCCGCCGTCCGCGACCGGGCCGCCGCACCCCCGACCCGCGCCGCCCCGCGGCCGCGCCGTCCGCACCGCACATCGGCGGACCGGCGCGCCAGGGGCGGCGCGGCGCGGTCAGGCGGTCGCCGCGAAGCTCACCCGGGGCTCCTGCACGGACTTCTCCATGTGCACCAGGCTCAGCCGGCGGGTGACCGGTTCGGCGGCGCCGACCTGCTCGTAGCCCAGCTTGCGGTACATCCGCAGGTTCACCTGGCTGCGGTGGCCGGTGAAGACGCGGTACCGCTTGGCCTCGGCCTGCGCGGCCAGCCGCATCTCCAGCTCGGCCTGCAACCGGCAGCCCAGGCCGTGCCGTTGGAGCCGGGGGTGGACGATCAGCTTGTCGATCCGGGCGGTTCCGCTGTCGTCCACGGCGCCGCGCACCGAGCCGACGACCTCGGCGCCGAGCCGCCCCACCAGGACGGTGGCCCCGGCCAGTTCGGCCCGCAGTTCGTCGAGGGTCTGGGTGAGCGGCTGGATCGTGTAGTCGCCGTAGAGCTCGGCCTCGCCCTGGTAGCACAGGTACTGGAGTTTGAGGATCTTCTCGGCGTCGCCGTGCTCGGCCGCTGTGATGGTCACGCTCATGCCCATGCGCGCAGGCTCCCCTTCGAATTCCGTCCGGGCCGTTGAGGGTTGGCTGGCCCGGAACGTGTGCCTGAGCGGAGTTCGTGCGGATGTACGCCGCCCCCGCAGGCGCCGATGATCGCACAGTCCCTCCGGTCGGGCACCGCGATTGCGGTGCCCCCGGCAGCACGGGCGGGCGTGGCGGCAGTGCCCGTCACCGCCGGCTGTTGACCCTGCCCTACCCCGCCCGGGCCTGCGTCGAACCATCGAATTGGGGTTCGCCGCGGCCCGTCGGGAAAGCACCTGCCGCCGGAGGCTGTGAGATTGCCGACTCGCCTCCGCGTTACGGTCGATAACCGGCTGAAACGGGCGCCGAATCCGCCTCGGGCGCACCCGGAGCCGCCCGGCGCGCGGGGAGCGCGTCCGGCGGGTGAGCAGGGCGTGCGGGCGGGCCCGGGGCGGAAGTATGGTCCTGCGGTACGGGCCGGTAGGGTCGGGTACGGCGGGTACCCCGCGTGGAGTACGCCGGCGCTGCCGCCGCTGTCCGCCCCCGCCGGCTGAACCGTCGGAACCGTCACGACCGCCTGTACTGCCCGCACCGCCCGTAGTCCGCCCGTTGTCCGTCCGTAGTAGTGCTACGCCGAAGCCCGGAGGATCTGTTGTCCCGGATGTCCCGCAGTGTGCTCAAGGCGGTCCTCCTGGTCCTGATGCGCGTGCTGTACCGCCCCGTGGTGGAGGGGCTGGAGCACATCCCGGCGGACGGTCCGGTGATCGTGGCCGGCAACCACGTCACCTTCGTCGACTCGCTGTTCCTGTCGCTCGTGGTGAAGCGCCAGGTGTACTTCATCGGCAAGGACGAGTACGTCACCGGCCGCGGCTTCAAGGGGCGGCTGATGGCGTGGTTCTTCACCACCTGCGGCATGATCCCGGTGGACCGGGACGGCGGCCGCGGCGGCGTGGCGGCGCTGATGACGGGCAGCCGGGTCCTTGAGGAGGGGAAGATCTTCGGGATCTACCCGGAGGGCACCCGCTCCCCCGACGGCCGGCTCTACCGCGGCCGGACCGGCATCGCCCGGCTGGCGATGATGACGGGCGCTCCGGTGGTGCCGTTCGCGGTGATCGGCACCGACAAGGTGCAGCCGGGCGGGCGGGGCATGCCGCGTATCGCTCCGGTCTCCCTGCGGTTCGGCCCGGCGCTGGACTTCTCCCGCTACGAGGGCATGGACCGCGACCGGTACGTGCTGCGGGCGGTCACCGACGAGGTGATGTCCCACGTGATGCACCTGGGCGGCCAGGAGTACGTCGACGTGTACGCCACCAAGGCCAAGGCCGCCTGACCCGCCGCTGCTCCTGGCCGCCGCACCGCGCCCGCGTGTTCGCGACGCGCGGTGCCGCGCCCGCGTGAGGCCGCGGGCGCGTGAGGCCGCGGGCGCGTGAGGCCGCGGGCGAGCGCCGGTAAGCGGCCGAGTCGCCGCCCGCGTACCCGCATCCCCGACTGCCCCACGTTCGCGCCGTGAACTCCCCGACGGGCTCCAACACCGCCTCGGGCAGCCGCCGTTCGGGCGGCGTCCGGTCATCGTCCGCTCGCCGTCCGGCACTCGGCGTTCGGGGCGGCGCTTCGGCACCCTGCCACGGCCTCTCGTTCCCGCTCACCCCACGGCCAACCGGCCGACGCCAAACAGCCTTGACTGTCAGTGGGCCCGAGCGGTGCCCAACCCTGCCGTGAGAGGCGCCCGTCGCATGCGGAACGGCCCGGGTGCCGGCCGTGTGCGGCGCGGCGGTGGCGGCGAGGCGGGACGCGGCGCACCCTCGAAGGTCACTTGGGGGGCATTCGGTGTCATCATCACTGGGTCCGGCTCCACGCGACCGTTCCTCACGACCTCGGTGGTGAGCCATGACCGACCACGGTGTCCTCCCGGATCGTCCGTGCTCCACACGGCGGCTGGTGCCTCTCCGGGCACGGTGTGCCCCGGTCACGGTACTGGTCCGCCGCGGGGCGCGTCCGGATCCCGTCACCGGCGCGCCGGCGCCCGGCCCGCCGGGACCGGCACGGGCGCGCCCCGGCGCGCGGCACGCCGTCCCCGCGGAGACCTCGGCCCGGTCGGGCCGGCCCCGGCCCCGGTCGCCTCCCCCATCGCAGAGAACGCCACCCAGAACGGAGTTGCCCCAGATGTCTGACACCCCAGCACCGAACGGCGCCGAGAGCGTCCTCGTCATCGGCTCCGCCGGATACCTCGGCCGCTACGTCGCCCGCAGCTTCGCCGAGGCCGGGTACCGCGTCACCGGCCTGCAACGCCCCGGCGGGCGGCCGGTCGACCCCCGCTACCAGGCGGTACCCGGCGATCTGGCGGACCCGGCCTCGCTGCGCGCCGCCGCGGAGGGCTTCGACCTGGTCGTGCACGCCGGCCGGATCGAGGGCGAGGTGGAGCGCGAGGGCGTCGAGGCGATCCTCGCCTCCGGCACCCGGCTCATCCACACCTCCGGCGCCGACGTGCTCGGCCCCGGCGACACCTTCGAGGACACCGTTCCGAAGCCGCCGAGCTGCGTGGCCTGGCGCGCGCCGGTCGAGCAGGTGGTGCGCGCGGGCGGCGGGATACTGATCCGGCCCGGCCTGATCTACGGTGACAACGGCGGCGTCGTGCCGGACCAGTTGCTGCCGGTGGCCGCCAAGCTGGGCGCCGGACTGTACTTCGAACGGCGCGGCGTGCGCTGGCCCGCGGTGCACGTGGCCGACCTCGCCGAGCTCTACCCGCTGGTGGCGCGGAAGGCCGCGCCGGGTACCGCGTGGAACGGCGTCACGGAGACCATCGCCGTCGACGAGCTCGCCGCCGTCACCGGCGCCGGCACGTCGGTGTGCTGGCAGTCGATCGACAACCCGCCCGCGGAGATCGCGGACATCGTCGAGCTGTACGTGATGGACCACGACGTGAGCTCGGAGAAGACGCGCCGCGAGATGGGGTGGCGCCCCCGGTACCTGGACGCCATCGGGTACCTGCGCGAGGAGTGCGCCGCGGCGCTGCCGCTGCTCGGCCGCTGATCGGCCGCTGCTCCTCGCCCTGGCGCGAAGCGCGAAGCGTCCCGCCCGTCGGCTCGACGGGCGGGACGCTCTTCGTGCTGGTGTGGTGCGTCTGGCGGTCAGACCTCGGCGGGGGCGTAGCGGTCGTGGTGGCGCAGCCACGAGCGGCCGAGGTCGTCGCGGCGGCCGAGCGGCGTCATGTCGGCGTACAGCAGGGTGCCGTGCAGGACGTCGATCCCCTCCGCGTAGGCCGAGTAGGTGTGGTAGACGGTGTCGTCGTCCTCGCGCCAGAAGACGCTCATGCCGCCGGCCTCGCCCTCGGTGAACCAGCGGCCGTCCTGCTCCAGCGCCGCCTTGTCCATGTAGTCGTACTCGACGGGCGCCACGGCCTCGTCCAGCGTGACGTGGAAGTCGTAGTTGAACCGGGTGCCGTGGGACGAGACCCACGGCACCGTCCAGCCCATGCGCTCCTTGAACGGCGCGATCCTGTCGTACGGAGCGCGCGAGACCAGCACGAGCGAGGTGTCCAGGGCCTTCAGGTGGGACAGGTCACCGATGTTGTCGGCGATGAACGAGCACTGCTTGCAGCCCTCGTCCCACTGGGGGTCGTACATGAAGTGGTAGGTGATCAGCTGCCGCTTGCCCTCGAACAGGTCCAGCAGCGAGACCTTGCCGTCCGGCCCCTCGAAGACGTAGCCCTGGTCGATCTCGCGCATCGGCAGCTGCTGGCGGGCGGAGTTCACGGCCTGCCGGGCGGCGAACTCCGCCTGCTCCTGGCTGTGCAGCCGGCGGCGGGCGGCGAGCCACTCCTCGGACGAAACTACCTTCGGTGCCATACCCTTTGACCCTTTCCGTTTCCGGTCCGGTGCCGCCCGCCGCCGGTGAGCCGACCGTGCGGGACGTCAGTGCAGGAAGACCGGGAGAGTGTCGTAGCCGTTCATGATGAAGGTGCCCTGCGGCGGGATGTCCTCGGGCGCGGTGGCGAGCCTCATGTCGGGGAACCGCTCGAAGAGCGCCGGGAGGGCGACCATCGCCTGCAGCGTGGCCAGCGAACGGCCGAGGCAGGCGTGCGGTCCGTACCCGAAGGACAGGTTGGTCTTGTCCTCGCGCAGGATGTCGTAGTCGTCCGCGGTCGCGCCGTGGACCTTCGGGTCACGCCCGATGCCCGCGAAGGCGATCATCACGAGGTCGCCCTTCTCTATCCGCACACCGCCGATCTCGACGTCCTCGGCCGCGTACCGGAAGGGCAGTTGGGCGACCGCGGAGTCCTTGCGCGCCGTCTCGGCGAACGCCGCCTCCCACTCGGCCTTCCCGCTGCGCACCAGTTCGAGCTGGTCGGGGTTGGCGAGCAGGTCGACGATGGCGTGCGCCATGACGTTGCCGAGCGTCTCGGAGCCTGCACCCAGCATGACGTGCAGTGTACCAAGAAGCTCGTCGTCGGTCAGGGCGTCGTCGTCCTCACGCGCCCTGATGAGGTGGCTGGTGAGGTCGTCCGCGGGGTTGGCGCGCTTGGTGGCGACGAGTTCGGTCATGGCCTCGTGCCACTGGAGCAGGTTCGCCTCCGCCTGCTCCGGCGTGATGGTCGTCTTGCTGTTGGCCACGGCGCCCTGCAGCATCCGCTTGCGCGCCTCGGTCGGGACGCCGAACATGTCGCAGATCACCCAGGCGGGAAGCGCGTAGGTGAACCGGCCCTTGAGGTCGACCGGCTCACCGGGCTCAGCGGCCTCCAGGTCGTCGAGCAGGTACCCGACGATCTTCTCGATGAGCGGACGGGACGTCTCCACCCGGCGGGGCGTGAAGGCGTGCCCGATCAGCCGGCGCAGCCGGTCGTGCTCCTCACCGTCCCGGGTGTTGATGTTCTCCATCATCACCCAGGTGATCATCTCCCAGTCCATCGACACCTCGCCGTTGACCAGCGGGGTCCAGTACTTCTTGGCGTTCTTGGGGAAACGCGGGTCGACAAGCATCTGCTTGGCGACGGCGTAGTCGGTCACCGACCAGCCGAGATAGCCTCCCGGCAGTTCGACGCGGGTCACCGGCCCCTGCGCACGCAGCGTGCGCGCCTCGGCGTGGATGTCCTTGCCCAGACGGTCGAGGACGATCGGGCACTTACCCATGGGTCTCCTCCAGCGAACTGATCCGGCTGCCGACGGCGCCCGGCGCGCAGCCATGGGCTCTCGGGCCGGCTCCTGACGTTCGACCAGCCCTCCCGGCCACCTTACGAACGGCCAGGACGCGCGCTTTCTTGCTGCGTGCCCGATTCGCGGCATGCCTGCCGGCCGGGCCTCCAGGACCGGCTACGGGCGCTGCTCATGGCTGTCCGTCAGCGCCGGATCCCGCACGATCACGGGCTCCAGGGCCTCGTCGATCCGGCGCGCCAGCTCCTCGTCCAGCTTCACGCCCGAGGCCGCGGCGTTCTCGGCGACCTGCTCGGGACGGGAGGCGCCGACGATCGCCGCGGACACGGCCGGGTTCCGCAGCACCCAGGCGATCGCCAGCTGGCCCGGGGTGAGGCCCGCCTCCGCCGCCAGCGGCCCGAGCAGCCGCACCCGCTCCAGGATCTCGTTCCCGAGCAGGTGCCCCATGAACATGTCGTTCGCCGGGTCCGCTCCGCGGCTGCCGTCCGGGCGCTGCGCCCCCGGCCGGTACTTGCCGGTGAGCACGCCCTGGGCCATCGGCGACCAGACGATCTGGCCGAGCCCCTCCTCGGTCGCGGCCGGCACCACCTCGGCCTCGGGCACCCGCCAGATCGCGTTGTACTGCGGCTGCGAGGAGATCAGCGGGACGCGCAGCTCGCGGGCCAGGCCGGCGGCGGCGTGGATCTGCCCGGCCGTCCACTCCGACACCCCGACGTACAGCGCCTTGCCCGCGCGGACCACGTCGGCGAACGCCTCCATGGTCTCCTCAAGGGGGGTGAACCGGTCGAAGCGGTGGGCCTGGTAGATGTCGACGTAGTCGGTCCCCAGCCGCCGGAGCGAGCTGTCGATCGACTCGAGCACGTGCTTGCGGGACAGGCCGCGGTCGTTGCGGCCCGGGCCGGTGGGGAAGTAGACCTTGGTGAGGATCTCGACGCCCTCGCGCCGCTCGCCGCGCAGCGCCTCGCCGAGCACGGACTCGGCACGGCCGTCGGCGTACATGTCGGCGGTGTCGAAGGTGGTGATGCCGGCGTCGAGCGCCGCGCGCACGCAGGCACGCGCGGTGTCGGCCTCGATCTGGGAACCGTGGGTGATCCAGTTTCCGTAAGCTATCTCACTGATCATCAGGCCGCTGCGGCCGACGAAGCGATACTCCATCATTCCGTCCTCTCGGTTCAGGCCATCCGGTACGACTCTAATGAGCCTGCGAAGACGCCCGTCTCCTGAATTGCGCTACCCTTCCCGCCAGCTGACGGACATACGGTTCCGGCTGAATGCGCGGACCGCCGGCCGGGTCGCCGCCGCCCTCCGGCAGCCGTGCCGGCGGCGTGCTTCCCACCGGCTCCCCGTTCCGCGCAGAGCCGCCCCGACCTGGCGGAAACGTCCGGTCGCGGCGGTACGGGCCGTCCGCCGCACCGCCGCCGCGGTCCGCTGTCCCAGCCGCCCGGCTCCCGCTCCCGCCGCCGGCGAAAGCGTCCCGAAGAACGGCCGAATACCGGCGCGCGCATATCGCGCAATACGTGCTTCCCGCCCGTACTGATCGGCTGAGCAATCACGGAGATGTCACGGCGTCCCGGATGAAGGAAATTCAGGGGTGTCCTCCGCGTCCTGGTCCGCGTACGCCGACACCCGCCCTGGAGCCCTCGTGCAAGACGCCGTGCGCCGTGCGATCGAGACGATGTGGAAGCACTACGGTGAGCCGGTCTCGCTGTCCGACCTCGCCGACGCGGCGATCCTCAGCCGCTTCTACTTCTCCCGCGTGTTCCGCCAGGTGACCGGCACGTCCCCGGGCCGGTTCCTGTCCGCGGTCCGGCTGCACCAGGCCAAGGAACTGCTGCGGGAGAGCGAGCTGAGCGTCACGGGCATCTCGTACCAGGTGGGGTACAACAGCCCGGGAACCTTTACCTCACGGTTCACCCGCAGCGTCGGGCTGTCGCCGACGCGCTACCGCGACCACGCGCGGCTGGCCGACTCCGGCTCGCTGCCGCGGCCGCCGCGGCCCGGCCCGCACGGCGGCACCGTCGTCGGTACGGTGCTGCGGGCCGGCGTCGTCCCGCTGCGCAACGTCTACGTCGGTGCCTTCACCAGTTCGGTCCCCGAGGGGAGGCCGGTCGCCTGGGACGTGCTCGGCCCCGGGCGGCGGCGGTTCCAGTTGCACGGCGTCCCGGACGGCACCTGGCACATCCGGGTGGCCGGCCTGGACGGCTCACCCCCGGAGTACGGCACGGAGCGCCGCATGCTCGTCGGTACGGGCCCCGCGGTGACCGTGCAGACCCGGGGGGCCATCGAAGTCGACATCACCCTGCGGCCCAGCGGCGTCTTCGACCTCCCGGTGCTCTTCGCGCTGCCGGAGCTCGACTGCCGCGACCAGCGCCTCATGGCCGGGGCCTGCTGACCGCGCATCCTGGAGGGAAGGAAGAGCATGGATCAGCTCACCGGAAGCCGCGCCCTGGTCGTCGGCGCGAGCCGCGGTCTCGGCCGCGGCGTCACCGAGGCGTTCCTCGCCGCTGGCGCGGAGGTGGTGGCCCTCTCCCGCGACGTCGGCCCGCTCGGCGAACTCGCCTCCGTGCAGCCGCGGCTGCGCCTCGAACGGGGTGACGCGGCCGACCCCGTGCTGGCCGGCTCGTTGCTCGACCGGTACCGCCCGGACGTGCTCGCGATCCTCGCGGGCGCCTCACCGCTGCTGCGCCCGATCACCCGGCAGACCTGGGAGACCTTCTCGACCTCCTGGGACGTCGACGTCCGTATCGCCTTCACCTGGGTGCGCGAGTCGCTGCTGCTGCCGCTGGAGCCGGGCAGCCGGGTGATCGTGACCAGCAGCGGCGCGGCGCTGCGCGGCTCCCCGCTCAGCGGCGGGTACGCGGGCGCCAAGTCGGCCGTGCGGTTCCTGGCCGAGTACGCCGCGCAGGAGGCGGACCGCGACGGCCTCGGGATCACCGTCTCGTCCGTGCTGCCGCAGCTGACCCCGGCGACGGGGCTCGGGCGCGCGGCGGTGGACGCCTACGCGCGCCGCGCCGGTGTCAGCGTCGAGGAGTTCGTCGACGGCATGGGGCCGACGCTCACCCCCGAGGCCGCCGGAGCCGCGTTCCTGAGTCTGGCCGTGGCCGGACCGGAGCAGGCCGGCGCCCACCTGCTCACGGGCGCCGGTCTGCGCCCGCTGGACTGACCGCGAAAGGGGAGGCACATGCATACGACGGCGAAGCCCACTTCCACGGAGCTGGCCGCGCGCGCCGCGGGCCTGGTGCCGGTGCTGCGCGAGCACGCCGACTGGTCCGAGCGCAACCGGCGGTTGAGCGACGAGGCCGTGGAGGCGCTGAAGGACGCGGGCGTCCTGCGGATGCGGGTCCCCGCGCGCTTCGGCGGCTACGAGAGCAGCGCGTCCGACCTGCTGGACGTGGGCATCGAACTCGGGCGCGGTGACGGGGCCGTGGCGTTCACCGTGGCGGTCTGGTGGATCACCTCGTGGAACGTGGGGCTGTTCTCCGACGAGGCCCAGGACGAGGTCTTCGCCGACCCCGACGCGCGGATCAGCGGCACCCTGGTGATCGGCGGCACCGCGGAGCAGCGGCCGGGCGGCATCCGCGTCAACGGCCGCTGGAGCTTCAACTCCGGTGCGGCGCACAGCACCTGGAAGCTGCTGTCGGTGCTGGCGCCCACCGCGGACGGCGACCCCGAGCCGGTGATGGCGGTCGTGCCGATGCGCGAACTGCGCATGATCGACGACTGGGAGGTCGCGGGACTGCGCGGCACCGGCAGCGTCACGGTCGCGGCAGAGGACGTGTTCGTTCCCGCCGCGCGGTGCCTGAGCATCCCCGCCTTCACCCGCGGGGAGTACGCCTCGAAGCTCAACGCGGGGCTGCCGATGTTCCACACGCCGCTGGTCGGCGCCGTGGCCGCGTCCACCACCGGCAAGATCATCGGCATGGCTCGGGCGGGCGCGGAGGACTTCTTCGAGCGCGTCCAGCGGCGTCCGATCACCAACACGACCTACGAGCGGCAGGCCGACGCCCCGATCACCCATCTGCAGGCGGGCGAGGCGATGCTCCAGATCGACGAGGCGGAGGGCCACGCACGGCGGCTGGCCGCCCTCATCGACGGCAAGGCCGGGTCCGGTGCGGAGTGGACGCTGCGGGAGCGCGCCTACGTCCGGGCGGTCGCCGGCCGCGTACCGCGACTGGGTGCCGACGCGGCGGACCTGCTCGCCGGCGCCTCCGGGGCGTCGTCCCTCTACACCGACCAGCTCATCCAGCGCGTCCGCCGCAACCTCCAGGCGGTCACGGTCCACTCACTGCACCTGCCGACGGCCACGGCGGAGCTCTACGGACGGGTGCTGTGCGGACTCGAACCGAACACCTTCTTCATCTGAGCGACCCCGAGGGGGCAGTGGACACGCGGACCGGTCACCGCCCCCTCGGGCTTCACGCGGCGAGTCCGCGGTCCTCCTCGGGACGGGCCACGATCCGCGCGTTGAAGGCGACCAGCGCCATCAGCGGGATGAGCGCCGCCAGCGTCCAGTGGAGCGTGAACGCCTCCGCGCACCAGCCCACCACGGCGGGGCCGAGCAGCACGCCGCCGTAGGTGAACGTGGTGAAGCGGGAGACGAACACGGCCGCTCCCGGGCCCTCGCCGCCGGCATGGCCGGCGGCGCTGAAGAGCATGGGCAGCGGCAGCGCGGCACCGATCCCGAGGATGCCGAAGCCGGCGATCGCCGCCGCGCGGAACGGCACGAGGATCGCGACGGCCAGGCCGAGCAGGCCGATGACCGCGCTGGTCCGGAAGAGCACGACGGCCGCGAACCTGCGGTTGAGCCGGTCGCCCACGAGCCGGCCCACGGACTGGCAGGCGACGTAGGCGGTGTACCCCAGGGACGCCGCCGCGAGGGTGGCGCCCAGGTCGTGGTGCAGGAAGACCCCGCTCCAGCTGTTCACCGCGCCCTCGCAGACCATCAGGATCGCGCCGAGCGCTCCGAAGACCAGCACCGGGCCGCGCCAACCGTCGCGCCAACTCGTCCTGACACGCTCGGACTTCGGCCGGTCCGGGGCGGCGGTGTCGCGGTCGGTGGACGCCGGCAGCAGCCGGGCGGTCACCGGGACCGCGGCGAGCAGCAGCACCGCGCCCATCACCGAGAACTGCACGCCGGGAGAGACACCGGCGTGCGTGGACCCGGCGCCGATCAGCGAGGAGAGCACCGCGCTGATGCCCCAGGCCGCGTGGCAGCCGTTCATCACCGGCCGCTTGAGCGTCCGCTCCACCGCCACCGCGTGCGCGCTCATCGCCACGTCGCACGTGCCGTGCGAGGCACCGAGCAGCAGCAGCGAGGCGGCCAGCTCGCCCGCGTTGCGGGACAGGCCCACGCAGGCCAGCAGCACCGGCGCGCCCAGCAGCATCAGCCGGATGACCACGGCGCTGCCCAGCCGTCCGACCAGCGCCCCGACGAACTGCATCGCGATGATGGCGGCGACGCCGAACGACGTGAGGATCACGCCGAGTTCGCCGTCGCCGTAGTGGTGGTTCGCCTGGAACGAGGGGACCCTGGCGATCCAGGCGGAGATGATCATGCCGTTGAGGAAGAAGACGGCGGTGACCGCCCACCGGGCCCGCGCGGCGGCGCGCGGGGCGTCCTCGGCACCGGCCGTCGAACGGCCCGTCCCGGTACCGTTTCCGGCCTCGGCGCCGGTCCCGGTCCTGCTTCCGGTACTGCTCCCGGCACCGCTTCCGGTCGCGGTACCGGCCTCACTTCCGGTACCGCTTCCGGCCGCGGTACCGGCCTCGTCGGAGATTGCCACGCGTCAGGTCACTCCCCGCCCATTGCCGGGTCGAGGACCTCTGCCGAGGCGCCGATCCGCCGTGCCTCGTCGAGGATCACCTCACCCCAGCTGGGCCACAACCCGGCCAGGCGCGAGGTGATCAGCACGACGTCGACGCTCTGCTCCGGCAGCAGGGTCCGGAGGCCGATGGCGTGGAACGCGGCCGGTCCGCCGTCCGCACCGCCCGCGGCCGCCCGGTCGAGCAGTTCGCGGTCGAAGTCCACCACCGCGGCCGCGTTCAGGCCGGCCGGGAGTTCCCCGCCGCAGCCGAAGACCGCGATCCGGGTGTCCTTGCCGAACCGCCCGGCCGCCTCGGCGAGCTGGCCGGACACGTCGAGCCCACGGGCCCGCTCGGTCCAGTCCTCGTACTCCAGCCAGAGGTCGCGCCAGTGCCAGTACCGGTCCTGGTGCGCGAGCGTCCGGCCCATCTCGACCGCCGGCTCGGGGAACTGGCGGTGGAACATGTCGACGTTCTCCAGGTAGAGCGGCCACTGCGAGGTGAAGTCGCGCTCATGCGGCCACTCGACGACCCACGCCTCCTGGTCGAGGTACATCGTCAGGCCGTGCCGCTCCAGGCGCAGCCCGAACTCCTGGTCCTCGGTCCCCCACTGGACGTACTCCTCGTTGAGTCCGCCGACCGCCCAGAAGTCCTCGGCCGAGACCGAGCAGTTGAGCGTGTAGAACAGGCGCCAGGCCAGCGGGGTGCGGGCGAGGTCGAAGCCGTCCTGCTCGAACTGCTCGTGCCGGGTGTCCCGGAAGGAGGGGTCGTCGCGGAACTTCTCCACCGCCTGCTCCGGCGGGAGCTCGGCGAGCGCCTCGGCCAGGCCGGGGATCGGGTCCGCCACCGGGTCGTAGCCCCAGGCGTAGCCGACCACGGCCCGGCCCGGCTGCTCCTCGTGCGAGGCCAGGTGACGGCGCAGCAGGTCCGGACCGGGGATGGCGCCGGCGTCGATCATCAGCAGCAGCGGGGCGGAGGCGAGCCGGGCGGCGCCGTTGCGCACCTTGGCGACCCGGAAGCCCTCGTCCTCCTGGAAGTAGTAGCCGATGTTCAGCCGGTCCGCGTACGAGCGGACCACCTGCTCGGTGTCGTCCGAGGAGCCGTCGTCGGCGATGACGACCTCGAACTCGTCGACCGGCAGGGTCTGGCGCAGCAACTGGTCCAGCATCAGGCGGATCATGCCGGAGCGGTTGTAGGTGGGGATGATCACCGACACCTTGGGGCGGGCGGTGCTGACTGACATGGTCGAGTCCTCTTCCGACGTGCGGTAGGGCCGCCTGTCGCGCGGCGGGCCCGGCCTCTCATCCCTACGACGAAGCGGGCGGGGCCGGAATCGACACGGCGGACCACGGATTTCGGGAAGATGTGCGCCGCCCCGGTCACCGCGGTGCGGCGGCCGGGGCGGCGGGCCCGTCCGTGCCGGCCCGGCGGTCAGCGGGGCCGCTGGACCGCCGGGGGTTCACCAGGGGACGGGCGGGCGACCAGCAGGGACCACCAGGAGCGGGCGGCTCCGGCAGGGAGCGGGCCGGGGTTCGCAGGAGCCCTGCGGGGAGCCCTCGGGGGGCCGGCGCGGGTTCAGCGGGGGCCCGGCGGGGTTCAGCGGGGGTTCAGCGGGCGGCGAAGACCCGGCCCATGATCTGCGGGCTCATCAGCGCCTGCGGCGGGTCGATCATGCCGGCCGCGCGCAGGAACGCCTCGGACAGCTCCGCGTCGGCCGCCGCGGCGGCCTGCAGCTTGGGGATGTAGCCGTTGCCCATCCGGACCTCGGGGGTGCGCAGCCCCTGGACCCCGGGGAAGCCGAGGTCGGCGCCCGCGGCCATCGTCCACGGCGCGTCGATCACCCGGGCCAGGTCCTGCTGGAACGCGGTGGGCTTGGGCGGCGTGCCGGTCCGCACGTGCTCGGCGAGCAGTGCGGCGCCGAGCGCGGCGACGGTCATGCCCTGGGCGTAGACCGGGTTGAAGGTGCACGCGGCGTCGCCGAGCACGATCAGGCCCTCGGGCAGGTCGGGCAGCAGCTCGTAGTGGCGGCGGATGCTGGCCGGGAAGTGGAAGGTATGCGGCTCGCCCATCGGCACCGCGTCCTTGAGCGCCGCGTAGATCTCCGGTACCGGAAGGGTCCTGGCGTAGCGCAGGAAGCCCTCCAGGTCCGTCGGCGGCTTGTCGCCGAGGATGCCGGTGAGCGAGAGCGAGTAGCGGTCCGGCATCCGGGCGAAGATCGCCCCGCGCGGCAGGGCCGGGGTGGCCACGGGTATCAGCGCGATGTCCTCGCCGATCGGGTCGAAGGCCAGCGGCCCCTCGAAGTCGCACGAGGTGTAGGTCAGGTCCATGGTGACGCGCTGCTGCGGCACGGTGCCGAAGCCGAGGTCCTCCAGCCACCGGGGGGTGCGCGAGCCGCGGCCGGTGCCGTCGACCACCAGGTCGGCCTCCAGCGTGCGCTCGGCCGACCCCGGCGTCTGGCTCTGCACCCGCACGCCGACGATCCGCTCCCGCCCGGCCGTCGCCAGGCCGAGGATGTCGGTGCGCTCCAGCAGCGCGACGCCGGGCAGCGCCGCGACCCGCTCGCGCAGGTGTGCCTCCAGCCGGGCGCGGCCCGCGGCCACGCAGACCAGGCCGGTCTCCTTCTTCCGCATCATCTGCCCGTTGAAGTACCAGCTGAGGCTGGTGCCGAAGTCGCCGACGGGCACGCCGCAGGCGATCAGCTCCTCGGTGATGCCGGGGAACAGCTCGTCCATGACCTGCTGCCCGCGGGCGAGCAGCGCGTGGATGTGGTGGCCCTGCGGGACGGCGGAGCGCGGACTGTAGGCGCCGGTGAGGGTGTCGCGGTCGACGACGATCACCTCGCGGTACGCCTCGGAGAGGACGCGCGCGGCGAACAGCCCCGCGATCCCTCCGCCCAGCACGACTGCGCGGTGGCCGATGTGTGCTGTCATGGGCTCGAATCTCCAATGCGTGTGAACAGAGCGGACCCGCCGTCACCCGTATTCCACGCTAGGGCCCCCGCACGGCGTCGTTCTTCTTCCGCCGTGCGGGAGTTCCCCTACCGCGGTGGTTCCTCTTCCGCGACGCGGGGTCCTTCTTCCTCGATGCGTGCGTTCTTCTTCCGCCGTGCGTGCGTTCTTCTTCCGGGTTGCGCTGGTCAGACAGGCGCTTCCGCCGCCCCCGGCGCGCCGCTAACGTGATCCCGGGCCGCCCCCTCCGCCGGGTGCGGCGCACTCCGCCCTCGCCGTCATCGCCCTCGACCTCACCCCGCTGAACCGTCAAGGAGCGTAGATGCAACCCTTCCGTATCGACATCCCCGAGACCGAACTCGAGGACCTGCGCCGGCGGCTGGCCGCCACCCGCTGGCCCGAGCTGTCCCCCGGCATGGGCTGGGAGCGCGGCGTGCCGCTGGACTACCTGCGCGACCTCGTGTCGTACTGGCAGACCGGGTTCGACTGGCGGGCGGCGGAGGCCAGGCTCAACTCCTTCCCGCAGTTCCGCGTCGAGATCGCCGGCACCCCGATCCACTTCCTGCACGTGCGCTCCCCCGAGCCGGACGCGACCCCGATGATCGTGACGCACGGCTGGCCCGGCTCCTTCGTCGAGTTCACCGAGCTGATCGGGCCGCTGACCGATCCCCGCGCGCACGGCGGCGATCCGTCGCAGGCCTTCCACCTGGTCATTCCGAGCCTGCCGGGCTTCGGCTTCTCCAACCCGGTCGCCGACCGCGGCTGGAGCTTCTTCCGGGTGGCCGGCGCCTGGGCCGAGCTGATGGGCCGTCTCGGCTACGACCGGTACCTGATCCAGGGGGCGGACCTGGGCACGTGGGTCGGTTCGATCCAGGCCGGCCTGGACATCGAGCACGTGGCTGGGCTGCATCTCAACTTCCTCATCACGCCGCCGAGTCCGGACCCGGCGGACCTGGTCGGGCTGAGCGAGGTCGAACTCCGCCGGCTCGGGCTGCTGTCGCTCTTCGCCGACGACGGCTCCGGCTACATGAAGATCCAGGCGACCCGGCCGCAGACCCTGGCCTACGGCCTGACCGACTCCCCCGTGGGGCAGTTGGCCTGGATGGTGGAGAAGTTCATGGAGTGGACCGACTCGGAGAAGTCCCCCGAGGACGCGGTCGACCGCGACCAGCTGCTCACCAACGCCACCCTCTACTGGCTGACCCGCAGCGGGGCCTCGTCCGCGCACTTCTACTACGACAACGCGCCGCTGCTGCCCACGGCTCCGAACATGCCCCCGCCGCCGCCCGTGCTGCCGGTGCCGTTCGGCGTCTCGGTCTTCCCGCGCGACCCCGCCCAGCCGATCCGCCGCTTCGCCGAACGGACCTTCCCGAACATCGTGCAGTGGTCCGAGCACGACCGCGGCGGCCACTTCGCCGCTATGGAACAGCCCGAACTGCTCACCGCCGATCTGCGCTCCTTCGCCGCGGCTGTGCGCGCCCTGAACCCGGTTTCCGAGTGAGACGAACAGAGGGAGACGCGAAAGTGCAGAGCACTGCCATACCCACCCATGCCGAACTGGTGGAGCGGGCCAGGGCCCTGGTGCCGCTGCTGCGTGAGCAGGCGGTCCGGGCCGAGCAGGAGGCGCGGCTCACCGACGAGGTGGTCGCCGCGCTGACCGAGGCCGGGATCTTCCGCATGCGCCTCCCCGCGCGCTTCGGCGGCTACGAGTGCGACACCGCGACGCTGGTGGACGTGAGCATCGAACTCGGCCGCGGCGACGGCTCCGTGGCCTTCGACGTCGTCGCCTGGTGGATCATGTCCTGGAACATCGGCCAGTTCGCGGACGAGGCGCAGGAGGAGGTCTTCGCCGACCCGGACGTGCGCATCTGCGGCACCCTGGCCCCGACCGCCACGGCCACGCCCACCGAGGGCGGACTGCTGGTCAGCGGTTCCTGGGCGTTCAACAGCGGTGCCGCGCACAGCTCCTGGAAGCTGCTGTCGGCGATCCTGCCCACCCCCGACGGGGGCGCGCTGCCGATCATGGCCCTGGCGCCGATCGACCGGTTCGACGTCGTCGAGGACTGGCGGGTCTCCGGCCTGCGCGGCACCGGCAGCGTCACCCTCAACGGCCGCGACGTGTTCGTGCCGGACGGGTTCCACATCCCCATCCCGGCGATGCTCCAGCAGCAGTACGCGACGAAGCTCAACGCCGACTCGCCGATGTACCGGGCACCGGTGGTCGGCGCCGTCGGCGCCGCGACCTGCGGCAAGCTCATCGGCCTGGCCCGCGCGGCCCAGGAGGACTTCCTGGAGCGCGCGTCCAAGCGCCCCATCACCAACACCACCTACGAGCGGCAGCTCGACGCGCCGGTCACCCACCTGGAGGTGGCCGAGGCGGCACTGCTGACCGACGAGGCCGAGTTCCACGCCCGGAAGCTCGCCTCGATGGTCGACGGCAAGGCGGCGGCCGGGCAGGAGTGGACGCTCCAGGAGCGCGCGTACGCCCGGGTGGCCGTCGGGCGGGTGTGCCAGCTGACCGCGCGGGCCGTGGACCTGATCGCCGGGGCCTCCGGCGCCTCCTCCATCTACTCCGACCAGCTAGTCCAGCGGATCCGCCGCGACGTCCAGGCCATCAACATCCACGCGCTCAACCTGCCCAGCACCAACCTCGAACTGTACGGGCGGGTGCTGTGCGGGCTTGAGCCGAACACCTTCTTCGTCTGACCGCCCGAAGATCTCCGGGCGGGAGCGCACAGCGCCGCCCACGGGGCCGTTCCGCCTCGGCACGGCGGGGAGACCGCGCCACCCGCCCCGAGGGCGGCGCGGTTCCGAGGTCCGGACCGGTCGGCCAGGCCCGCCCGTACGTGACGAGGGGTGCCCGCGGGCACCCCTCGTCATCTCAGTTCCGCGATCCGGTCGAGCAGGAACGCCCGCTCCACCTCGTTCTCGGTGAACAGCAGCGCCTCCTCGTACGCCGAGCACGCCTGTTCCGCCCGGCCGAGCCTGCGCAGCAGGTCGGCCCTGGCCACCCCGAGGTAGGGGTACGCGGCCAGCGCCGGCTCGTGCGTCAGCTCGTCCAGCGCGGCCAGCCCCGCCTCGGGTCCGTGCGCGAACCCCACCGCGACCGCCCGGTTGAGAGCCGCGACCGGGGTCGGCCGGCGCCGCATCAGCAGGTCGTAGAGCCCGACGATCTCCGCCCAGTCGGTGTCCTCCCAGGACGGCGCCTCGGCGTGCACGGCGGCGATCGCGGCGCGCAGCGCGAACGGGCCGGGCGGACTGCGCCGCAGCCCCGCACGCACCAGGACGAGCCCCTCGGCGATCGACTCGCGGTTCCAGCGGCCGCGGTCCTGGTCGGCGAGGAGTACGGGGCGGCCGGCGGCGTCGACCCGGGCCGCGCGGCGGGCGTCGGTGAGCAGGACCAGCGCGAGCAGCCCGGCCACCTCGGCGTCGCTGGGGAGCAGCAGCCTGAGCATCCGGGCCAGTGCCGTGGCGTGTTCGACCAGGTCGACGAGGACGAGGTCGGGGCCGCTCGGCGCGGTGTGCCCGGTCGCGAACAGCAGGTCCACCACGGTGAGTACCGCGTCGATCCGTTCGGGCAGCTCCTCGGCGTCGGGGATGCGATAGGGGATGCGCGCCTCGGCTATCTTCTTCTTCGCCCGGGTGATCCGGGCCGCCATGGTCGTCTCGCTGACCAGGAAGGCCCGGGCGACCTGAGCGGTGGTCAGGCCGCAGATGAGCCGCAGGGTCAGGGCGACCTGCGCCTGCGGGGCCAGGGCGGGGTGGCAGCAGGTGAAGACCAGGCGCAGCCGCTCGTCCGCGGGGTCCGCGTCCTCGCCCGGCCCGGCCACCACGGCCCCGTCGTCGGCGAGCAGCGGCAGGCTCCGGCGCTCCAGCGCGGCGCGCCGGATCAGGTCCACGGCCCGGTTCCGGGCGGCGGTGGTGAGCCAGGCGGCGGGCCGCCCGGGCACGCCGTTCTCCGCCCAGGCGACCAGGGCCTTGGCGTAGGCGTCCTGGACGCACTCCTCGGCCATGTCCAGGTCCCGGCACACGCGTACGGTCGAGGCCAGCACGAACGCCCACTCCCGGCGGTGGGCCTCCGCGACGGCCTCGGCGACGTCCACCGGGTTCAGCCGGCGAAGAACATGGGCCGCACCTCGACCGCGGCGTCACCCACCCTGCCGAAGTACGGAAGTCGCCGGGCCGCGGCGAGCGCCGCGTCCAGGTCCGGCACGTCGATGACGTAGAAGCCGCCCAGCGCCTCCTTGGTCTCCGCGTACGGCCCGTCGGTCACCAGGAAGCCGCCGCGGACGTCCTCGCGGACCGTCGTCGCGGTCGAACTCGGCCGCAGGTGCGCGGTGTACACCAGGACGTCCTTGTGCTCGGCGCGCCAGCGGTCGTGCGCGTCGTCCCTGGCCCGGATGGCCGCCTCGTCCGCCGCCTCCCCGTCCGCCTCGTTGTCGTTGATCAGCAACAGGTAGTGCGCCATGACGGTGTTCCTCTCCGGTCCGGTCCGTCAACTTCTACCACTGGGGCGGACGGTGCGGGTGCGGAACCGGCGGCTCGGCACACGGGGGCGTGCCTGCCGCGAGCCGGGGCGCGGCGCCGGCCTCGGCCTCGGCCGCGAGGCGCGGGGCCGCGAGGCCCCGAAGCCCCGAAGCCCCGGACGAAACAGCCTAGTTCTGCCCGCCGACGAGGGTCCGGGCCGACGCCCAGGTGTGCTGGGCGGCCAGGTTCGCCCGCACCTCGGCGAGCTGGGTGGCGACGGCGCTCGGGGCGGTGCCGCCGCGTCCGCTGCGGGCGGCGAGCGCGCCGGGCACGTTGAGCACCTCGCGCACACCGGGCGTCAGGTGCGCGGAGATCTTCGCGAACTGCTCGTCGGTGAGCTGGTCCAGCTCGATCCCCTCGGCCTCGCAGACCTTGACGCACTCGCCGGCCACCTCGTGCGCGACCCGGAAGGGCACACCCTGCCGCACCAGCCACTCGGCGATGTCCGTGGCGAGCGAGAAGCCGGCCGGGGCCAGCTCCGCCATCCGCTCCTCGTGGACGGTGAGGGTGGCCAGCATGCCGGTGAAGGCCGGCAGCAGCACCTCCAACTGGTCGCAGGAGTCGAAGACCGGCTCCTTGTCCTCCTGGAGGTCCCGGTTGTAGGCCAGCGGCAGCGCCTTGAGGGTGGCCATCAGCCCGGTCAGGTTGCCGATCAGCCGGCCGGACTTGCCGCGCGCCAGCTCGGCGATGTCGGGGTTCTTCTTCTGCGGCATGATCGACGAGCCGGTGGAGAAGGCGTCGTGCAGGGTCACGAAGGAGAACTCCTTCGTGTTCCAGATGATGATCTCCTCGGCGATCCTGGAGACGTTGATCCCGATCATCGCGGTGACGAAGGCGAACTCGGCGGCGAAGTCGCGCGAGGCGGTGCCGTCGATGGAGTTGCCGACGCTGCCGTGCTCGAAGCCGAGGTCGCCGGCGACCGCCTGCGGGTCCAGGCCGAGCGAGGAGCCGGCCAGCGCGCCGGAGCCGTAGGGCGAGACGGCGGTGCGCTCGTCCCACTGGCGCAGCCGCTCGGCGTCCCGGGACAGTGCCTGGGCGTGGGCGAGCACGTGGTGCGCGAAGAGCACCGGCTGGGCGTGCTGGAGGTGGGTGCGGCCCGGCATCGGGGCCGCGGGGTGCGCCTCGGCCAGCCCGACCAGCGCGTCCTGGAGGTCGGCGAGCAGGCCGCCGATGATCCGGGCGTGGTCGCGCAGGTACATCCGGAAGAGCGTGGCGATCTGGTCGTTGCGCGACCGGCCGGCCCGCAGCTTCCCGCCGAGGACGGGGCCGACCCGCTCCATCAGGCCGCGCTCCAGCGCCGTGTGCACGTCCTCGTCGGCGATGGTCGCGGTGAACGCGCCGGCCGCCGTGTCGGCCTCCAGCGTGTCCAACCCGGCCGTCATCTCGACGAGTTCGGCCTCGGTCAGCAGCCCCGCCGTGTGCAGCGCCCGGGCGTGGGCCCGGGAGCCGGCGATGTCGTACGGGGTGAGCCGCATGTCGAAGTGGATGGAGGCGGAGAGCTTCTCCAGGGCGGCGGAGGGGCCGTCGGCGAACCGTCCGCCCCACAGCTTGCCGCCCGCGGTGCCGGCGCTGCCGGTGTTCTCGGTGGTCTCGGTGCTCACTTGGACAGCTCCCGCTTTGCCGCGATCTTGCCGGACGTGCCGAAGATCTCGATGAAACCCTTGGACAGGGACTGGTCGAAGGTGTCGCCGGTGTCGTAGGTGGCGAGGTCGGAGCCGTGGAGCGGCTCCGGGGACTTCCGGCCGGTGACGACGGCCCGGCCGCCGTGCGGGGTCATCCGGATGTCGCCGGTGACGTGGCTGCCGGCCTCGGCGACGAAGCCGTCCAGCGCCCGCGCGGGCGGGCGAACCCGTCGCGGTCCTCGGCCGCCTCGGCTCCGCCCGGACAGGCGAGGACGACGCGCTCGGTCACGGGGGTCCTCCTTCAGCGGTGCGCCCGTCGACGGACTCGATAGGTATAAGTATGCACTCCACTGCATGACTCGTCAAAGCAAGTGGATCAGCGGCGCGCCGCCACGGCACCGCGGCCGGACACGGCACCGCCCGGCCGGCACGCGGTCGCGCGCGCCGGCCGGGCGGTTGTCCCGCGGGCCCGGGCCCCGCGAGGGCCCGGCGGTGGGCGTCAGACGTCGCCCTGGGCCAGCCGGAGCAGGTGGTCGGCGACCTTCTGGCCGCCGGCCGGGTCGCGGCTGATGAGCACCAGGGTGTCGTCGCCGGCCAGGGTGCCGAGGATGTCGTACACCTCGGCCTGGTCGATGGCGGAGGCCAGGAACTGCGCCGCGCCCGGCGGGGTGCGCACCACCACGAGGTTCGCCGACGCCTCCGCGGAGATCAGCAGCTCCCCCGCGAGCCGCCGCATCCGCTCCTCCTTGACCGACTCGCCCAGCGGCGCCTGCGGGGTGCGGAAGCCGCCCTCGGAGGGCACCGCGTAGATCAGTTCGCCGTCGTTGGTGCGGATCTTGACCGCGCCGAGCTCGTCGAGGTCCCGGCTGAGCGTCGCCTGGGTGACGCTCAGCCCGTCGTCGGCGAGGAGCCGGGCGAGCTGGCTCTGCGACCGGACCGGCTGCCGTCCCAGGATGTCGACAATCCTGCGGTGCCGGGCGGTACGGGTCTGGGGCACGGACGGGCCCCCGCCGTTCGAGTGCGGCTCGGTCATCGGGTGCGCTCTTTCGTCACTGTCCTGCCGGCTCGGCGTGCGCCGCCCGGTACACCTCGTCCAGCACCCCGGGCAGCGCCGCGAGCAGCGCGTCGGTCTCGGCGTCGCCGACCACCAGCGGCGGGGCGAGCCGCACGGCACCCGGCACCGCCGCGTTCACCAGGAACCCGGCGTCCTGAGCCGCCTGCTGGACCTGCGCGGACAGCGGCTCGGTGAGCACGATACCGATCAGCAGTCCAGAACCGCGCACATGATCGACCAGGGGGTGTCCGATCTCGGTGATGCCCTTGCGCAGCTTGTCGCCCTGCCGCTGGACGTGGCCGAGCAGCTCCTCGGCCTCGATGGTGTCCAGCACGGCGAGCGCGGCGGCGCACGAGACGGGGTTGCCGCCGAAGGTGCTGCCGTGCGAGCCGGGCCCGAACAGCTCGGCCGCCGCGCCGAACGCCACCGTGGCGCCGATCGGCAGGCCGCCGCCCAGGCCCTTGGCGAGGGTGACCACGTCCGCCTGCACGCCCTCGGCCATGGCGGCCAGCCAGTGGCCGGTGCGCCCGATGCCGGTCTGGATCTCGTCCAGGATCAGCAGGGTGCCGGTGGCGGCGGTGATCTCCCGGGCGGCCGTGAGGTACCCCTGCGGCGGGACGACGACGCCGTTCTCGCCCTGGATGGGCTCCAGCACGACGGCCGCGGTGTCGGTGGTGACGGCCGCCCGCAGCGCCTCGACGTCGCCGAACGGCACGTAGGTCACGCCGGCCGGCATCGGCTCGAACGCGGCGCGCTTGCCGGGCTGGCCGGTGAGGGCCAGCGCGCCCATGGTGCGGCCGTGGAAGGCGCCCTCGGTGGACACCACGTGCGGCCGGCCGGTGAGCCGGGCCAGCTTGAACGCGGCCTCGTTGGCCTCGGCGCCGGAGTTGCAGAAGAACACCCGGCCGGGGCGCCCGCCGAACAGGTCCAGCAGCCGCTCGGCGAGCCGGACGGTCGGCTCGGCGATGAAGTGGTTGGAGACGTGGCCGAGCGAGGCGACCTGGCGGGACACCGCCTCGACCACCGCGGGGTGCGCGGTGCCCAGCGAGTTGGCCGCGACGCCGCCGAGGAAGTCCAGGTAGACCCGGCCGTCGGCGTCCCAGAAGCGGGCGCCCTCGCCGCGCACCAGGGGCAGCCGGGGCAGGCCGTAGTTGTCCATCAGGGCGCCCTGCCAGCGCCCGGCCAGTGCCTCGTTGCCGCCGGTGCTGGTCGCGCTCTCGCCGGTCACAGGGTGGCCCCTTCCGTGGTGGTGGTCTGGCCGGCGGGCGCCGCGGCGGCGTCCTCCGGCGGGTCGGGCACGACCATCGTGCCCACGCCCTCGTCGGTGAAGATCTCCAGCAGGATCGCGTGCCGCACCCGGCCGTCGATCACCCTGGCGGTGGCCACGCCGTTGCGGACGGCGTACAGGCAGCCCTCCATCTTGGGCACCATGCCGCTGGACAGCTCCGGCAGCAGCTTCTCCAGCTCGCCCGCGGTGAGCCTGCTGATCACCTCGTCGCTGTTGGGCCAGTCCTCGTACAGGCCCTCGACGTCGGTGAGCACCATCAGCGTCATCGCGCCCAGGGCCGCGGCCAGCGCGGCGGCGGCGGTGTCGGCGTTGACGTTGTAGACGTGGCCGTCGTCGGCGGCGCGGGCGATGGAGGACACCACCGGGATGCGGCCGTCGTCGAGCAGCGCCTCGATGGCGCCGGTGTCGATGGCGGTGATCTCGCCCACCCGGCCGATGTCGACCGGCTCGCCGTCGATGACCGGGCGGTGCTTGACGGCGCTGATGGTGCGGGCGTCCTCGCCGGTGAGCCCGACCGCGAGCGGCCCGTGCTGGTTGAGCAGGCCGACCAGCTCGCGCTGGACCTGCCCGGCGAGCACCATCCGCACCACGTCCATCGCCTCGGGCGTGGTCACCCGCAGGCCGGCCCGGAACTCGCTGACCAGGCCGTGCCGGTCGAGCTGGGCGCTGATCTGCGGGCCGCCGCCGTGCACCACGACCGGGCGCAGCCCTGCCTGCCGCAGGAAGACGATGTCCTGGGCGAAGGCGGCCTTCAGCTCCTCGTCCACCATGGCGTTGCCGCCGAACTTGACGACCACGATCTTGCCGTTGTGCCGGGTGAGCCACGGCAGGGCCTCGACCAGCACGCCGGCCTTCAGCAGCGCGGTGTCCCTGCGCCGGGCGCCGGGGCGGGCACAGCCCGCCGGTTCGGCGGCCGGGTCGGCGCCGGCGGGGGCGCAGAGGGCCGTGGCCAGTGTGGCGGCGGGGTCCTGCGCGGGGTCCGTCACTGCGTCCGCTCCGGATTCGGGTTCGGGGTCGGTCAGGCCGCTCATGAGCTGTACGCGCTGTTCTCGTGGACGTAGTCGGCCGTGAGGTCGTTCGTCCAGACCACGGCGGACTCCGTGCCGGCGGCGAGGTCGACGGTGATGGAGACCTCGCGGAAGCGCATGTCGACCAGGTCGCGGTCCTCGCCGACGGAGCCGTTCCGGCAGACCCACACGCCGTTGATCGCGACGTTCAGCTCGTCCGGCTCGAAGGCGGCGGACGTGGTGCCGACCGCGGACAGCACCCGGCCCCAGTTGGGGTCCTCGCCGTGGATGGCGCACTTGAGCAGGTTGCTGCGGGACACGGTGCGGGCGACCAGGACGGCGTCGTCCTCGGTGGCGGCGTTGACCACCTCGATGGCGATGTCCTTGCTGGCCCCCTCGGCGTCGCCGATCAGCTGCCGGCCCAGGTCGGCGCAGACCTCCCGCACGGCCGCGGCGAACTCGTCGTACTCCGGGACCGTTCCCGAAGCGCCGGAGGCCAGCAGCAGCACGGTGTCGTTGGTGGACATGCAGCCGTCGGAGTCGACCCGGTCGAAGGTGACCCGGGTGGCCTCGCGCAGCGCCTTGTCCAGGACGGCGGAGTCCACGTCGGCGTCGGTGGTGACCACCACGAGCATGGTGGCCAGGCCCGGCGCGAGCATGCCCGCGCCCTTGGCCATGCCGCCGACGGTCCAGCCGGCGGGGCTGGTGCGCACCGCCGTCTTGTGGACGGTGTCGGTGGTCTTGATGGCGATGGCGGCCTTCTCGCCGCCGTGCTCGGACAGCTCCGCCGCGGCCAGCCCGATGCCCGGCAGCAGCTTGTCCATCGGCAGCCGCACGCCGATGAGGCCGGTGGAGGCCACCGCGACCTCGGCGGCGCTGTGGCCCAGCACCTCGGCGACCCGTTCGGCGGTGGCGTGCGTGTCCTGGAAGCCGGCCGGGCCGGTGCAGGCGTTGGCGCCGCCGGAGTTGAGCACCACCGCGGTCACCGCGCCGCCCTTGAGGACCTGGTCGGTCCACAGCACGGGCGCGGCCTTGACGCGGTTGGAGGTCGTCACGCCGGCGGCTGCGCTGCGCGGCCCGGTGTTGACCACCAGGGCGAGGTCGGGGTTGCCGCTGCTCTTGATCCCGGCGGCGACTCCGGCCGCCGTGAACCCCTTAGCTGCCGTGACACTCAAGGTGCGACTCCGATCATGGGAAGACCCGTGCCCTCGGGCAGGCCCAGGGCGATGTTCATGCTCTGCACGGCCCCGCCGGCCGTGCCCTTCGTGAGGTTGTCGATGGCGCTGATGGCGATCAACCGCCCGGCCGCCTCGTCGTACGCGATCTGGAGGTGCACCGCGTTGGAGCCCTGGACGGCGGCGGTGGCCGGCCACTGGCCCTCGGGGAGCAGGTGGACGAACGGCTCGTCGGCGTACGCCTTCTCGTAGGCGTCCCGCAGCGCGCCGGCGTCGGTGCCGGGCAGGACCTTGGCGCTGCACGTGGCGAGGATGCCGCGCGGCATGGGCGCCAGGGTGGGCGTGAAGGACACGGTGACCGGCTCGCCGGCCGCGGCCGTGAGGTTCTGCGCGATCTCGGGGGTGTGCCGGTGGCCGCCGCCGACGCCGTACGGGCTCATCGAGCCCATCACCTCGGAGCCGAGCAGGTGCGGCTTGGGGGCCTTGCCGGCGCCGGAGGTGCCGGAGGCGGCGACCACCACGACCTCGGGCTCGACCAGGCCGGCGGCGAGCGCCGGGGCCAGGGCGAGCGAGACGGCGGTGGGGTAGCAGCCGGGCACCGCGATCCGGCGGGCCCCTTCGAGGGCGGCGCGGCCGCCGGGCAGCTCGGGCAGCCCGTACGGCCAGGTGCCGGCGTGCGGCGAGCCGTAGAACCGCTCCCAGTCGGCGGGGTTCCGCAGCCGGAAGTCGGCGCCCACGTCGATGACGAGGACGTCCGGTCCCAGTTCGGCGGCCACGGCGGCGGACTGGCCGTGCGGCAGCGCCAGGAAGACCACGTCGTGCCCGGCCAGCGCCTCCGCCGTGGTGGGTGCCAGCACCCGGTCGGCCAGCGGCAGCAGGTGCGGCTGGACCGCGCCCAGGCGCTGGCCCGCGTTGCTGTTCGCCGTCACGGCGCCGATCTCGACCTCGGGGTGCCCGGCGAGCAGCCTGAGCACCTCCCCGCCGGCGTAACCACTGGCCCCGGCGACCGCCACACGCACTGCCATCGTTACCTCCTATAGACAGCATGACTATACGGTGCACCGCACTTCTATGCAATCCACCGTATCGTCGAGTCGGGCACCCGCGCTGTGACGTCGCACTCGGACCGACGGGTTCGCATTCGGACCGGCGGGTTCGCGCCCGGTCCGGCGGGTCGCCGCCAGTCCGCGGCGGAAGCCGTCCGACCCCTTGCGGGTATTTAGCCAAAGAGCTAAACACGAACCATGACCGGAGCGCAGGACGAGGCGGGGGTCTTCCGGGCCCTCGCCGACCCGACGAGGCGCCAGATCCTGGAGGACCTCGGAGGCGGCGAGCTCGCCGCCGGAGAGATCGCGGCCAGGTTCCCGATCAGCGCGCCCTCCGTCTCACGCCATCTCGGCGTGCTCAAGGGGGCCGGCCTGGTCACCGAGCGCCGGGAGGGCAACCGGATCCTCTACACCCTGGCCGAGGACCGCCTGGCGACCTGCGTCGGCCGGTTCCTCAGCGCCGTCTGCCCCGAGCAGATCGTGCTGCGCCACACCAGACGGCGCCCAGGGGCGCAGAGCGAGGGGTCATGATGCAGCCGCGACTGTCCAGCGTCATCGAACGACGGCTTCTGGTGAACTACCGGGTCGCCCCGGACGCCGCCGCCCGCCTGCTCCCCGGGCCGCTGCGCCCGCAGGTGGTGCACGGCCACGCGGTCGCCGGCATCTGCCTCCTCCGTCTGGGAGGTGTCCGGCCCGCCTGGGCACCCGGGGCGTTCGGCCTCCGGAGCGAGAACGCGGCGCATCGGATCGCCGTCGAGTGGGACGGACCGGACGGCGTCGAGACCGGCGTCTACATCCCGCGCCGCGACACCGCCTCACGGCTCACCGCCTGGGCCGGAGGCCGCGTCTTCCCCGGTGAACACGGCCGCGCCGACTTCGCGGTGCACGAGCCGCCGCACCGTACGCGCGTCGCGATGGCGGCCAGGGACGGCAGCACTCGGGTGGACGTCACCGTCGAGCCGGCCGACGAGCTGCGCGGCAGCGCGCTGTTCGCCGACCTCGCGGAGGCGTCCCGGTTCTTCCGAGCCGGGTCGAAGGGCTTCTCGCCCACCCGGTCCGGCGACCACCTGGACGGTATGGAACTCCGAACGGACGCCTGGCACGTCGAGGCCGGCCGGATCCGATCCGCCGCCTCGTCCTTCTTCGACGACCCGGACCGCTTCCCGCCAGGGAGCGCGACCCCGGACTGCGCTCTGGTCATGCGGGACGTCCGCGCCGGCTGGCGGCCGCTGCCGGCCATGGCCGCGCACCGGGCCGCCCCGCTCGCCCGCTGAAGCACGCGGTCACAGCGCGCGCGTCCCCATCCGGCCGCGGGCGCGCGGGTCAGGGCGGCACCGGACGGTCCCCGCGGCGCCGCGACCCGACCCGTGGGACCCCTCAGCTCCGCAGATGCCGCAGTACGGACCGCACCGCGCGGTCCAGGGCCTCGCGCGCCTCGTCGGTGTGGTCGGCCGTCTCGAAGCCGTGGTGGCCGAGCGGCACGTCGACCACCTCGACCGCGGCACCGCACCTCCGCGCGGCGGTCAGGAACTCCTCGACCGTCGCCGCGATCTCGGCGGTCTCCAGCCCCACCCGGGTCAGCACGATCGGCAGCCGTCCGGCGGTCCGCACCGCGACCGCCGGGCGGAACCGCGGCTCGACCAGCGCCCAGTTCGGCAGCGGCGCGAGGATCGGGTACGACGCCGCGACGCACCGCAGCCACGGCGGCGGCGCCGCGAGCCAGTCCGCCGAGAGCAGCCCGCCGCCGGAGAAGCACCACACCGCCACCCGGTCCGCGTCGACGCACGGGTCGGCCCGTACGAGGGCGACCGCTTCGGCCACGTCCTCGGCGGCCCGGGCGAAGTCGCCGAGACCGTGCAGCCGGTGGTCCAGCACCGCGGCGACGGCTCCCCTGGCCGCCACGTACCGGCCGTAGCCGACGAAGCCGGGCCAGTCCCTGGGGGTCGGCCGCACGTCGGGGTGGACCGGGCCGCCGTGGACGAGCACCACCGCCGGCCACGGGCGGCCGACACCGCAAAGGTCGCCGCGGACGGGGGCGTCCAGGTCCCCCAGACCGTCGGGGGCGTCGGGGAAGTACAGGTCGACTCGTCCCACCCGCTCGCGCGGCCGTTCCGGCACGTCCAGCAGGAAGGGGCGAAGGTGCGCCGGCGGTTCGTCCGTCCTGGCGGCCACCCGGTGCCCCTCCCCTGCGGCCGCCCGCAGGAGCACGTCGGCCAGCTCGTCGGGGCAGGAGAGCATCGGCCAGTGCCCGGCGCCGAGTTCGAGGAAGCCCACCCGGGGGTCGGCGAGTGCCTGGAAGCGCGGGTCCCCCATCCTGAGCAGGGCCTCCACCATGGCCAGGCTGGAGCCGTTGGCGGTGCACAGCACACCGGTCACCGGCAGCCTGGTGACCGCTCCCGTCAGGCGCAGCGGCTGGGTGAGGGTGCCGGCGGGCTGCGGTACGGCGTTCGCCGCCAACCGGTCCAGGGCCGCGGGCGGGAGGCCGTCGGTGCTGCCCCAGCGCCGCCACTCCTCGCGCGACGGCGGGGGACCCGCCAGCCGTCCTCGTCCGCCTCGGCCCGCTGTGCCAGCCGGTCGCGGAGCGTCGGGTCGGGCACCAGGGCGAGGGCGCGGTCGCCGTGCTGGGGCATCCCCGTGTCCAGAAGGACGATCCGGGCGATCCGTCCCGGGCGCCGGTCCGCCGCGCCGAGCACAGGGTAGACGCCGTAGCAGTGGCCGACCAGCACCACCTCGGCCGCGTCCGTCCGGTCGATCAGCTCCAGCAGCTCGCCGATGTGCGCCTCCAGGTCGGTGCCGGGCCCGGCCGCCGCGCTCCGGCCGCCCATGCCGGTGAGCGTCACCGGATGCACCCGATCGCCCGCCTCCCGCAGCCGGGCGGCCACCTCCCGCCAGATCCAGCCCCCGGTGTGGGCCCCCGCAACCAGGATGAACGCCGTCATCGAAGCCTCCTCGCACGCCGTCCCCACGGGGCCGTCCCTGTCGGCCGTCCGTGCTCGTCGCTACGGTAGGAACTCCCCCTGAGGGAGGTTCAAGCCGTGCCCGAGAAGACACCCCCGGAACCGCCCGCCGGGACCCCCGCCGGACCACCCGCCGGCAGCACCTGGAGCATCGGGGAGCTCGCCGAACGGGCGGGCGTCACCGTCAAGGCCGTCCGCTTCTACTCCGACAGCGGGCTGCTGCCCGAAGCCGGCCGCAGCGCCGGCGGCCACCGCCGCTATGGCCCCGGCGCGCTCGACCGGCTCGGCCTGATCCGCTCCCTGCGCGCCCTCGGCCTGCCGGTCCCCGAGGTGGGGCGCGTCCTCGGCCAGGAGGACGCGCTGGCGGACGCCGTCGCCGGCCGGCTGCGGCGGATCGGCTCGCAACTGGCCGTCCTGCGCTGGCAGGAGGCGGCTCTGCAGTCGCTCCAGGAGTGCGGCCCCGGGGAACGCGCCGAGCGGCTGCGGCTGATCGGCGCGGTGTCCGTGCCGCCCAGCACGGCCGCGCTGGCGCGCTTCTGGCGGCGCTGGCTGCCGCCGCGGTTGCCGGCCCGGCTGGTGGCGGCCGTCGTCGACGGGGCGGTTCCGCGGCTCCCGGACGACCCGACCCCGGCGCAGGTGCTGGCCTTCACCCGGCTGCACGCCCTCGTCAGCGCCCCCTGCACCGGCACCGGCCACGGCCAGCCGGCGGCGCACCGGCCCGACGGGGGCCGCCCGGAGGTGCTCTACGACGGCCTCATCGAGGCCTACGCGCTGGCGTCGCCGCGGCTGCGGGCGCGGCGGGCACCGCGGGAGGGCGAGGCGCTCGACTGCTTCGTCTCCGCCTACGCACGCTCCCGCGGTACCCGGGACACCCCGGCCTTCCGCCGCGGGCTCAGCCGGACACTCGCCGCGGACCCCCGGATCGACCGCTACTGGGAGCTGACCGCGGAGCTGTCCGGCCCCTCGGAGCCGACCGCCGGCGCCGCCCACGACTGGCTCTGCGCCGCGCTGGCCGCGCAGACCGCCCGGCCGGCGGGCTGAGGGGCCGGCGGGCCGAGGGGCCGTGCGGGGCGCCGCCCGGCTGCTCGATTCCCCGGGGTGGCGCTGAGAGGACCGCTGCGATCAGGTCGACCGCTGCGGAGGGCGTTCATGGTCGGCGTGCCGGGTCTGAGACGCCGGGGTGCGCTCGCGCCGGGCTTGGCGACGGTACTCACGGCGTGGGCGTCGACGGCGGAGAGCGCAGGCGGCGGCGTCCCTACGGACCCTGGTCCGCTCGAACGCCGGTTCACCGCGCTCGGCCCGCTCTCCGACGCGCGCCGGCTGGGCGCCGTGTGGGGTACCGGCGCCGATCCGAGGGTTCCGGGCCCCGCTGACGTCCGTGTGGCGGGGTTCGCCCGGCTGCGGGCGGGGGGCGTCGCCTCCGCCATGGAGGCGACGCAGCTCGGTTCCCGGCCCGCGAGGCCGAGCCGACCGCCGGGGTCACTCCGACCGTTCGTGCCCGAGAACGCCGGGGTCACTCCGACCGTTCGTGCCCGAGAACGCCGGGTGGGTCCGGAGCGGCTCCTTTGACCGCCAGGTGACGGGAGAGGTGTACCCCGGCGTGTTCTCCCTCGACCCGGGTGCGGGCTACGGGGCGTAAGTCGGTCCCGGTCCGGCCGCGATGTCCGGCGTGACGCCCCGGCCGGCCCGTCATGCGATCACCGGCCGGGGCGTCATCCGATCACTGGCCGGCCACGGCCTCTGACCCCTGGGAACCGGCCGCCAGGCCCGCTCTCACCCGCCGACGTACGCCGCGAGGTGCTCGCCGGTGAGCGTGGAGCGGGCGGTGACGAGGTCGGCCGGTGTGCCCTCGAAGACCACCCGGCCGCCCTCGTGGCCCGCGCCCGGGCCGAGGTCGATGATCCAGTCGGCGTGCGCCATGACCGCCTGGTGGTGCTCGACGACGATGACGGAGGTGCCGGAGTCGACGAGCCGGTCGAGCAGCCCGAGCAGCTGCTCGACATCGGCCAGGTGCAGGCCGGCGGTCGGCTCGTCGAGGACGTGGACGCCGCCCCTGCCGGCCATGTGGGTCGCCAGCTTCAGGCGCTGCCGCTCGCCGCCGGAGAGGGTGGTGAGCGGCTGGCCGAGGCTGAGGTAGCCGAGGCCGACGTCGGCGAGCCGGCCCAGGACGCGCTCGGCCGCCGGGACCCGCGCCTCGCCCTCGGCGAAGAACCCGGCCGCCTCGTTCACCGGCATCGCCAGCACCTCGCCGATGTCCCGCCCGCCGAGGCGGTACTCCAGCACCGACGCCCGGTAGCGCCGCCCCTCGCACTCCTCGCAGGGCGACGCGACGCCGGCCGCCATCGCCAGGTCGGTGTAGACCACGCCGGCGCCGCCGCAGCCGGGGCAGGCGCCCTCGGAGTTGGCGCTGAACAGCGCCGGCTTCACCCCGTTGGCCTTGGCGAACGCCTTGCGGACCGGGTCGAGCAGTCCGGTGTAGGTGGCGGGGTTGCTGCGCCGCGACCCGCGGATCGGCTCCTGGCCGACGACGACCAGGCCCGCCTCGGCGGCCTGCGGGCTGCCGGCCAGCGCCCCGTGCACGAGCGAGCTCTTGCCCGAGCCGGCCACGCCGGTGACGACGGTCAGCACCCCGAGGGGGATGTCGACGTCGACGTCCCGCAGGTTGTGGGTGGCCGCGCCGCGGATCTCCAGGCGGCCGGTGGCCTCGCGCACCCGCTTCTTGAGCGCCGCCCGGTCGCCGAGGTGGCGGCCGGTGGCCGTGCCGGCGGCCCGCAGCCCCTCGACGGTGCCCTCGTAGACGACGGTGCCGCCCGCGGTGCCGGCGCCGGGGCCGAGGTCCACGACGTGGTCGGCGATCGCGATCACCTCCGGCTTGTGCTCCACCACGAGCACGGTGTTGCCCTTGTCCCGCAGCCGCAGCAGCAGGCCGTTCATCCGCTCGATGTCGTGCGGGTGCAGGCCGGTGGTCGGCTCGTCGAAGACGTAGGTGACGTCGGTGAGCGAGGAGCCGAGCTGGCGGACCATCTTCACCCGCTGCGCCTCGCCGCCCGACAGGGTGCCCGTCGGCCGGTCGAGGGAGAGGTAGCCGAGGCCAATCCGGGTGAGGGAGTCGAGGGTCTCCCCCAGGGCGGCGAGCAGCGGCGCCACCGAGGGCTCGCCGATGCCGCGCACCCACGCGGCGAGGTCGCCGACCTGCATGGCGCAGGCGTCGGCGATGCCGGTCCCGTCGATCTTCGACGCGCGGGCCGCCTCGCTGAGCCGGGTGCCGGCGCAGTCCGGGCAGGTGGCGAAGGTGACCGCGCGCTCCACGAACGCCCGCACGTGCGGCTGGAGCGAGTCGACGTCCTTGGACAGGAACGACGAGCGGATCTTCGGGATCAGCCCCTCGTAGGTGAGGTTGACGCCGTCGACCTTGATCCTCGTCGGCTCCTTGTGGAGGAGGGCGTCGAGCTCCCTCTTCGTGTACTTCCGGATCGGCTTGTCCGGGTCGAAGAAGCCGCAGCCGGTGAAGATGCGGCCGTACCAGCCGTCCATGCTGTAGCCGGGGACGGTCAGCGCGCCCTCGTTGAGCGACTTGGTGTCGTCGTAGAGCTGGGTGAGGTCGATGTCGCTGACCGAGCCGCGCCCCTCGCAGCGCGGGCACATGCCGCCGGTGCGGTCGAAGGTCGCCTTCACCGTCCTCCGGGCGCCGCGTTCCACGGTGATCGCGCCGCTGGCCCGGACCGAGGGCACGTTGAAGGCGTAGGCGTTGGGCGGGCCGGCGTGCGGCCGGCCGAGCCGGCTGAAGAGGACGCGCAGCATCGCGTTGGCGTCCGTGGCGGTGCCGACCGTGGAGCGCGGGTCAGTGCCGATCCGCTGCTGGTCGACGCTGATCACGGCCGTCAGCCCGTCGAGCACGTCGACGTCGGGCCGCGCCGGGGCGGGCATGAAGCCCTGGACGAAGGCGCTGTAGGTCTCGTTGACCAGCCGCCGCGACTCGGCCGCGATCGTGTCGAACACCAGGGAGCTCTTGCCCGACCCCGAGACGCCGGTGAAGACCGTCAGCCGCCGCTTGGGGATCTCGACGGCGACGTCCCTGAGGTTGTTCTCCCGGGCGCCGTGCACCCGGATCAGGTCGTGGGTGTCGGCGGTCTCCGGCGCGGGGGCGGTGGCGGCTTCCGGTCGCGAGGGCGTCCCCGTGGCCTTGCTCATCGGTGTCTCCGTCTGTGGGGCGGACCCGGGCGGCCGGGCCCGCCGGCGCGGCCGCCGCGGTCGAGGGCGGGTGGTGGGCCGTACGCGTCAGGAGACCTGCTGGATGCGGATCAGGTTGCCCGCGGGGTCGCGCACGGCGCAGTCGCGCATGCCGTAGGGCTGGTCGATCGGCTCCTGGACGATGTCGGCGCCGCCGGCCTGGAGCTGCTCGAACGCGGCGTCCACGTCCTTGCTGGCCAGCAGGATCCAGCCGTAGGTGCCCTTGGCCATCATCTCGGCGATGGTGCGCCGCTCGTCGTCGGTGACGGCCGGGTCGATGGCGGGCGGCGCCAGCAGGATGGAGGTGCCGGGCTGGTCGGCGGGGCCGACGGTGATCCAGCGCATCCTGTCCTTGCCGACGTCGTTGCGGACCTCGAAGCCGAGGAGGTCGCGGTAGAAGACCAGGGACGCCTCCGGGTCGTCGTGGGGGAGGAAGCTCGCGTGAATGGTGATGTCCATGGATCTCACGCTAGAAGGGCTCGGCGGCCGGCGCTTCTCGATTCCTGATCGGTCTGGTCGCGTGCCTCACCACGCAGGACGGCGGCTCCGCCGCCGCCCGGTCCGTCCGCTGCCGGTAGACGCTGGGCGCCATGCCGACCAGCTCGCTGAAGCGTGAGCTGAACGTGCCCAGCGAGGTGCAGCCGACCGCGAAGCAGACCTCCGTCACGCTCAGGTCGCCGCGCCGCAGCAGCGCCTTCGCGCGCTCGATCCGGCGGGTCATGAGGTAGGTGTAGGGCGACTCCCCGTAGGCGGCGCGGAAGCTGCGCGAGAAGTGCCCTGGTGACATGAGGGCGACCCGCGCCAGCGCCGCGACGTCCAGTGGCTGCGCGTAGTCGCGGTCCATCGCGTCCCGCGCGCGGCGCAGCCGTACCAGGTCGTCCAGGTTCATGCCTCCCAGCATGGCACCGGGCGCTGACAGCCCGCCCTCTCGCCGGGTCTCCCGGGCTCCCGGCCCGCGTGAACGCCTCCGGGCGGGGATGATGGAAGGAGGGGGACGGGGGGACGGGGCCTGGTGGGACAAACCGGGGGACGGCGGGGGGCCGGGGGCCGCAGCCGCGACAGGCCGGAGGTGTCAGGCCATGACAGGCATGTTCGAGGGAACCGCGGAGATCGACCGGCCGGTGGAGCAGGTGTTCGCCTACCTCGCCGACGGGGAGAACGACCCGGCGTTCAGCCCGCGGGTCCAGCAGATCAGGAAGACCACCGAGGGCGCGCCCCGGGTCGGGACGGTCTACGCCAGCACGGTCAAGGACGCCGGGATGACCTCGCACCGCGAGTTCCGGATCAACCGGTTGGACGCGCCCACCACGATCCGCTGGAGCGAGGTGTCGCGGAACTCCGTGACCTCGCCCGACGGCGGCTACGACCTGGAGGCGCTGCCCGACGGCCGGACCCGGCTGCGCGTCTACAACGTGCTGGAGGGCCACGGGGTCGGGAAGCTGCTGGCCCCGCTGGCGCTCAAGGCCGCCCGCAAGGACGCCGACGCCTTCGCACAGCGGATCAAGCAGGCTGTCGAAGCCGCGTGAGGCCCCCCGGGGACCGGGGGCTGGGTCACATGTGGGGAACACGTCCACGGAGCACGTCCGGGGGGCACGTTCACGAGATCCCGCGAGACCCCGTTCCCGAGACCCCGTTCGCGAGGCTTTGGTACACGTCGGTCGGCCTCCGGCACCGAGCCGCCCGGAGACCCCGCCCGGACGCCGTCCGGAGCAGCCGGGCCGGGTGGATCAGGGCGGAGCGACGGCTCAGCCGCGGCGGCGGATCAGGCGGAGCGGCGGGCCGCCTCGGCGGCGTGCTTGTCCTTGATGCGCGCGTTCTCCTTGCGCACGTCCGCCTGGGTGGCGCGCTCGCGCTCCAGCCACTCGGGGCCCTCGCTCTTCAGCGCCTCGATCTGCTCGGTGGTCAGCGGCTCGGTGATCCCGCCGCGGGCCAGCCCCGCGATGGAGACGCCGAGCTTCGAGGCGACGACGGGGCGCGGGTGCGGCCCGTCACGCCGCAGGTCGCGCAGCCACGCGGGCGGGTCGGCCTGCAGCGCGTCGAGCTCCCTGCGCGAGACGACACCCTCCTGGAACTCTGCGGGTGTCGCCGGGAGGTACACCCCCAGCTTCTTCGCCGCGGTGGCGGGCTTCATCGTCTGCGGGTTCTGCTGCGAGGTCATACGCCAAGCGTAACGAGCCGCGGCGGCCCTCCCGACCACGGCGCGGTGGCGCGCCGCGCGCCGGACCGGCCTCCCGGGCCGTCCGAGGACGGCCCCGGCCGTCCTCGGACGGGCCGCTCGGCGCCTGGCGCCGCCGCTCCGGCCCGCGGCCGGTAGCCTGGCCGGATGACCGACCAGGAGCCCCAGCCGCCGTTCCGGCTCGCGTACGTCCCGGGCGCGACGCCCGCGAAGTGGGTGGGGATCTGGCGGGAGCGGCTGCCGCACGTCCCGCTCGACCTCGTGGCGGTGCCCGCCGCGGAGGCGCCCGCCGTCCTGCTCGCGGGCGGCGCCGAGGCCGGGATCGTCCGGCTGCCGGTGGACCGTACGGCGCTGAGCGCGATCCCCCTGTACACCGAGGCGACCGTGGTGGTCGTGCCGAAGGACCACGTCGTGTCGGCCGTCGACGAGGTGGCGGTGGCGGACCTCGCCGACGAGGTGGTGCTGCACCCGATGGACGACGTGCTGCCCTGGGAGCGCCCGCCGGGCCGTCCCGCCCTGGAGCGCCCGGCCACGACCGAGGACGCGATCGAGCTGGTGGCGGCGGGCATCGGGCTGCTCGTCGTGCCGCAGTCGCTGGCCCGGCTGCACCACCGCAGGGACCTCGTGTACCGGCCGGTGGTGGACGCCCCCGGGTCGGACGTCGCGCTGTCCTGGCCCGAGGACCGGCACACGGACCTGGTCGAGCAGTTCATCGGCATCGTGCGCGGCCGGACGGTCAACAGCACCCGCGGCCGCCCCCAGCAGCAGCCCCCGTCCCCGCGCGAGCAGTCGGCGGAGGGGCGGCCTCGGCGGTCGGCGTCCGGCGCCCCGTCCGGCCGCTCGGGCGGGGCGAAGGGCGGCGCCAAGGGGAGCACGAAGGGCGGCGCCCGCGGTGCCTCGGGCACGGCGAAACGCGGCACCTCGGCGAAGCCCGGCGCCCGCGGTACGGGCCGCAAGCCGCGCGGCCGCTCCTGACACAGGACATCAGGCCCCGCACAGGCCCCGTACAGGCCCTGTCGCCGCGCGGCCCCGGGGCGCGGCGCCGGCGTGCGTCGGTCCGGTCCGGTGTGCCGCCGCGCGCCGGCGGACAGGAAGGGGCGCCCTCCGCCCTTCCGCGCCGGACGGGATATCTTGATATCAAGCAATGTTGGAGACTGGACGGAGAGCAACCGGTGGCTGACTCGACCATCATCTACACCCACACCGACGAGGCACCGGCCCTGGCGACGTACTCGCTCCTGCCGGTGATCCAGGCCTACGCCGCCACCGCCGGGGTCACCGTCGAGACCCGCGACATCTCGCTGGCGGGCCGGATCATCGCGACCTTCCCCGAGTTCCTGGAGGAGGGCCAGCGGATCGACGACGCCCTCGCGGAGCTCGGCGAGCTGGCCAAACGTCCCGAGGCGAACATCATCAAGCTGCCGAACATCTCGGCCTCGATCCCGCAGCTCAAGGCTGCCGTCGCCGAGCTGCGCGAGCAGGGCTACGCGCTGCCGGACTACCCGGACGACCCGAAGACCGACGAGGAGCGCGACATCCGCGCCCGCTACGACAAGGTCAAGGGCAGCGCCGTCAACCCGGTGCTGCGCGAGGGCAACTCCGACCGGCGTGCCGCGGCCGCGGTCAAGAACTACGCCAAGGCCCACCCGCACCGCATGGGCGCCTGGACCGGCGAGTCGAAGACCAACGTCAGCACCATGGGCGCCGACGACTTCCGCTCCACCGAGAAGTCCGCGGTGGTCGCCGAGGACGGCACCCTGCGCATCGAGCTGCACGGCGACGACGGCACCACCACGGTGCTGCGCGAGTCGGTGCCGGTGCTGGCCGGCGAGGTGGTGGACGCCTCGGTGATGCGGGTGGCCGCGCTGCGCGAGTTCCTGACCGCCCAGGTCGCCCGGGCCAAGGCCGAGGACGTGCTGTTCTCGGTGCACCTGAAGGCCACCATGATGAAGGTCTCCGACCCGATCATCTTCGGCCACGTGGTGCGGGCGTTCTTCCCCGACACCTTCGCCGCGCACGGCGCCACCCTGGCCGCGGCCGGGCTGACCCCGAACGACGGCCTCGGCGCGGTGCTGCGCGGCCTGGAGGCCCTGCCGGAGGGCGACGCGGTGAAGGCGTCGTTCGAGGCGGAGCTGGCCGCCGGCCCGGCGCTCGCGATGGTCGACTCCGACCGCGGCATCACCAACCTGCACGTGCCCAGCGACGTCATCGTCGACGCGTCGATGCCGGCCATGATCCGCACCTCCGGCCACATGTGGGGCCCGGACGGCAAGGAGGCCGACACCCTCGCGGTGATCCCGGACAGCAGCTACTCCGGCGTCTACCAGGTCGTCATCGACGACTGCCGCGCGCACGGCGCCTTCGACCCGGCGACGATGGGCTCGGTGCCCAACGTCGGCCTGATGGCGCAGAAGGCCGAGGAGTACGGCAGCCACGACAAGACCTTCGAGGTGCCGGTCACCGGTACCGTCCGGGTGGTCGACGCCTCGGGCGCCGTGGTGCTGGAGCAGACCGTCAGCGCCGGCGACATCTTCCGCATGTGCCAGACCAAGGACGTGCCGATCCGCGACTGGGTGAAGCTGGCCGTCAGCCGCGCCCGCGCCACCGGCGACCCGGCCGTCTTCTGGCTGGACGCGGAGCGCGCGCACGACGCCCAGCTCATCGAGAAGGTCCGCGCGTACCTGCCCGAGCACGACACCGAGGGCCTGGAGATCTCCATCCTGTCCCCGGTGGAGGCCACCAGGCTGTCGCTGGAGCGCATCCGCCGCGGCGAGAACACCATCTCCGTCACCGGCAACGTGCTGCGCGACTACCTCACCGACCTGTTCCCGATCCTGGAGCTGGGCACCAGCGCCAAGATGCTGTCGGTGGTGCCGCTGATCAACGGCGGCGGCCTGTTCGAGACCGGCGCCGGCGGCTCCGCGCCCAAGCACGTGCAGCAGCTGGTCAAGGAGAACTACCTGCGCTGGGACAGCCTGGGCGAGTTCCTGGCCCTGGCGGTCAGCTTCGAGCACCTGGCGCAGTCCACCGGCAACGCCCGCGCGCAGGTGCTGGCCGACACCCTGGACCGCGCCACCGGCACCTTCCTCAACGAGGACAAGTCGCCGAGCCGCCGCCTCGGCGGTATCGACAACCGCGGCAGCCACTTCTACCTGGCCCTGTACTGGGCGCAGGAGCTGGCGCGGCAGTCCGACGACGCCGCGCTCGCCGAGGCGTTCGGCCCGCTGGCCCAGCGGCTCGCCGAGCAGGAGGAGGCGATCGTGGCCGAGCTGATCGCCGTCCAGGGCTCCCCGGCCGAGATCGGCGGCTACTACCAGCCGGACCCGGCGAAGGCCGCCACGGTCATGCGCCCGTCCGCCACGCTCAACGAGGCGCTGGCCGTCCTGGCCTGACCTCTCCCCCGCCCGTGAGGGCGGCGGCGCCCCCGCCCCGGCCGGTTCTCCGGCCGGGGCGGGGCGTCTCCGGGCCCGGCCGGGGCAGGGCGTCTCCGGGGTCGCGCGGGAGGTGTCGCCCGCGGGGCGGCCGCTCAGCCGCGGACGGCTCGCAGCAGCACGAACTTCGACGTGGACGCCACCACGTCGCAGTTGCCGAAGACGCGGCGCAGCCGGGCGTGGTGGCCCAGGTGGCGGTTGCCGACGACCCACAGCTCGCCGCCGGGGCGCAGGGCGGCTCGGGCGCCGCCGAACATCCGCTGGGCGGTGCGGTCGGTGGTGGCCTGGTGGGAGTGGAACGGCGGGTTGTTGAGGACGAGGTCGACGCTGCCGGGCGGCACGTCGGCGAGCACGTCCCCGACCGCGAAGCGGGCCCTGGCCCCGGCCGGGGCGTTGGCCGCGAAGGTCTCCTCGGCCGAGGCCACGGCCTGGTGGGACTCGTCGGTGAAGAGCACCTCGCACTCGGGGTTGGCCAGGGCGGCGGCGGTGCCGAGCACGCCGTTGCCGCAGCCGAGGTCGACAACTGTCTCGGGGCCGGAGCGGCGGGGCAGGTGTTCGAGCACGAGCCGGGTGCCGAGGTCGAGCCGGTCCGCGCAGAAGACGCCGGCGTGGTTGGTGACGGTGCGCCCCGACATCGGCCCGACGCCCTCGGGCAGCGCGTACCGCAGCGGCCACGGGTTGGCCGGGCGGCCGGCGGCCGGGGCGGGGGTGCTGAGGATCAGCCGGGCCTTGCGGACGGCCAGGGTGGTGCGGGTCGGGCCGACGAGCCGCTCGAACAGGCGCAGCGTCGAGGTGTGCACCTCGGTGGTCATGCCGGCGCCGATCACCAGGCTGCCGCTGTGCAGGGCGGGCGCCAGCCGGTGCAGCTGGTCCTCCAGCAGGGCAAGGCTCTTGGGCAGCCGTACCACCAGCACGTCGATGCGGGCGGGCGGCTCGTCGCGGGTGGTGGTGAGCGCCACGCGGGCCTGCGGGGCGTTGCGCCGCAGGTTGGCCTCGGCGGCCCGGCCGGCCAGGTAGGAGTCGGTGACCAGGGTCAGGCGCAGGCCGGGCAGCCCGGCGGCCAGGGCGGTGGTCAGGGCACCCCAGCGGTCCCCGAGGACGACGGCGTCGCCGCCCGTCCCTGGGGCGTCCTCGGAGAGGCTCCCGGGGGCGCGCCCGGAAACGTGCTCGGCGATGTTCTCGGCGAGATGGCGCAGGGCGTAGGCGTCCGCGGCGTCGAACGCGCGCAGCTGCTCCCTGGGCTCGTCCGGGAAGCGGGTCAGGTCGAGGTCGCCCCAGGGCGAGGTGAATCGGTCCATCGTCCTTTCACCCTAGACGATGGCCTCCCCGGGACCGGGCCGGCAGCCGGGGCGCCCGGACCGCGGCACGGCGTCGGATGACGGCTCGCCGCCGGTCCGCCGGGGGTGCGCGGCTCGGGTGCCGATCCCGCGTGTCGCCGTGCTCCCAGGGGCAGTTGGGGCTGCCGGCGGCCAGCACGCGGACGGGGCTCGCGACATGTCCGCCGGAGGTGCCGACCTCCGCACGGCGGAGCGGTCGGCGCACTAGGGTGGGCCCCTTCCACGTGACTCCACGCGACTCCACGCGCTCCACGCGACTGTTCCGGAGGTGCCTGCCCGGTGGCTGACAGCTTTGTTCACCTGCACAATCACACCGAGTACTCGATGCTTGACGGTGCTCAGCGGCTGAAGCCGATGTTCGCCGAGGTGGCGCGGCAGGGCATGCCGGCCATCGCGATGAGCGACCACGGCAACATGTTCGGGGCGTACGAGTTCCAGCAGGTCGCCAAGGGCTTCGACGCGGTGAAGCCGATCATCGGCATCGAGGCGTACGTCGCGCCGTCCTCCCGCCGCAACCGGAAGCAGGAGTTCTGGGGGCCGGGCGGGCAGCGGGCGATGGCGGACGACGGTGAGGGGAGCAAGGACGTCTCCGGCGGCGGCCGGTTCACCCACATGACGATGTGGGCCACCGGCGTCGAGGGGCTGCGGAACCTCTTCTACCTGTCGACGGAGGCCTCGTACACGGGTCAGTTCCCCTCCGGCAAGCCCCGTATGGACATGGAGCTGATCGCGGAGCACTCGGCCGGGATCATCGCCACGACCGGCTGCCCGTCGGGGGCCATCCAGACCCGGCTGCGCCTGAACCAGTACGACGAGGCCCGCCAGGTCGCGGCCTCCTACCAGGACGTCTTCGGGAAGGAGAACTACTTCCTGGAGCTGATGGACCACGGGCTGGACCTGGAGCGCAACGTCCGCGCCGACCTGCTGCGGCTGGCGAAGGACCTGGACATCCCGCTGCTGGCCACGAACGACGCGCACTACGTGCTGGAGGAGCACGCGGACGCCCACGACAACCTGCTGTGCATCGGGGTGGGCAAGAACAAGGACGACCCGAACCGCTTCAAGTTCAACGGCACCGGCTACTACCTCAAGACCGCCGAGCAGATGCGGGAGCTGTTCGCGGAGCTGCCGCAGGCGTGCGACAACACGCTGCTCATCGCGGAGCGGATCGGGTCCTACGACGAGGTCTTCGACCACAAGGACGAGATGCCGCAGTTCCCGGACGTCCCCGAGGGCGAGACCCAGGAGTCGTGGCTGCGCAAGGACGTCCTCAAGGGCCTGGCGATGCGCTACGGCGACCCGATCCCCGAGCACGTGCTGGAGCGGTTCGAGACCGAGATGAAGGTCATCGGTCCGATGGGCTTCTCCTCGTACTTCCTCGTCGTCGCCGACATCTGCAAGTACGCCCGGGACAACAAGATCCCGGTCGGCCCCGGCCGCGGCTCGGCGACCGGCTCGATCGTCGCCTACGCCACGCGCATCACGGAGCTCTGCCCGATCGAGCACGGGCTGCTCTTCGAGCGCTTCCTCAACCCCGAGCGCATCAACCCGCCCGACGTCGACCTCGACTTCGACGACCGCAAGCGCGACCAGATGGTCCGCTACGTCGTGGAGAAGTACGGGGACGCGTTCACCGCCCTGGTCAACACGTTCGGCAAGCTCAAGGCGAAGAACGCGATCAAGGACACGTCGCGGATCCTGGGCTACCCCTTCGCGCACGGCGAGCGGATCACCAAGGCGCTGCCGCCGGACGTCATGGGCAAGAGCATCCCCATCGACGGCATCTTCAACTCCGAGCACCCCCGCTACGGGGAGGCCGGCGAGATCCGCACCCTGTACCAGAACGAGCAGGACGTCAAACGGGTCGTGGACGGCGCCAAGGGCGTCGAGGGGCTGATCCGCAACACGGGTGTGCACGCCGCCGCGGTCATCCTGTCCAAGACGAAGCTCACCGACCGCATTCCGCTGCACATGCGGAAGGACGGCGCGAAGATCACCGGGTTCGACTACCCGTCATGTGAGAACATGGGCCTGGTCAAGATGGACTTCCTGGGCCTCCGCAACCTGGGCGTCATCGACCAGGCGATCCAGAACGTCCGCGAGAACCGCGGGATCGACCTGACCACCGAGAACATCCCGCTGGACGACAAGAACACCTACGCCCTCCTCGCCCGCGGTGACACCTTCGGCGTCTTCCAGCTCGACGGCGGCGGCATGCGCACGCTGCTCAAACTGATGGAGCCCAGCCGCTTCGAGGACATCGCGGCGGCCCTGGCGCTGTACCGGCCCGGCCCGATGGCGGCCAACGCGCACACCAACTACGCCCACCGCAAGACCGGGCGGCAGGCCATCGACCCGATCCACCCCGAGCTGAAGGACGCGCTGGAGCCGATCCTCGGCAACACGTTCCACCTGCTGATCTACCAAGAGCAGATCATGGCGATCGCCCGCCAGCTGGCCGACTACACCCTGGGCGGCGCCGACCTGCTGCGTCGGGCGATGGGCAAGAAGAAGCCCGAGGTGCTGGCCGCGGAGTGGGAGAAGTTCCACGGCGGCATGGCGGGCAACAACTACTCGGAGGAGTCGATCAAGGCCCTGTGGGACGTCATGCTCCCCTTCTCGGGCTACGCCTTCAACAAGTCGCACACCGCCGGCTACGGGCTGGTGTCGTACTGGACCGCCTACCTCAAGGCGAACTTCGCGCCCGAGTACATGGCGGCCCTGCTCACCTCGGTCGGCGACGACAAGGACAAGGCGGCCGTCTACCTCGCCGACGCCCGCAAGGGCGGCGTCAACGTGCTGCCCCCGGACGTGAACGCGTCCGTCGCGGAGTTCACCGCCGTCGGCGACGACGTCCGGTTCGGCCTCAAGTCGGTGCGGAACGTGGGCGAGGGCGTGATCGAGGCCCTGGTCGCCGCCCGCAAGTCCAAGGGCAAGTTCGCCTCCTTCCCGGACTTCCTGGACAAGGTCAGCATCCCCGTCCTGAACAAGCGCGCCGTGGAGTCCCTCATCAAGGCGGGTTCGTTCGACTCCCTCGGCCACACCCGGATGGGGCTCTCCCAGGTGTTCGAGGAGGCGGTCGACGCGATCATCCCGGTCAAGAAGGCCGAGGCCTACGGCCAGAACGACCTCTTCGCGGAGCTGGGCGGACCGGACGACAGCACCCCGGCCTTCGGACTGGACTTCCCCATCCCGGAGACCGAGTGGCCGCGCAAGCAGCTCCTGGCGATCGAGCGCGACATGCTGGGCCTGTACGTGTCCGCGCACCCGCTCGACGGCACCGAGCACATCCTGGCCCGCAACCGCGACACCACGGTGGCGGAACTCCTCGCCTCCGGCCAGGAGGGGCCCGTCAGGATCGCGGGGCTGATCACCGGCGTGGACCGGAAGATGACCAAGCAGGGCAACGCGTGGGCGGCCGTGCAGTTCGCCGACCGGGACGCCAACGTCGAGGTCTGCTTCTTCCCCGCCACCTACCAGCTGGTCGGCCACGCCCTGATCCCCGACAGCGTCGTCTCCATCACCGGCCGGGCCCAGGACCGCGACGGCACGATGAACATCATCGGCGCGGAGCTGGTCGAACTCGACGTCAGCTCCGCCGAGAGCGGCGGGAAGCCCCCCGTCCAGCTGGCCTTCCGCGAGTTCGCGATGCTGCGCGAGCCCGCGATCAAGGAGCTCAAGCGCATTCTCGTCGCCCACCCCGGTGAGAGCCCGGTGCGGGTGAGGTTGCAGGGGCCGAGGAAGACCACGGTGTACGAGCTGGGTTTCCTGGTGGACCCCATGTCGGTCGCGTCCGACATCAAGGCGTCCTTCGGCGCCGACGCCTGGATCGGCGTGGTGTGACCGGCAGGCCCGCATAGGAGCCCGCCGGCCCGCTGTCGGGGAAGGCCGCCGGTCGTCCGGCCGCCTTCCCCGCGCGGCCGGAGGGCCGAACCGCCGGACGACCGGACCGCCGGACCGCCGAACGACCGAACCGCCGGACGGCCGAGCCGCCGGGCCGGCTTCACGGCCCCGGCGCTCGCCGGGGCCGGCGGCGTGCGGTCAGGGTGCGGTCAGGGGATCAGGACGGTCTTGCCGGGCAGCCGTCCGGCCGCGGCGTCCTCGTGGACGGCGGGCAGGTCGGCCAGCGTGGTCCGCCGCGCGATGTCGATCTCCAGGTCGCCGGAGTCCACCCTGGCCACCAGCTCGGCGAGCTGGGCGGCGTCGCCGCGGACGACGATCCGCGCCGTGCGCACGCCGCGCCCGGCGTCCTCGGGCCCGGGGGTGGTGGCGCTGACGAACGCTCCCCCGTCGGCGACCAGGTCCACCAGGGCCGCGGTCTCCTCCGGGCCGGTGGGCGTGAGGTTCAGCACCGCGTCGAACCGCTGCCCGGCCACCGCCCGCGGCAGCGGTGCGACGGTGTGGTCGACCGTCCGGTCGGCGCCGTAGGAGCGCAGGCGGTCGGCGCTGCGCGGACTGGCGGTGGCGGTGACGAGGGCGCCGGCCCGGTGGGCCAGTTGGACGGCGTACCCGCCGACCGCCCCGCCCGCGCCGTTGACCAGGAGGGTCTGCCCGGCCTGGAGGTCCGCGTGGTCGAACAGCGCCTGCCAGGCGGTCAGTCCCGGCATCGGCAGCGCCGCGGCGTCGGCCAGGTCGACGCTCCTCGGCGCGGCGGCCAGTACCTCGGCCGGCGCGACGGCGTACTCGGCGGCCGCTCCGGTCCCGGCGATCGGCAGGAACGCCACGACCGCGTCGCCGGCCTTCCACCCGCCGACCCCGGTGCCGACGTCCGCGACCACTCCGGCGAGGTCGACGCCCGGGGTGTGCGGAAGGTCCAGCGGGAACACCTCGCGCATGAAGCCGGCGCGGACGAGGGCGTCCACCGGGTTGAACGTGGTGCCGGCCACCCGCACCACCACCTCGCCGGCCCCCGCCGTCGGACGGTCCACCTCCTCGTGGACCAGGACGCCGCTGTCGCCGTACGCGTGGAAACGCACTGCCTTCATGATCACTCCTCGGGGACTTGCTTCGCATTCGAAGCATGAGGGAGAACTTGCTTCGAATGCGAAGCATTTCCTGCCGAGGATGTGGCGCCCGTCACATTCTGTTGTGATCCGTGCGGCGAATGCGCTGTACGTACCCTGGGTGGATGCCCGAGATCCGCCCCGACGCCGCCGGTGCCCAGCCGCTCGACCCCGGGCGTCTGGACACCTACTTCGCGCTGCTGGAGTCCGTCAGCCTCCTCCAGTACCAGCTCGAACAGCAGCTGCGTACCGACGGCGGCATCAGCTACGCGCAGTTCGAGCTGCTGGCCCGCCTCGCCGACGCCACCGGTCCGTTGACCATGACCCAGTTGGCGGACGGCATCGTCTACAGCCGCAGCGGCCTGACCTACCAGGCAGGACTGCTGGAGAAGGCCGGCCTGATCACCCGCGGGCCCGACCCCGGCGACGACCGCGCGACCGCGGTGACCCTCACCGAGGACGGCCGGTCCCTCATCCGGCGCATCCTGCCCGGCCACGTCCAGCTCGTCCGCCGCCTGCTGTTCGACCCCCTGACCGAGGACGACCTGAACCGTCTCGGCGACACCATGACCCGCGTACGCGACCACATGCGCGCCGAACCGCCCCGCTCCGCGGCCTCCCGCGGCCGCCGCCGTACCTCCGCCACGCCGGGAACCGCCCCCGGAACCGCCCCCGGAAGCAACCCCGGCAGCAACCCCGGAACCGCCCCGCCGAACGGCTGAGCTCCCCGGGCCGTCACCGCAGTCCCACGGAACGAGCACCGGCTCCGCGCGGCCCCCGATCGCGCGGGTCAGGTCGGCCGACGACGGCCGGTCGGGTGGTGGGCGGGGGCTACTGTCCCGATGCCCGCGCGTCGAATGCGCACTGCGCCGTCAGGACCTCGTCGCTGTGCTCGACCGTCCATTCGTACAGGCGCGTGAAAGGGCCGCGGAACGACTCACCGAGAGGTGTGAGGGAGTACTCCACGCCGGGTGGGGAGGTCTCCAGCACTCGGCGCCGGATCATTCCGTTCCGTTCCAGCCTGCGCAGCGTCTGGGTGAGCACCCGCTGCGTGACGCCCTCCAGTTGGCGCTTGATCTCGTTGAACCGCGTCGGCTGCTCCAGGACCGCCATGACCATCATCGACCACTTGTCGGAGATCTGGTCGAGGATGGGCCGACTCGGGCACTCGGCGCTGAATCGCGGAGCGCCACGGGGCGGCAGGGGCGAGGAGCTGGTATCCATCAAGATCCTTGGTTGTCGAGAAGTGCGTTATTGACCGTTCACGACGCCGAGCACAGGGTTGGTATGCATCGCAAACCTACTGGCTCACCGCAAACCTTGGAACGCTCATGAACCTGGACCAGTACACGACACTCCGCGTCGCGATCGATGCCGGAGTCGCGCGGATCACCCTGGACAATCCCCCTGTCAACGTGCTCAGCGGAACCCTGATCCGTGAACTGCACGATGCTCTCGGGACGCTGCGGGACGACCGCTCGGTCCGCGTCATCGTGTTCTCCAGCGCCAACCCCGAGCTCTTCATCGCACACGTCGACATCCACATCCTCGACGAGTTGGACGGGCTGCGGGAGATCGCGGACCGCAACCCGGACGCCAACCTCTTCCAGGGGGTCGGCGAGCTGCTGCGCCACCAGCCCCAGGTGACGATCGTCAAGCTGGCGGGCACGGCGCGAGCCGGAGGCGCGGAGTTCGTCGCGGCGGCCGACATGGCCTTCGCCGCGCGGGAGACCGCGGGCATCGGACAGAGCGAGGTCCTGATGGGCATCGTGCCGGGCGGCGGAGGCACGCAGTACCTGCGCGAGCGGGTCGGACGCAACCGGGCGCTGGAGCTGCTGCTCACCGGGGACGTGGTGGACGCGGACACCGCTGCCGCCTACGGGTGGATCAACCGCTCGGTGCCCGCGGCCGAGCTGGACGCGTTCGTCGACGGGGTCGCGGAGAAGATCGCCGCGCTGTCCCCGGAGATCATCGCCGCCGCCAAGCGGCTGGTCCCTCCTGCGGACCTGACCGACGGCCTGCGGGCGGAAGACGAGGCCTGGGCCGAGCTGGTGGGCGGGGACCTGCCGGCACGGCTCATGGCAGGGGCTCTGGAGCACGGTGCGCAGACCCCGGCGGGCGAGCGTGATCTGGAATCGGTCCTGCGAGGCGTCGCCGCCGGCCTGTAGCGCCGAAGGCGCGGCCCGGGAAGGCTCCTGGCCGCGCGGGCCGAAAAAACCACGAGGCGGTACACCGACCCGGAGCCCGGGTGACGGGTGACAGGTACGGCCGGCCGTGGTCGGCGGCCGGCCGTACCCGCGTGTTCCCGCCGGCTACCCGCTACCCGGCGAAGGTCTTCGTCGCCGGGTGGGTGGAGAGCGCCGCCTGGTTGAAGGTGACGGCCACTCCGTGGCCCCGCAACCGGGAGGCGTCCTGGTCGATCTTCCAGCCGTCGACCCGTACGCCGAGGGACGGGTGGCTCCGGACCTGCTCGTCGTCCAGCCGCACCCGCACGGTGCTGGACTCACCGGCCGCCAGGTTCAGGTAGTTGTCGCTGAACGTGGCCGGCAGGACGCGTTCACCGGTCCGGGTGTCGTACAGCTGCAGGTGCGTCATCAGCGCCACCGCCCGGCCGGTGTTCTCGACCTCCACCGTCAGGTCGAGGCCGTCCTGCCCGTGGCGGGCGTCGGCCACGACGGAGACGGCGGCCGCGGGCGCGTCGTCCAGGCTCACGAACCCGGCGGCCCGGGCCGGGTTCTCGACCCAGTAGAAGTTGCGCACCAGCTCCACGCCGTGCTCGTCCCCGAACGACAGCCGGACGAAGGCGACATCGGAGGGCGCGGTGCCCAACTGCGCCGCGATGCCGCCGACCACGGTGTGGTCGGCCGCGGCCGCCCCGTCGACGCGCAGGGACGTGCCGGCGAACGCCGCCCCGTCCAGGCCGTACAGCGTGACGGCGACGGTGCCCCGCACCGCGGCCCGGGTGTGGTTGGCCACCACGACGTCGAGGGTCTGGCTGTTGAGGATCACGTTGACCCGCCGGCACGCGTGCTGGACCGCGTAGAACGACGAGTGCGCCTCAAGGTCGTGGCTGTACATCTGCCAGACGAAGCTGGGCTGCGCCGGGTTCGTCATCCACATGACCACGCCGGTGCTCGGGTAGGGCCTGCCCTCCCCGGCGCTCTCCATGTTCGCGGCGCGCGACTCGTAGATCGCCTTGATGCACTCGTAGTTCATCAGCTGGGACTTGCGGGCGAAGTCCGGGAGGTTCTGCAGTTCGCCGTACCGCTGCGCGGTGAGCTTGAGGTAGCCCGCGCCGCCGCCGTTGCCCCCGTTGCCGTTGACGTCGCGGTCGGCCCAGAAGTCGTCCGGGTGCTCCCACGACGCCTCGGGGAGCATCTTCCGGATGAACTCCAGCGTCGGGATCGAGTACGAGCCGACCTCGTTGTGGAACGGCGGCCACTGCGTGCCGTTGTTGAGGGAGAAATGGGTGCTCGGGGTGACCCAGTGGTACGGCCCGCCCGAGCTGTACCCCGCGATCGCGTCCTTGCCGGTGTCGCCGGCCGAGCTGGTCAGCGCGGCCCGCTTGGGGTCCAGTTCGGCGACCAGCGCGTCCAGGCCGTCGATGAGCGTCTGCGGCGGCGGGCCCTCGTTGCCGCCGCACCAGAGCAGGACCGACGGGTGGTTGCGGAAGCGCACGATGCACTCCCGGATGTTGTCCAGGTCGCGGTCGAAGTCCGCCGGCGGGGGGCCTTCGGTCGAGCAGAAGAAGTCCTGCCAGACGAGGATGCCGAACTCGTCGCACGCGTCGAAGAAGTCCTCGGTGCTGCTCTGGCCGTTCCAGTTCCGGATCAGGTTGAGGTTGGCGTCGCGGTGCAGCCGCACCTGCTCGCGCAACCGTTCCCGCGGAATGCGCTTGAGCGCCTCGTCCAGGCCCCAGTTGCCGCCCATCACCAGGATCGGCTGGTTGTTGACGGTGATCGCCAGGCAGTCGGCCAGGGAGCCGGACGGCGACTGGATCGGCTTGGTGTACTCGATCCGCCGGACGCCGAAGTCGACCGTCCGCTCGTCGTGGACCTGGCCCCCGGACTCGACCCCGATCGTCAGCCGGTAGCGGTGGGGGTCGCCGTAGCCGTTGGGCCACCACAGCTTCGGGCGGTTCAGCCGCAGGGCGGCGATCTCCTTCGACGTCACGGTGATCGAGGAGGTGCCGGCCGGCACGGTGACGGTCCGCTCGAAGTCGCGGCCGTCGAGGGAGCCCTTCACCACCACGGCCCTGGACGTGCTGAACGCGCTGTCGAGGGCGAGGTCGACCGCGATGTCGGCCGTGCCCAGGTCCTCGGAGAGGGTGGGATCGACGCGGACGTCGGTCAGCCGGACCGGCCCGGTGGTGGACCAGGTGACCGGCTGCCAGATGCCGAGGTCCCGGTCGGGGATGGTGGGCAGCCAGTCCCAGCCCGACGTGCAGAAGAACGTCGGCCCGTTCTTCAGGGTGACCCCGGTCGGGCCGCCGTTGCGCCCGCCGCGGGTCACGCCGCTGGTGTAGCTCGGCAGTGCCGGGCCCTCGTCGTAGTCCAGCTTGCCGACCAGCACCGCGAGGTGGGCGGTGCCGTCCGCCTTCGCCACGATGTCCGTGACGTCGAAGACACCGCGCTTGAACGCGCCCTCGACGGTGCCCACCTGGGTGCCGTCGAGCCAGATCGTCCCCAGGTAGTTGATGCCCTCGAACCGCAGCCAGAACCGCTGCCCCGGGATCAGCCGCGGCACGGGGAACGCGACCCGGTACCAGTAGCCGGTGTCCTTCAGGGTGTCCGGGACCGTGTCGGTCACGATGTGGCCGTACAGCGGATCGGGGTACTCGCCGTTGGCGATCATGCTGGTGAGCGGCGTTCCCGGCACGACGGCCGGCTTCATGCCGGCTACGTGCTGCGCGCTGGCCAGCCCGCCACCGGACACGGTCGTGTCGTCGGCCGCCGTGAACGTCCAGCCGCTGGTGACCTCGTGGCCGTCATCGTGGAGGGGGCGGGCGCCCGCGGCATCCGCCGGAGCCGCGTCGGCGACACCGGGCAGCCCGAGCGTACCGAGAACACCGCCACCGGCGACGGCGATCCCGCTGGACAGGAAACGCCTGCGATTCAATTGGGTCACGTCGCTCCCGATGCTCGTTTGACAACGTTGTCAGGTCATGCGGTTTTCTATGATCCGCAGCCCCCGATCCCCGTGTCAAGAGAGCATGAGAGGTTCCGCGCCGGCGAAAGGAACCCGCCGGGCGGACAAGCCGGACTTCCCTACGATGTGACCTCTGCCGGATTTGGGCGACAAATTCGCCGCGCCGCATTCACCGGCCGCGACGCGAGAACGGACGGGCGGACCGGGAGGCGAACCCGGTGCACGCGGGGGCGCGTCGGCGCGACGGTGGGCGTACTCCTCAGCCGGCGTTTCGCAGCCGGCAACGCGGACTTTCGACCCGTCCGGGGGAATTCGGCCGGCAGGTCATCCCGCTAAGGGTGCCCGCGTCACCTCCCCTTTCCGAGCGCCATTCCTCGAACGCGGACGTGAACACGAACGCGGACATGAACGCGGACATGAACGCGGGCATGAACGCGAACTCGGCGGGAGGGCCGTCGGACATATCCGCACTCCGAACGGAATGCGACGCCGGGTCCGTCACCGGCGTCCGCCGGCGGGGTTCAGGGGCCGAGCGGTGAGGACGAGTGTCGTCCAGGGGCTGCCGGCTCCCGGCTCCCGGCGAGGCAGTGCCGGTCAGAGCCGGTCGAGGGCGTGCGTGACCAGTTCGCGCGCGTACGCGGCGTCCAGCGCGCCGGGACGGAAGAGGATGCGGTACATGATCGGCGCGACCACGTCGTCCATCATCAGCTCCGTGTCGGGCACCGGCTCACCGCGCCGGACCGCCCGATCCAGCACGGCGCCGATCTGCTCCGCGGCGTAGGCGGAGCACTGGCCCGCGTTGGTGCCGTCCGGGTCTCCGAGGAGCGCGTCCCTGATGTACGCGCGCCCGGACGGAGAGGCCATCTCGTCGAGGAACTGCTCCGCCCAGGCGTCGAGGTCGTCCCGGAGGCTGCCGAGATCCGCGGGATCGGTCTCCGGGCGCAGCCGCTCGACCGCGACGTCGGAGAGGAGTTCCTGCAGGTCGCCCCAGCGGCGGTAGACGGTGGACGGCGTCACACCAGCGCGGGCCGCCACCATGGGGACGGTCAGCACGTCGCGTCCCACTTCGCCGACGAGTTCGCGGACCGCGGCGTGCACCGATTCCTGCACACGGGCACTGCGCCCGCCGGGCCGGGCCATGGGCCTGGGAGTCATGCTCTCCACCTTAATGCGAATCCGTTGCGTCTAGTGCCGCGACCCGGTCGGTCCCCGGCGAGGACACGGCCGTCGGTCGCGGGCGCCGGTGGACCGCCGTCGGTCCCGGGCGGTGGTGGCCGCCCGGGACGTCGGCGCTCAGGCCGCGAGCGGAGCGAGCCGACCGGTTTCGGCAGCGGCCTCCTCGTAGATCCGTCCCACCCGCAGCACCGTCGCGTCGCGGAAGGGCCGCGCCATCAGCTGCATGCCGATCGGCAGCCCGTTCCGGTCGCGGCCGACCGGAAGGGTGAGGGCCGGAACGCCGGTGATGTTGGCCGGGGCGGAGAGACGGACGTAGGCGTCGGACACGGACTCGGTCGTGCCGTCGGCCCACTCGACCGCCTCCTGGTCCGCGGCGGCGGCCGTCATCGGTACCGTCGGCGCGGCCAGAACGTCGATCCCGTCGAACATGCGCGCCCAGGCGTCCCGCATCAGGGTGCGGGCCCGCTGGGCGCGGAGGTAGTCGCCCGCCGAGGTGAGTTCACCGGCCTCCAGCAGGATGCGCACGTCCGGGGCGTAGAGGTCGGCCGAATCCCGCAGGGAGCGCTCGTGGTAGGCGGTGGCCTCGGGCACCATCAGCCCCCACTGGACGGCCTGGATGTAGCGCGTCATCGGGATGTCGACGTCGACGAGTTCGGCCCCGAGTTCCGCCAGCCGCCCGATCGCCCGGCGCACCGCCTCTTCCACGTCGGTCGCGACCCGGTCGAAGTAGTAGGTGCGGGGGACGCCGACCCGGACGCCCGACAGGTCGCCGCTTTCGAGGTAGTCGGTACGGGGGCCGGGCACGCTCGCGGGGTCGTCCGGGTCGTGGCCGGCCGTCGCGGCCAGCACCAGCGCGGCGTCCCGCACGGTGCGGGTGATGGGGCCGACGTGGTCCAGGGACCAGGACAGGGAGGTCACGCCGGTGCGGGGGACGAGGCCGTAGGTGGGCTTGAGGCCCACCACGCCGTTGAGCGCCGCGGGCACCCGGATGGAGCCGCCGGTGTCCGTGCCCAGCGCGAAGGTCGCCCCGCCCGCGGCGACCGCCACCGCGGAGCCGCCGCTCGATCCGCCGGCGACGCGGCTGTGGTCCCACGCGTTCCTCGTCTGCGGGGTGGTCAGGCCGTAGGCGAACTCGTGGGTGTGCGTCTTGCCCAGCAGGACGGCCCCGGCGGCGGCGAGGCGTGCGGTCACCCGGCTGTCCCGGTCCGCGACATGCCCGGCGCGGACGTCGGAACTCGCCGTGGTGGGCATCCCCTCGGCGTCGATCAGGTCCTTGAGCGCCATCGGGATTCCGTGCAGCGGTCCCCTCGGTCCGCCCTTCGAGATCTCCCGCTCCGCCTGCGCGGCCGCGCTCCGCGCCCGGTCCGCGGCGACGGCGACATAGGCGCCGAGTCGTCCGTCGACGGCGGCGATGCGGTCGAGCACGGATGCGGCGAGGTCGACCGGGGACAGCTCGCGGGCGCGCACCGCGCGGGCGGCGTCGGTCAGTGACAGCTCAAAGGGTCGCATCGACGTTCTCCGTTCCGGCCCGGTAGGAGGCCGCCGGGGGCGTGTCGCCGAAGTCGAGTTCGCGCAGCGTGGTGATGACGGAGTGGATGAAGTCGGCCGTCGCGGCCACCCCTTCGTGCCGTTCGTCGGCGAGGGGGAGCCCCGCTCGGAGCGCCCCTCGGGCCGCCTCCTGGGGAGTGAGTGCGCTGGTCATGGTGGCCTTCCGGATCTGTACGGCGCGCATCGGGTCCTGGGTGGGTGGGGACCCTCGATCACCTAAACGCGAATCATTTGCTTTAGTCGACGCTACGACCTACCGTGACTTAAAGCAAACTCTTTGCTTTAAGCTTGGTAAGGAACCTCATGCAAAGCGCCCCAGCGGGTCGCGTCTGCCCCCGCTCCCCCACCTCCCGGCGCCTGCCGTTCGCGCTGCACGCCTCGATCCTGATCGCACTGCTCGCGGCCTCCAGCGCGCCGACCCCGCTCTACACCCGCTACCAGGCGCAGTGGCAGCTCTCGGCCCTCGACATCACCGTGGTCTTCAGCGCCTACGCCCTGGCCCTGCTGGCGGCCCTGCTGACGACCGGCACGCTCTCCGAGCACCTCGGGCGCCGCCCGGTACTGCTGGGCGCGCTGCTGCTCCAGGTCGCGGCCATGCTCCTCTTCGCCACGGCGGGCGGCCTGACGGCGCTCATCGTCGCCCGGCTACTGCAGGGCATCGCCACGGGCGCGGCCACCAGTGCCGCCGGGGCGGCCCTCCTCGACCTGGAGGACCCCGCCCGGCCCGGACGGTCCGCGCTGGCCAACAGCGTCTCACCGGTGGCCGGCATGGCCGCCGGCGTCATGACGGCCACCCTCCTGGTGCTCTTCGCGCCCGCCCCCACGACCACGGTGTACGTGGCCCTCGCGGCCCTGTTCGCGGTTCAGGCGGTGGCTCTCAGCCGAATCCCGGAGACGGTTCGCGCCCGCCCCGGAGCTCTCCGTTCCACGCGGCCGCACCTGACCCTGCCGGCGGCGGCCCGCGGTGCCTTCCTGCGCAACGGCGCCGGTGTCGTCGCCGTCTGGGCGCTCGGCGGCTTCTACTCGTCGCTGGGCCCGGCCTTCACCCGGCTCGTCTCGCCGGGCGGACCGGAGGCCGCCGGGGGTCTGGTGTTCTTCACCCTGACCTCCGTCGCCGCGCTCACCGTCTTCCTCACGCGCAGGACCCGGGCCGGCCTCTCGGCCCTGCTCGGCTGCTGCGCGGTGATACCGGCGGCCGGCCTGTCCCTCTGCGCCCTCCTCCTCGACAGCCCGGTCCCGCTCTTCGTGGGAGCGGCACTGGCCGGGTTCGGCTTCGGCGCCGTCTCCCAGGGCGCCCTGCGCGCGGTCCTCTCGCCGGTCGCGGCCCGGGAGAAGAGCGGCACGCTCGCCTCCTACTACGTCCTCAGCTACCTCGCGATGAGCCTGCCCGCCATCGGCGCCGGCGTCCTCACCGCGGCCTGCGGACTGCGCACCACGGCGGTGGCGTACGCCGGTTGCGTGGCGGTGCTGGCCGCCATCGCGGTCGCGGCGCTATTCAGGTCCACGCGGTCGACCCACCCAGCCCACCCAGCCCACGCGCCCCACCCGGCCCGACCGGCCCACTCGGCCCACCCGGCCCGCCCGGCGCGCCCGGCGCGCCCGGCACGGTCGGCACGGTCCGCGCCGGGCTCGCCGCCGCCCACCCGCGTCACCCGTCGCGTGTCCGGCGCCGTCCGGCCGACCCTCGACGGCGCCACCGGCGCCGCCGAAGCCGCGGCGAACGCCGACAACCACAGCCTCACCACCACCGACAAGTAGGGAACCCCCATGTCCACGACCTCTCAGTCCGCCGCCGGGACCCACCCCGGGGCCTCCTCGTGGTCCGTCGGCGACCACACCGTCCTCCGCGTCGACGAGATCGCCCTGCCGGCCGAGACCAGCCCGTGGCTCCTGCCCGGAGCGACCACCGACCTCGTGGCCGAAGCACCGTGGCTGCGCCCCGACTTCGCCGACGACCAGGGGTTCCTCCACCTGGCGAGCCACAGCTTCGCCCTGGAAGCCGACGGCATGCGCGTGCTGATCGACACCGGCATCGGCAACGGCAAGCAGCGCGCGAACCCCGCCTGGCACGACATGAACACCGACTACGAGACGCGGCTGCGGGAAGCGGGCTTCGCACCGGAGTCCGTGGACCTCGTCGTCCTGACCCACCTCCACACCGACCACGTGGGATGGAACACCCGCGCCGAGGGGGGCGACTGGGTGCCCACCTTCCCGAACGCGCGCTACCTCACCGCGCGCACCGAGTGGGACTACTGGTCCGGCGCCGAGATGGACGACGCGCGCAAGCAGATGTTCCGCGACTCGGTCCACCCCGTCCGGGACGCGGGCCTGTTCGACCTGGTCGACGTCGAGGACGGCGGCACCCCGATCGCGCCGGGCATCCGTCTGCTGCCCACCCCGGGCCACACGCCGGGCCAGGTGGCGGTCGAGCTGAGCAGCGGCGGTGAACGCGCGCTGATCACCGGCGACAGCATCCACCACCCGGTCCAGATGTCGCACCCCGGGCTCTGCAGCTGCGTGGACATCGACCCCGACCTCGCCGTCCGGACCCGCAGCCGGCTGCTCGACGCGCTGGCGGGCACGTCGACGCTGCTGCTCGGCACCCACTTCCCGCCGCCGACCGCCGGCCACGTACGACGCGAGGGGGAAGGCTACCGGCTGGCCCCGGCCGCCCCCGGCCGCGGCTGAACCTCCCACGAACGGGCGCGAACAGCCACCTGTGCGAGCCTCCCCGGCCGCCGAACGGTCCGGGGGCACCCCAGGCGCTTCTCCGCGGCCGTCTAACAGAGTCGGGGGTGGCTGAGTAGCCTGACGAATACCCGTCAGGCTACCGCGGCGGCCGGCCGGCGGGCGGCGCGGGGCGTGGCAGGGCATCCGGGTGGAGGGGGAGTTCGTGGAACGGGATGCACGGGGGGAGGAGCCGTCGGAAGACGGGGTCGGCAACAGCATCAGCGGGGGCACACAGCACGGCCCCGTCTTCCTGGCGCGGGACTTCCACGGTCCGGTCACCATCAACCCTCCAGCGGTTCCGACGCCCACTGTGGTCGAGGACCCGGAACTGGCCCGGGCCGCGGACGATCTCGCGGACGCTGTCGAACGCCAGTGGGGGCAGGAGGCGGCGCTACGACGGCTGAACGACCCGTATCCGCTTCCGGTCCGGTGGCGACCCGCCGCTCCTGAGCTTCTGGAGCCCTGGCGTTCGCTGCTCCGGCTGGCTACGACCGGGATCGGCTGGGCACCGGCCTCGCCGTCCGGCTGGGCGCCCGGGCCGGAAGCACTGTCCGGCGGCGACGGCGAGCTGGCGGAGGTACTGGCCCGGGTACCGACGGGGCGCCTGGTCGTCCTCGGGGAACCGGGTTCCGGCAAGAGCGTGCTGCTGATGCGGTTGGTGCTGGACCTGCTCGCGCGCCGCCGCCACGGCGACCCGGTTCCCGTCCTCGTCCCGCTCGCCTCGTGGGAGCCGGACCGGGAGGAACTGGACCTGTGGCTGGAACAGCGGCTGAGCATCGACTACCCGTCGCTCGGCGATCCCGGGCGGACTGGGGCGAGCAAAGGACGGGAACTCCTGGACTCCGGCCGGCTCATGCTGGTGCTGGACGGTTTGGACGAGATCCCGGGCAGCGTGCGAGGCCGTGCGATCGCCCGCATCAACGACGCCCTCGGCCCCCGTCCGAACCTTGCCATGGTCCTCAGCTCGCGCAGCACCGACTTCGCCGACACAGTCCAGCCCCGCAGCGGGCGTGAGGTGAGGGTGACCGGCGCCGCGGGCGTCGCGATCGAGCCGCTGGACCTTGACTCCGTCGAGTGGTACCTGCGGGACTCCGCCGGCGGGCCGACCAACGAGGCCCGTTGGCAGGAGGTGTTCGCCACGCTGCACACTCGGCACGATCCCCATCCGTTGGGCCGGCTGCTCACGACACCGCTGATGGCCTACCTGGCCCGCGTCGCCTACAACCCCTCGCCGGGCGCTTCGGAGGGATCGGCGGGGGCGGAGGGGACGGAGCGCTCGGAGGGGGCGGAGGGTGCGGAGGGCTCGGAGGGCGCGGAGGGCGCGGAGGATCTCGCCCACGGCTCCGCGCCAGCCGACCGGCCGGTGCGTCCGGCGCGTGACTCCGCGGTTGCCGCGCGGGGTGCCGGACGGGGGTCCCGGTCCGAGGATCGCCACGCCCCCGTCGGCCACCCCGTCGAGCTCCTGGACCGCTCGACGTTCCCCACGCCCGCCGCACTGCAGGCCCACCTGCTGGATGCCTTCCTCCCGGCCTCCTATGCCCGGCACGGGTTCTCCTCCCCGGGCCGGAGGGCCGGTCCTTCACGGTCGAAGCCCGCCTGGACACTCGGGCAGGCGGCCCGCTTCCTGACCTATCTCGCCCGTGATCTGGAGCACCGTCAGCAGGGCACCACCGACCTCAGATGGTGGGACCTCCCCGACGCGGCACCGAGGACTCTGGTGGGAGGCGCCGTCGGACTCGTGGCGGTGCCGGCCGGAGTGCTGATGCCGTTCGGCGCATGGCTCGGCGTCGGCATGGTCGTCGGCATCGCGGTGACGCTGGTGGGCCGCCGTTGGAGTCCGCCTGACCGGAGTTTCAACCGCGGGCTGGCAGGAGGGCTACTCGGCAGCATCCTCGGTGCCGCGTGCGGACTCGGCATACGCTCCGTGCTCGGGATCGAGAGCCCCGCGGGATACGTCGTCAGCGGACTCGCGCTGGGCCTCGTGCCCGGGTTCCTCGGGGGGTTCCGCGCGGGGCTGGCAGGAGGCGTGGCGGCGTCGTTCGTCGGCGCGTTCGTCGGGGATCCCGAAATGGGGGACTCGTCGCCGCTGGTCAACAGCATCGGCTTCGCCATCGCGGCGGCCTGCGTGGTCACCATGGGCCACAGCCGTCTTCCCGCGCGAGGATTGCGTTGGTCGCCCCTCGGCATCCTCACCGGCCTCGGCGGCGGCCTCGCCCTCGGGATCGCGGTCACTCTGCAAGCCGGCGTGCTCAACGGGCTGTTGTCGGGCCTGGTGGGCGCCGCCGGCGGATCCTTCGGCGCGGGGCTGGAGGCCAAGCCGGCCGAGGCGACGGCCGCGGCGGACCCGCAGACCGTACTCGCCCAGGACCGCGCCACGTTCTGGACCACCGCCTCGGCGGGTGGCCTCGCCATCGGCATTGCCGCGTCCCTCGTCATCGGGTCACTCCTGGGCCCCTGGCCGGGGGCCCTCGCCGGAGTGGCCGACGGGCTGGCGACCGGCCTGGCCTGGGGCTTACTCCAGGCCCGGTACGGCTCGTTCACACTCGCGCGATGGTGGCTCGCCCTGCACGGCCACGTGCCGTGGCGGCTGATGCCCTTCCTCGCCGACGCACACCGACGCGGCGTGTTGCGGCAGGTCGGCGCCACGTACCAGCTCCGCCACGCCGAACTGCAACGCCGCCTCGCCGGAGAGCGGTGAACCGGTTCCGGGGGACGAGGCCGGTTCAGCCCTCCTGCGGGCCACTCGCGGAGGACGGATCGGTGCCGTCCGAGGCGGGGGACCCTGTTCCGTGCGAGTCGGCGGGCGTCACACGGGGGCCGGCTGAACCATGGCCGGTGATGGTGATGCCGGAGAAGTCCCTGCCCATGAGGACAGGTCCGTGCTGCGTGCCCCCACTGATCCGGTTCTCCACCCCTCCGTTCGCACGCACCGACTGCGCCTGCTCCCACCAGCTCTCCAACGCGGAGCGGAACTCCGAGCTGAGCGCGGCTCGCACAGCGAGAGCCGTACTCAACCGCTGGGCCCGCTCCACATCACCCGGATCCTGTACCAGCGCCGCGAGTTCGGCCGCTCCGGAACTCACCGCGAGCGTACGGCTCTCGTCATCGGCCGCACCACTGCCCGCGCCGTGGCGGAACGGACGGTGGACCAGTGCGCCCAACGCCGTCCACGCCTGCCGGCCGGCCTCACCACCGACACCCCCTGCCAGTCCGGTCAGCGCGGCTGCCGAGATCGGATCCATCACTGCTCCCCCGTCATCAGTCGGTTGCCTCCCCGTGTGCCGCCGATCGGGCAGCACCACCCAAGAGCATGCCCGCCTCCAAGGGCAACGTGCCTCCGCTCCGCGGTTCTTGTGCCCCACAGCCTCCGCAGGTCCGCCACCCGCACGATCGTCGACGGCGGCTGCGCCGGCGACACCGTCCTCTACCTCGGCGACACCGAAGTCCACCTCAAAACCGGCACCACCTCCGCATGGGCCCAGCGGTACTACACCGCCGCCGGCACCACCATCGCCCTGCGCAGCACACAGACCGGCAAAAACACCCTGACCTGGTTGGCCTCCGACCCGCATGGCACCAGCAGCCTCGCCATCGACGCCGACACCCAGGCAGTCACCAAGCGCTACACCACCGCATTCGGCGCCCCGCGCACCGGCAGCACCGGAACCTGGCCCGACGACAAGGGATTCCTCGGCGACCCCGCCGACCCCGACTCGGGCCTCACCTACATCGACGCCCGCGAATACGACCCGAACACCGGCCGCTTCATCTCCGTCGACCCCATCCTCGACACCAGCGACCCGCAATCCCTCAACGGCTACGCGTACGCGGACAACAATCCCGCGACCGACTCTGACCCAACAGGTCAAATACTCAGGAGTGGGGACGGCGAGGATGGCAATGGCAACCCCATCCAATCCGGGGCCACCGTTTGCCCCAGCTTGAAGAACCCGGCCTGCCCTGACTACGGCTCCGATGCCTACGGTTCTAATGGCGGCAGTAACGGTGGTAGCGGCAGCGGGGATGCGACGCAATCCAGACTGCAGCCAGAAATGCCAGAACGGACTCGACGCGTCGAAATGCGGATCTTTGGGATGCGAGGCGGTCACCAACACCCCAGAATGGTGCCAGCACAACGAAGTCGAATGCGCGCCGATCGCGAAAGATCCTCAGATCAACCGGACAGCGGGAAGCCTGCTCGACGCGACGTTGAATATTCTCGGCTTCTCCGACTACGTTGACTGCAAAAAAGAAGACATGCCCGCATGCGCGGCATTGGGAGTCAATGCATTCTTGCATACTAAATGGGGGGAGGATCTACGGCTCACCGCGAAGGAACTAAAGCGGATCGCCAAGGACGGCTGCAGCTTCATCCCCTCCACCCAGGTGCTGATGGCGGACGGAAAAACCAAACCGATCGGCAAAATCGCGCCAGGCGACAAAGTCCAATCAGCCAACCCTCTCACGGGAAGCCACAAGGGCACGCGCACCGTCACGGCCACACACATCAACCACGACGACGACCTCCTCGACCTCACGGTCGAAACTTCGCCCGGCCACATTTCCACCCTTCACACCACCGACAACCACCCCTTCTGGGATGACACCACCCACACATGGGTCCCGGCCGGCGACCTCACCCTCGGCGACGCCCTGGAAACTGCCCGCAACACCCACGTCCACGTCGCCCTCCATGCGGTCGCGGGAGCGACCGACATGTACAACCTGACCATCGACCAACTCCACACGTACTATGTACTGGCGGGGGCCACGCCGGTATTGGTTCACAACTGCGGCAATGACCCGGAAGCCGTCCACCTCGACCTCAACTACAAGGATGGTTGGGATGCGGACCAGAAGGCTGCTGCCGATGGAAAGGTGGAATACCTCGACGGGCTCGCCAAGAATGGTGACCTGGTCAAAACCGACGCGGTGCGGGTGGAGAAGGGTTCCGCGGCAGGCCGTCTCCGTAAGGCTGGTCAGGACGTTCCGAGCGGCTCTGACGGGGACCACATGCGGGATCTACAGCTCGGTGGAAGTGACACCCTTGATAACCTTTCGCCTCTGGAGGCAAGTGTGAACAGGAGTCTGGGTCCACAGATCGCAGGGCGACTGAGAGGCCTGCCGAACGGGACGCGTATCTGTGGTGTTTCTATCTGCTAGGAGTCGCAATGTACGAGAATTTCTTGGCTGCGTATCCAGAAGATGCTGGGGATGAGGCACGTCACGCGACTGGATATCTCCTCATGGAAATGACGGGAGGCCAAGAGTTGATGGCGCTCGGCGCGGGAAAGTCCTTTGGTGGTGGAATCGTACGGATCCACGATGTCGACCAATCCCGCCGTGCCGCGATCCTCATTGGGGAAGCCTTTCCCGAGTACCGGGATCGCATCGTCCCATTCGCTAAGGACTGGCTGGGACGGCAGTTTGCGGTTCCCGCTCGCAATGGAACGCCAATTGCCGGTCAGATTCTCTTTATTGAGCCTGGATCTGGAGATGCCTTCGTCATTGACGCCACTCTGGTCGACCTTCTTGATCGGGAGATGGTTGAGGATCCGGATACATTTCTTGCAGCTGATCTATTCTCGGAGTGGCGCCTTGGGAATTCTGAACAGATCGCAGCTGAGAAGTGTGTAGGATTCAAGGTCCCCCTCTTTCTTGGAGGGCAGGGAGCTGTTGATAATCTTGAGGTAAGTGATGAAGAGGTTTACTGGAGTCTGTTTGGTCAATTGCGGTCGCAAGTCAAGGGCTGATAAGTTTGACTGTGGCTACATGTGGGCCCCAGCTCATTCCGTGGTCTGGCCTGGGCCACTGACGGGCCACGAAGTCGGCGTATTTTGATTACCCCGCAGGCCCCGCCGGATAGGTGCTCCGGCGGGGCCTGCGGGCTTCTGACGGCAGTAGTTGACGGCAACGTCAGTGGACGGGTGCTGCACGAACGGGTGGTTCGTCGCCGTCGTCGGGTCGGACGGCAAGTTCGGCGGGGTGCCGGAGGGCGTTGCCGAGGAGGTCGATGGCGTCGCGTTGGAGGCCGAGTCGGACGTGGGCGTACCCCGTTGCGGTCACCCCTATGTGGGCGTGACCCAGCAGTTCCTTGATCACGACGAGTTCGACGACCTGCTCCAGGAGCAGGGTCGCCGCCGAGTCCCGGAGGTCGTGGAAGCGGATGCGGCGGAGGGTGGCGCGGCGGAGCAGGGTGTTGAAGTGCCGGGTGAGGGTGGCTCCCTCGATCGGGGAGCCGTCGGGCCGGGTGAAGAGGTAGCCGCTCGCCTTCCAGCCCGTCCCTGCCGCTTCGCGTTCCTGGCGCTGCCGGTCGCGGTGCTGTTCGAGGGAGTGCAGGCACTCGGTGGGCAGGGCAATGCACCGTTCCGAGCTCTGGGTCTTGGTGGGCAGGGCCGTCAGGCCGCCGCTGTTGGTGCGCTGCAAGGTGCGGCGGATGCTGGTGGTTCCGCCGGCCAGGTCGAGGTCTTCCCAGCGCAGGCCGAGGAGTTCGCCCTTGCGGAGCCCGGTGCGCTGGGCGAGTTCGAACAGCGCACTCAGCTGGTGCCCGCTCGTGGCGGTCAGGAAGTCGCGCGCTTCCTCGGCGGTGAGGGGTTCGAAGCGGCGGGGGCGGGGTATGCCCATGCGAACGTTGCGGGCCGCATTGCGCGGTGTCTCCTCTTCGCGGACTGCGTGCTCCAGGACGGACTTGAGCACGGAGTGCACGTAGGCCAGCGTCAGTGGGGACAGTCTCTTACGGCAGCAACCTCCGCACAGCGCCTGGCAGACGCGCGGGCCGAGTACGAAGCAGTCGTCCAGGATCACCAGGCCAAGACCGCCGTCGCAGAGCAGCGCAAGCGCCTGAGCGGGGACTACACGCCCGAAGAGAACGCCGCCAAGGTACAGCGTCTGCGCGACAGACTCGCCGAACGCGGCTACGCGATCTGGGCTGTTCAGAGTTTCTTTACTTGATCAAGAGCGCCCCGCTGACGCGGGCCGCCGCGCGCCGGCGGCCGGTGACCGCCGCCCGCTCCTGTCTGCCGCCCCGCCGGCGACGCCCACCGGCCACTCGGCGCGCACGCCCAGCGGATCGAGACCCGGTCGGCAGAGCGGCGAACCCCTGGCGAGCCGGACCGCCGTTCCGTACGCCGGGGCCCGTCGCTGGCTCGGGCCATGACGGCACGGACAGCGTGGCTGATGCCAGTGGGGGCTGAGCGAGACACACGTGACGGGTGGCCCGTCCGGCGCACCCGCCGTCGTGGCTGACGGTCGGCGGCTGAGGCCTGAGCACCTCCACGCGGCCGACCAGACCGTGGACGACCTCACCGAGCACCTCACGTAGCCATACAGGTTTAGACCGCCGACGGCAGTAGTGACGGCAACAACCACCGACATCAGCGCACAACCACGGACCCCGACGGACCGCCAAAACCCCGCCCACCTGCGAAAACGCAGGTAGAGCAGGGTCGAGTGCCACACGTACTATGTACTCGCTGGACAGACGCCGGTGCTCGTGCATAACAGCACATGCCCCACGCTGACGTCGGCAATTCATGATGATCCGCTTCCGGTTAGGGCTGCACAGAAAGCCGGAAAGAATCAGACTGCCCAGCGGGATCTTGATGCGATGCAGGCGAGGCTGGCGGAAGGTAACTTGAATCCGGGTATCGGAAACGGTTTCCTGACCGGAACAGATGTTGCCTACGCTCGCTCTAAGAACGGAGCGAGGCTCTTCTTCCGGAACACGGAAAGTGGCATCCAGATCGTTGGTAAATCCGATAAGGGAAATGAGCCAGCGGTGATGGCTAGATTGCAGAGTATTTATGGGCGGTGACTCGTTGATCCGGAGAGAAATTGGTAATGCCACCGCTCTCTTCATGATCGCGCTCGGGCAGAGGCCGGAAGAGGCGTCGAATCTTGATCTGGTTCTGACGCTGGAAGATGGGTCGCGATGGAGTGCGACTGTTCTCACTTTGGCGGAAGTGGATGCCATCTGGAAGCGATGGGAAATTACGGGAGAATGCTTCAGCGGTAGATACTTTAACTGTCCGGATCTCCTGCTTGTGAGGGAGGCTGGAATTGACAGTATCTGCGAGGTACTGGAGGATATTCTGGCGACGGGGGGGCCGGAGGGGACTCTCGTGCGCCTCGAAGGTGACGGCGCGATTGATTGATCGCCAAAGCGGTTCGCGTTAGCGAATTTGAGGCCCCATCGGTCGTCACCGATGGGGCCTCTGGGCTGTCTGACGGCAATGGTTGACGGCAACGTCAGCGGACGACTGCTGCGCAGAGGGGTGGTTCGTCGTCGGGCTTGCCGGTGATCTCGGCGGGGTTGCGGAGGGCATTACCAAGAAGGTCGATGGCGTCGCGTTGGAGGCGGAGTCGGACGTGGGCGTGGACCGTCGCGGTCACCCCTATGTGGGCGTGGCCCAACAGCTTCTTGATGACGACGAGTTCGACGCCCTGCTCCAGGAGGAGGGTCGCTGCCGAGTGCCGGAGGTCGTGGAAGCGGATGCGGCGGAGGGCGGCCCGGCGGAGCAGGGTATTGAAGTGCCGGGTGAGGGTGGCTCCCTCGATCGGTGAGCCGTCGGGCCGGGTGAAGACGTAGCCGGTCGCCTTCCAGCCGGTCCCCGCCGCTTCGCGTTCCCGGGCCTGTCGGTTGCGGTGCTGTGTGAGGGAGCGCAGGCACTCCGTGCGCAGGGCGATGCGCCGTTCCGAGTTCTGGGTCTTGGTCGGTAGGGCGGTCAGGCCGCCGGTGCGGGTGCGCTGGAGGGTGCGGCGGATGCTGGCGGTTCCGCCGGCCAGGTCGAGGTCTTCCCAGCGAAGGCCGAGGAATTCGCCCTTGCTCAGTCCCGTGCGCAGGGCGAGTTCGAACAGCGCGTGCAGTCGGTGTCCGTGGGTGGCGGCGAGGAACGCACGGGCTTCTACGGCGGTGAGCGGTTCGAAGCGGCGGGGGCGTGGGGTACCCATGCGGACGTTGCGGGCGACGTTGCGCGGGGTCTCCTCCTCGCGCACGGCGTGCCCCAGGGCGGACTTGAGGACGGAGTGCACGTAGGCCAGGGTCAGCGGGGAGAGCCGCTTGTGGCAGCACGTCCCGACGGCGCAGCAACGGGCCTCATCACGCCGGGCGTCGAGGCCGCGTGTGCAGCACTGGCAGGTGGTGCGGAGATGGTTGAGCCAGGTGCGGACGTCCTTGGCGGTGAGTTTGGCGAGCTTCTTCCGTCCCAGGCCGGGGAGCAGGTAGAGGCGGACGCAGGCGGTGTAGCGGGTGTGGGTGGTCTCGCGGAGCCGGTGCACGGCGACGGTCTCCAGCCAGGACGTCAGGTACGCGGCGACGCTCCCCTGGGCGGACGGTGCCGGGACACCCTTGTTGCTGGCGGCGGTCTTCTCGGTGAGTTTGGCCAGGGCCTCTTTGCGGGTGGTGCCGTAGACGCGGACGCGGCGGCGGGTGGTGCCGTAGACGCGGACACGGCGGCGGGTGGTGCCGGGAGCGAGGACGTATCCGGCGGCTTCCCAGCGGCCGCCCTTGCACTGGTAGACGGTTCTGTCGCCGTTGGTACGGGAGCGGGTGCGGCGGGATGCAGCGGGGCGCTTCATCAAGGTCCAAGCTCCACCAGCCGCACCAGTGACGAGGCCACCGGTGCCCGTACCCCGAGGGGTCTAGGACGCTGCCGCCGCGCGGTCCGCACCACTCCCCCGCACCCCTGGCGTCCCCGCATGGTGACCCCCGAGCGGGAGCAGGCGGGAGCAGCCGGAGGCAGGGAAAACGGAGCGGGGCCCGGAGTATGTCCAACCCCGGGCCCACTGTGATGCCGCCCGTGTGGGCACGCCGGCACGTTTAAAGCCGCAGGTCAGGCTGATGTCGTCATGTTCTGCCGTTGAACAACCGGTGCAGGGAATGGAGCACCGGGCCGGATTCGAACCGGCACCTGACGACTCGGCCCGCGGCCGGTCGATCCGGCGATGGGCGGCGAATGCTGAGTCTGGAGCGAGAGTCTGAGTTTCATCGCGGTCTGCCTCTGCCGGACTTGGGCCACCCCGGCCGGACGTGTGCCGGGGGAGGGATTCGAACCCCCACTGTGGACCGCGTGGTTCACGACGAGCTTCAGGTTCAGCTTTGCGCTCCTCGCGCACCCCCCGTCCGCTGAAGCACGGGCGGAGGGAGTCTGTCGGGTGGTGCGTGCCGGGGGCGGGGTCGGCGACCGCTGCCCGGCGGCGGGCTCAGTGGCCCAGCAGGTAGCCGAAGACGGCGTCACCGACGCGCTGGTCGGTGACCTCCTCGCCGTTGGCCTCCTCCCGGGCGAACTTCACCGCCTGCTGGAGCTTCTCGACCCGCTCCAGCAGTTCGTTGACACGCCGGGCGGGCAGTGCGCCGGAGAACCTCACGGTGGTCCAGTAGCCGACCGGTACGTCCTCGTAGTACACCTCCACCTGCGCGGGGTGCTTCTCGGTCGCCTCGGCCTTGACGTGGTTGCGCGGCACCTTCTTGGTGCGGATGGTGCGTACCGCCTCCGTCTTCCAGTCGTCGGACGACGGGTCGGGGCTCCACGCCTCGGCCGCGTCCAGGACGGGCAGCTTGCGGACGAACGTGTGCAGGTCGGTGAGCTGCTTCTCCAGGAAGAGCAGGTAGGAGACGGGTACGGCGGGAACCAGGGTGCGGCCGTCGACGGTGATGTCGGCGCGTGCCTCGCAGTTCGCCCAGTCCTTCGTGGCGGTCACGTCGAGGAGGCGGGTGAGCACCGCGGCGGTGGACTTGAGTACCTGCTCGGCCTTGAGCTGCACCCGGGTCGACTCGGGCGGCAGTTGCTCACCCTCCTCGTCCTTGGGCTGGTAGGTCCGTGAGATGCCCGAGAGGAGCGCCGGCTTCTGCAGGTCGTGGTGGGCCGCGGTCAGTTCCTGCTGCGCCTTGTTCTTGACGCCCTTCTCCACTGCGATGATCTGGTTCAGTTTCGCCACACGGCGACGCTAGCAGTTGTCGATCAGCTCGTACGACCGTATTTCCGGGACCTGTTGGGGCCCGTTGTAGCCTGCCGGGCCCTGTTGCACGGCGCGCGACCGCAGCCATCGTGCGGCACGGCGTCGGACGGTCCGCACGGCACGGCGTCGGACGGTCCGCACGGCACGGGGTTGTCCGGCACCCGCGCCGTGCGGAGCTGCGGGTGGGCCCTGCGGGCCGCGGCCGCGGCGGAGGGGGGTGCCCCGGCCGCGGCCCGCGGGCCGTCGGCCCGGGTCAGCGGGGTGTGCGGACCCGGGTCGGCCAGTGGTCGGCGACCATCTCGGTCACCGCGCCCAGCGGGTCGGCCTTGACCTGGCTGGAGGAGTAGAAGATGTTGCCGCGCACCTCGGGGTAGTCCGCGTCGAACGTGAGGTGGCGGGAGAGCTCGGCCGGGTCCTGCCAGGCGGCGGGCTGCCCCGCGGCGCCGACCTTGTAGACGGCCTCGCCCACGTACAGCTTCGTGCGGGTGCCGGCCACCAGGTCGTTCCACCAGGGCACCAGCACCGCGTAGTCGGCGGCGGCGAAGCCGATGTTCCAGTAGATCTGCGGGGCGACGTAGTCCAGCCAGCCCTTCTGGACCCAGCCGCGGACGTCGGCGTACAGGTCGTCGTAGGTCTGGACGCCCGCCTGGGTGGCCGAGCCGGTCGGGTCGGTGGCGGCGTTGCGCCAGACGCCGAACGGGCTGATGCCGAACTGGGTGGTGGGCCGGATCTCCTTGATCCGGCGGGCCATCTCGCTGACCAGCAGGTCGGTGTTGTGCCGCCGCCAGGTCGCCCGGTCGGGGAAGCCGGCGCCGTACTCGGCGAAGCTGGCGTCGTCCCCGAACTCCTGGCCGGCGACCGGGTAGGGGTAGAAGTAGTCGTCCCAGTGGACGGCGTCGATCGGGTAGCGGCGCACCGCGTCGAGCATGGCGTCCTCGACGAAGCGGCGCACGGCGGGCCGGCCCGGGTCGTAGTAGAGCTGGCCGCCGTAGGAGATCACCCACTCGGGGTGCAGCCGGGCGGGGTGGTCGGGCGCGAGGGCGCTCAGGTCGGTGCTCAGCGAGATCCGGTAGGGGTTGAACCAGGCGTGCAGTTCCAGGCCGCGCCGGTGCGCCTCGCGGACGGCGGTGCCCAGCGGGTCCCAGCCCGGGTCGCGGCCCTGGGTGCCGGTGAGGTACTGCGACCACGGCTCGTACGGGGAGGGCCAGAGGGCGTCGGCGGTGGGCCGCACCTGGAGCACCACCGCGTTCATCCGGCGCTCCACCGCGTTGTCGAGCAGGTCGATCAGCTCGGCGCGCTGCTCGTCCGGGGACAGGCCCTTCGCGGAGGGCCAGTCGGTGTTGGCGACGGTGGCGATCCACACGCCGCGCATCGACGGCTTCTGTGCGGCGGTGCGGCCGCCGCCGCGGTGCGGCGCGGGGCGGTGCCGTGCCCGGCGGGGCGGCGGGCCGCCCGGCGGGCGCGGCGGCCGTCGCGGTGCCGACGGCCGCCGTGGAGGCGAGCGCTCCTGCGGCGGCGACGGTGAAGGTCCTGCGGGACAACGACTCCATGCGGGGCTCCCTACGGTGCTCCTGGTCATCACGGATGATCGCAGATCATGGCCGCCGTCCGGCGTGGCGGCAAGCATGAATTGGTCTATACCACTGCCGCTTTTCCGACGCCGTCCACGTGGAGCCGGATGCTGACTCCTCGTCATTTCACCAGGTGGGACGCCAATACAGGACATCAGGCACTCTGGTGGGCGGTTTCTCGTGGTGTTGCCGTACCCGCCACGCTCGGCTCATCCCGTGTTCACGGTGGACGATGAAGGTCCTGGAGGTTTCCCAAACGGCGATATTCCAGGAGGACCCCTTCCATGTGCGCTGACGGCCGCTGCGAGCAGCACGTCGAACCGCTCGACCCCGGCACCGTCCCTGCCGCCGCCTCAGCCGAGGGCGTGCGCCGCCGACGGCTGCTCACGGCCGGCCTGGGCGCGGCCGCCATCACCCTGGCCCCGATGTCCTTCGCCCAGGCCGCCCAGGCGGCCGACAAGAAGTCGGGCGGCGCGCCCGCCGCCGGCACCCAGGTGACCAGTACGATCACCGGCACGCTGGACACCGGCGCCGTCGACTTCGTCTACCTCCCCGTGGACGTTCCGGAGGGCGTGCAGAAGATCGCGGTCTCCTACTCCTACGACAAGCCGTCGGTTCCGTCCGGCGTCCCCGCCAACTCCTGCGACATCGGCATCTTCGACGAGCGCGGGACCGCGCTGGGCGGCCACGGCTTCCGCGGCTGGTCCGGCGGCGCCCGTACCTCGTTCGAGATCAGCAACTCCGAGGCCACCCCGGGCTACCTGCCCGGCCCGGTGAAGGCCGGACGCTGGAACGTCGTACTGGGCCCCTACCAGGTGGCCCCGCAGGGCATGACCTACCAGGTGCAGGTCACCCTGACCTACGGCCCCAAGGGTCCCTCCTTCGTGCCGAACTACCCGCCGCAGCGCGCCAAGGGCCGCGGCCACAGCTGGTACCGCGGCGACTGCCACCTGCACACCCTCTACTCCGACGGCAAGCGCCTGCCCTCCGAGGTCGCCGCGGGCGCCCGCGCCGCCGGGCTGGACTTCATGGTCTCCACCGACCACAACACCACCTCCTCGCACGGGGTGTGGGGCGAGTACGCCGGCCAGGACCTGCTGATCATCACCGGCGAGGAGGTCACCACCCGCAACGGCCACTGGCTCGCCCTCGGCCTGCCCGCCGGCGAGTGGATCGACTGGCGCTACCGCTCGCGTGACGACGCGTTCGAGCGCTTCTCCCGCCAGGTGCGGCGCAACGGCGGCCTCGTGGTGCCCGCGCACATGTACTGCGCCTACATCGCCTCGCAGTGGAAGTTCGGCTTCGACGACGCGGACGCCACCGAGGTGTGGACCGGTCCGTGGACCTACGACGACGAGCACGCGGTCAGCACCTGGGACCAGAAGCTCGGCGAGGCGGTCCGCACCGGCAAGCAGTGGCTGCCGGCGATGGGCAACAGCGACGCGCACAGCGAGCCGCAGGTCATCGGCCTGCCGCACAACGTCGTGTACGCCGACGACCTCGCCACGGACGCGCTGATGGACGGCATCCGCGCCGGCCGCAGCTGGATCGCGGAGTCCTCCGCCGTCAACCTCACCTTCACCGCCACCGGGAACGGGAAGCAGGCCGGCATCGGCCAGACGCTGACCGTGCCGTCCGAGGCTCCCGTCGACATCAGCATCGACGTGCAGGGGGTGCCGAACGGCACCGTCCGCTTCATCACCGACGAGGGCCAGATGCACCAGGCGTCGATCGGCGCCTCCGGCACCGGCACGGTGACCTGGCGTACGACGGCCTCCCTCGCCGCCTACGTGCGCGCCGAGGTGCGCCACCCGATGGCGGACGGCTCCGCCGGCCAGGGCAACACCATGGGCGACGCGCTGATGTTCGGCCCCATGGCCGCGATGACCAACCCCGTCTTCCTGGTGGGCAAGGTCAAGTGAGCCACTGCCGGGCCGAGCAGCCGGGCCGGCGGTCGATCGGCACGACCGGCTGACGGCGGGCTGACGGCTGACCGGTAGGGCGGTAGGCCGGTCGCCTGACGGCCCGCAGGTGGTCGGGTGAAGTCCGCGGGTCCGGTCCTTCAAAGGGCCGGACCCGCGCGACGGACCGGCGCGGCCTGCCCCTCCCCCATCGGCCTCCTCCGGGCCTCATCGGCCCCGCCCGACCTCGTCGGCCCCTTCGCCGACGACCGCGTCCAAGGTCTTCTCGCCCGTCCGAGTGAGCGCTACCATCGGGCCGATCCGCTATGGGAGCGCTCCCACAGCGGGTTCACGCGCGTGCACCACCGTCCACCCCCACTCGCATTCACCCGTGCAGAGGACGACTCGATGCTCCGCAGACCCCTCGCCGCGCTCGTCGCGGCCCTGTCCCTGATCGGCGGCGCCCTCACGGCCGCCGCCGCCACGGCCGCCGCGGCACCCGACCGGGCCGCCGCGCCCGCCTCGGCCGCTGCGGCCGCCGCACCCGCCGCCTCGGTGGCCGACACCTACAGCTGGAAGAACGTGCAGATCGGCGGGGGCGGCTTCGTCCCCGGCATCATCTTCAACCAGTCGGAGAAGAACCTCGCCTACGCCCGCACCGACATCGGCGGCGCGTACCGCTGGAACCAGTCCGACCAGTCCTGGACGCCGCTGCTGGACTCCGTGGGCTGGGACCACTGGGGCCGTACCGGGGTGGTGAGCCTGGCCAGCGACGCGCTGGCGCCGGACAAGGTGTACGCGGCCGTCGGCACGTACACCAACGACTGGGACCCGGGCAACGGCGCCGTCCTGCGCTCCTCCGACCGGGGGGCCACCTGGCAGGCCACCGACCTGCCGTTCAAGCTCGGCGGGAACATGCCCGGCCGCGGCATGGGCGAGCGGCTGGCCATCGACCCGAACAAGGACAGCGTCCTCTACCTGGGCACCCCCAGCGGCCACGGCCTGTGGCGCAGCACCGACTCGGGGGTGACGTGGTCGCAGGTCACGGCCTTCCCGGATGCCGGGAACTACGCCGACGACCCGACCGACACCACCGGCTACAACAGCGACAACCAGGGCGTCGTGTGGGTGACCTTCGACCCGACGACCGGCACCAAGGGGTCGGCCACCCAGACGATCTACGTGGGCGTCGCCGACAAGGACAACACCGTCTTCCGCTCCACCGACGGGGGCGCCACCTGGTCCCGGCTGGCCGGCCAGCCCACCGGGTATATCGCCCACAAGGGCGTGCTGGACAGCGTCAACGGCTACCTCTACATCGCCACCAGCGACACCGGCGGGCCCTACGACGGCTCGGCGGGCCAGGTCTGGCGGTACGCCGTGAAGACCGGCACCTGGACGAACATCAGCCCGATGTCGGACTCCGACACGTACTTCGGATACAGCGGCCTCACCATCGACCGGGAGCACCCGGGCACCCTCATGGCCACCGGGTACAGCTCCTGGTGGCCCGACACGCAGATCTTCCGCTCCACCGACAGCGGCGCCACCTGGACCCGCGCCTGGGACTACACCAGCTACCCGAACCGCCAGGACCGCTACACCCTGAACGTCTCCTCCGTGCCGTGGCTGACGTTCGGCGCGAACCCGTCGCCGCCCGAGGAGACCCCGAAGCTCGGCTGGATGACGGAGTCGCTGGAGATCGACCCGTTCGACTCCAACCGGATGTGGTTCGGCACCGGCGCCACGGTCTACGGCACCTCCGACCTCACCGACTGGGACACCTCCGGCGGGAAGATCGCCCTCACCCCGAACGTCAAGGGGCTGGAGGAGATCGCGGTCAAGGGCCTGATCAGCCCGCCCTCGGGGGCGCCGCTGCTGAGCGCGCTCGGCGACCTCGGCGGGTTCCGGCACACCGACATCACCAAGATCCCCGCGACGATGTACCAGCAGCCGACGTTCACCACCACGGACGGCATCGACTACGCGGAGAGCAACCCGGGCATCGTGGTGCGGGTGGGCGACGAGGACAGCGGCCCGCACGTGGCGTTCTCCACCGACAACGGCGCCGACTGGTTCGCCGGCACCGACCCGGCAGGGGTCACCGGCGGCGGCACCGTCGCCGCGGCGGCCGACGGCTCCGCGTTCCTGTGGAGCCCCGCGGGCACGGGCGTGCAGCACACCACCGGCTTCGGCTCCTCCTGGAGCGCGGCGAGCGGCCTGCCCTCGGGCGCGTCCATCGCCTCCGACCGGGTGGACGCCAAGCGCTTCTACGGCTTCTCCGGCGGCCGCTTCTACCTGTCGACCGACGCCGGGGCCACCTTCACGGCCACGGCCGCCTCCGGGCTGCCGTCCTCGGGCGCCGTGCAGATCAAGGCGCTGCCCGGCGCGAAGGGCGACGTCTGGCTGGCCGGCGGCAGCGACACGGGCTACGGGCTGTGGCACTCCACCGACTCCGGCGCGACCTTCACTAAGGTCACCGGCGTGCAGGAGGCCGACACCATCGGCTTCGGCAAGGCCGCGCCCGGCGCCTCCTACCCCGCCCTGTACAGCAGCGCGGAGGTCGGCGGGGTGCGCGGCATCTACCGCTCCACGGACGCCGGGGCCACCTGGGTGCGGATCAACGACGACGCCCACCAGTACGGCTGGACGGGAGCGGCCATCACCGGTGACCCGCGCGTCTACGGCCGTGTCTACGTGGGCACCAACGGCCGCGGCATCATCTACGGCGACACCTCGGACACCTCGGGCGGCGGCACCACCACTCCCCCGACCACACCGCCCACCACTCCCCGACCACACCGCCCACGACGCCGCCGACCTCGCCCCCGGCCGGGTCGGGCGCCTGCACGGCCGCGTACACGGTGGCCAACAGCTGGCCCGGCGGCTTCCAGGCCTCGGTGACCGTCACCAACACCGGGTCCGCGGCCGTGAACGGCTGGACCATCGGCTGGAACTTCGCCGAGGACCAGCAGATCAGCTCGCTGTGGAACGGCGACGTCACCCAGAGCGGCAAAGCGGTGACGGTCAAGGCGCCGAGCTGGGGCACCAGCCTGGCCAAGGGCGCCTCCGTCACGGTCGGCTTCAACGCCACCGTCGGCGCGAAGAACTCCCCGGTCACCGCGATCACCCTGGGCGGAGCGGCCTGCGCCACCGCTTCCGGCTGACACCGGGACGCTGTCCGCGGGTCCGGCCCCGCCAGGGCCCGCGGACGGCACCGGGCGGTAACGTCGGTCGGGTGGGCCCCGCCCGGATGCTGGGCCCGGCAGGCATCGGCGGAAGGATTGACGAGTGAGTGACATCCAGCGCGTCGGAGTGGTGGGCGCGGGGCAGATGGGGTCGGGCATCGCGGAGGTGTGCGCGCGGGCCGGGCTCGACGTCAAGGTCGCCGAGACCACCGGCGAGGCGCTGGAGCTGGGCCGGGCCCGGCTGGCGAACTCCCTCGGGCGCGCCGCGGAGCGCGGCAAGATCAGCGAGCAGGACCGCGACGCCGTCCTGGAGCGCCTGACCTTCACCACCGACCTGGGCGACCTCGCCGACCGGGACCTGGTCATCGAGGCGGTGGTCGAGGACGAGCAGGTGAAGCTGGACATCTTCCGGGTCCTGGACCAGGTGGTCACCCGCGAGGACGCCATCCTCGCCTCCAACACCTCCTCCATCCCCCTGGTCCGGCTCGCGGTGGCGACCTCCCGCCCCGACATGGTGATGGGCATCCACTTCTTCAACCCGGCTCCGGTGCAGCGCCTGGTCGAGCTGATCCCGGCGCTCACCACCGGCAGCGAGACCCTGAAGCGGGCCGAGCACCTGGTCACCGAGGTGCTCGGCAAGCACCCGATCCGGGCCCGGGACCGCTCCGGCTTCGTCGTCAACGCGCTGCTGGTGCCGTACCTGCTGTCGGCGGTCCGGATGTTCGAGTCGGGCATCGCCACCCGCGAGGACATCGACAACGGCATGGAGATGGGCTGCGCCCACCCGATGGGCCCGCTGCGGCTCTCCGACCTGATCGGCCTGGACACCGTCGCGGCCATCGCCGAGTCCATGTACGACGAGTTCAAGGAACCGCTGTACGCGGCGCCGCCGCTCCTCCGGCGGATGGTGGACGCCGGCCGTCTGGGCCGCAAGTCCGGCGCGGGCTTCTACAGCTACTGATCGTCTCCGTGGTCGCCCGCTTCTCCGTCGGCGGCCACTAACGTGCCCGTCGGTCCGCCTGGCCCGGTCGGATCGGCCCGGGCCCAGGTGGATCGGGGTCGCGAGCCGTCCTCGGCGCCGGGCCCCGGACCGGCCGGGTGTCTCGAAAACGATCTATTGTCATGACGGCGTCAGGCGATAGCGTCCCGGGGTGCTGTCACATACTCGGAGATCCCGTACCCGCTCGACGTCCGTCGTGGCGGCGGTACTCGCCGCCCTGATGTTCGTCCTCCTCGCCCCGGCCGCCGCGCACGCCGGTCCGCACCCACGGGCCGCCGGCACCCAACCGGTCGACTCCTACGCCAACGCCGTCCGCCAGTCGGTCTGGGTCGACACCGGCCTCGACAGCGACCACGACGGCACGTCCGACCGGGTGGCGGCGGACATCATCAGGCCATCGGAACCCGCCGCGGCCGGCAAACGGGTTCCGGTCATCATGGACGCCAGCCCCTACTACTCGTGCTGCGGCCGCGGCAACGAGAGCCAGATCAAGACGTACGACAGCAGTGGGAACCCGGTGGGCTTCCCGCTCTACTACGACAACTACTTCGTGCCGCGCGGCTACGCCGTCGTGCTCGTCGACCTCGCGGGCACCGACCGCTCCGACGGCTGCGTCGACGTCGGCGGCCCCTCCGACATCACCTCCGCCAAGGCCGTCATCGACTGGCTGAACGGCAGGGCCACCGCGTACACCAGCCGCACCGGGAGCAGCACCGCGCGGGCGAGCTGGTCCAACGGGTCGGTCGGCATGATCGGCAAGAGCTGGGACGGCACCATCGCCAACGGCGTCGCCGCCACGGGCGTCGACGGGCTGAAGACCATCGTCGACATCAGCGGCATCAGCTCCTGGTACGACTACTACTTCGCGCAGGGCGCGGCCCTCTACGACGGCGGCCCCGACGACCTCGCCTACGAGGTCGAGAGTCCGAACGCGCAGTCCAAGTGCTCCGCCGAGGAGCAGGCACTGCGCGACGGGGCGCCGCGCGACGGCGACTGGACCAGTGCCTGGCAGCAGCGCGACTACTACGCCGACGCCTCGAAGGTGAAGGCCAGCGTCTTCGTCGCGCAGGGCATGCAGGACCTCAACGTGCGCACCAAGAACTTCGGCCAGTGGTGGAACGCCCTCGCCGCGAACGGGGTGCAGCGCAAGATCTGGCTGTCGCAGACCGGTCACGTCGACCCGTTCGACTACCGGCGGAGCGCCTGGGTCGACACCCTGCACCAGTGGTTCGACCACTACCTGATGGGCGTCGACAACGGTGTCCAGGACCAGCCGATGGCCGACATCGAACGGACCCCCGACCACTGGACCACCGACGCGGTCTGGCCCGCCCCGGGCACCACCGCGACCAAGGTGGCCCTCAAGCCCGGCTCCGCCAACGGCCTCGGCACGCTGAGCGCCGGCCCCCGCCGGCGAGCGGCAGCGAGCAGTACACCGACGACCCCTCGCAGAGCGAGGACGACTGGGCGGCGCAGGCGGACCAGGCGACCGGGGACAAGGTGTCGTTCACCACCGGGGTGCTCTCCAGCGACCTGCGGCTGTCGGGCGGCGGCACGGTGACGGTCACCGCGACCCCGTCCACCACCAGCGCGCACCTGTCCGCGGTCCTGGTCGACCTCGGCCCGTCGACCATCCGGAACTACGAGGGCGACGAGGAGGGCATCACCACCACGCTGTCGAGCAAGTCCTGCTGGGGCGCGAGCACCTCGGGGGACAGCTCCTGCTACTACGACACGGCGGCGGACACCGAGAACGTCCAGCAGACGGTCTTCAGCCGCGGCTGGGCCGACCTCGGGCACTACGACCCGTCGCTGCACGGCGTGTCGCTCACCCCGGGCAAGGCGTACACCATCACCATCCAGCTGGCCTCCAGTGACCACGTGGTCCCGGCCGGGCACCGGCTCGCGCTGATCGTGGCGGGGACCGACAACGGGCTGATCGTCGCCCCGGACACCAGGCCGTCGATCAGCGTCGACCTCTCCCGGTCCAGCGCCGACCTGCCGCTCGTCGGCGGTCTCCCGGCGCTGGCCCACGCCCTGCGCGGCGGCTCCGGCGGCCACCGCACGGCGGGCGGCGCCACCGCCCCGACGGGTGGGCCGGCTGCCGCGCTGCCCGCCTCGCAGGCGGCGCGACTGCGCTGAGATTCCGCCGAGCGCGGGCGGGGGCCCGACCGGTGCGACCGGTCGGGCCCCCGCCCGCTTTCCGCCTTCGCCGCGGGGCGGCGGCTCGGGCCGCGCGTCATCCGTGCCGGGCCTCGTAGGCGGCGACCACCTCCTCGGTGGGGCCGTCGTGCAGCAGCTCGCCCTTCTCCACCCACAGGACGCGGTCGCAGGTGTCCCGGATGGACTTGTTGTTGTGGCTGACCAGGAAGACCGTGCCGGCCTCCGCGCGCAGCTCGCGGATGCGCTCCTCGGACCGCCGCTGGAAGGCCCGGTCCCCGGTGGACAGCGCCTCGTCGATCATCAGCACGTCGTGCTGCTTGGCGGCGGCGATGGAGAACCGCAGCCTGGCCGCCATACCGGAGGAGTACGTGCGCATCGGCAGCGAGATGAAGTCGCCCTTCTCGTTGATCCCGGAGAACTCGACGATCTCCTGGTAGCTCTCCATGACCTCCTCGCGGCTCATCCCCATGGCCAGGCCGCCCAGGACGACGTTGACACTGCCGGTGAGGTCGTTCATCAGGGCGGCGTTGACGCCCAGCAGCGCGGGCTGGCCGTCGGTGTGCACCCGGCCGCGTTCGGCCGGAAGCAGCCCGGCGATGGCCTTGAGCAGGGTGGACTTGCCGGAGCCGTTGGAGCCGATGATGCCGATGGCCTCCCCCCGGTAGGCCGTGAAGCTGATGCCGCGCAGCGCGTGCACGAGGTGGACGTTCGGCGAGGCGCGGCGGGTCACCAGGCGGCCGAGGGCGGCGGCCGCGCTGCCGTGGCCGGAGCCGTTGGTGTGGATGCGGTAGGTGACGTGCAGGTCGTCCACGATCACGGTCGGCACGCGGGGGCTGCCCGTCCCCGCAGCCGCGCCTTCGGCGTCCGTACGGACCGTACCGTCCGCCCGCGCGGTGCGCGCGGGTGCGGAGCCGGCCGCCGCTCCGGGCGCGGGGGCGGGAGCCGGGGCGGCCTCGGTCACGGTGTCGGCCTCGGCCCTGGCCTCGGCGGGTGCTGAGTCTGCCAACGCGTCCGCGGGGGCCGGGCCGTCGGCCGGCGGCGCTTCTCCGCGCCGGACGCCGTCGAGCGGCACGCTCTCCGGACGGGCCGGGCCGAGCGGGCGGCCCGGACGGGCGGGCGGTTGCCGGGGGCTCGCGTCGTCCGTCACGTCGGTGCTCCTTGCCTGCGGCGTTCCACCCGGGCGGGGGCCGGCGGACCCCGGGGCGGCCGGGCCCGGCCCGGATGCGGGCCCGCGCGTTTCCGGTTACGGGGAAGTTCGCCCGCGTACGTCCCGGTCAGGTCGGGTGTGTCCGCTACCACCCTGGCGCGGCAAGCGCCCGCCGGCCACCCGGCTCGCCGTCGCTTCGCTTCCAGGTCGCCGTCGGATGCGCCGTCGCCTCGCCTCCAGGTCGCCCTCGGGTGCCGGGCGGGAGCGCCCGCGAGCGCGCCGTAGGCCCGGCGCGCCCACCCGGCTGGAAAGGGCCCGAGTAGGGACCGGAAAGGGCCGGAAAAGGCCGGAAAAGCAGCGCGCCCCCACGGCAGGTGCCGTGGGGGCGCGATGGGGCAGCGGGTGCCGACCGGGGCGGGGCCCCGGTCGGCGGCCGGTCAGGCGCCTCGGAGCTGGGCTCCGGTGGCGGCCGCGGCGGCTGCCACCGCGGCGTCGCGGGCGGCGCTGGCCTCGTCCGCGGTGAGCGTCCGGCCCGGGGACCGGAACCGCAGTGCGTAGGCCAGCGACTTGCGGCCCTCGCCGATCTGCTCGCCGGTGAAGACGTCGAACAGCCGCAGGGACTCCAGCAGCGGGCCGGCCCCTTCGCGCAGCGCGGCCTCGACGTCGGCCGCGGGCACGCCCGCGTCCACCACGAGGGCGACGTCCTGGGTGGCCACCGGGAACGTCGACACCGTGGCGCCCACGGCGGGCTGTCCGCCGACCCGCTCCAGCGCGTCGATGTCCAGCTCCATGGCGCAGGCGCGCTCGGGCAGGCCCAGCGCCTTCACCGTGCGGGGGTGCAGCTCGCCGGCGTGGCCCAGGACCACCTCGGTGCCGTCCGGACCCGTCGCGGTGAACTCGGCGCACCGGCCCGGGTGGAACGGCGCGTACTGGGCGGCGCGGACGGTCGGCGTCACCCGTGCCTCGCGGGCGACGATCCGACCCGCCTCGACCGCGTCGGCCCAGGTGGCCGGGCGGCCCTGGCCCCACCAGCCCTCGGGCTCGCGGGCCCCGCCGAGCACCACGGCGACGTGCCGCGGCTGGTACGGCAGCGCCGCCTTGAGCGCGGCGATCTGCTCGTCGGAGGGGCGGCGGTCCACCGGCACCTCGCGGAGCGCGGCGGCCCGGCTGCCCTCGGTGGGGTGGAAGACCAGCCCGGTCTCGAAGAGCGCCAGGTCGTGCGCGCCGCGCCCGTGGTTGCGGCGCAGGGTGGCCAGCAGCCCGGGCAGCAGGGTGGTGCGCAGCGCCGGCTGGGTGTCGTCGATGGGGTTGGCCAGCCGCACCACGTCCCGCCGCCTGTCGTCGGCGCCGGCGCCGAACTGGTCCAGCACGGCCGGGTCGAGGAAGGGGTAGGTCGGCGCCTCGACGTAGCCGGCGCCGGCCAGGGCGCGGCCGACCCGGCGGCGCAGCCGCTGCGACTCGGTGAGGCCGCGCTGGGAGGGCACCCGGGGCAGCCGGGAGGGCAGGTTCTCGTAGCCCTCCAGCCGCAGCACCTCCTCGGCGAGGTCGTTGGGCTGGGTGAGGTCGGGCCGCCAGCTGGGCACCGTGACGATCAGGTCGTCGGAGCCGTAGACGTCGCAGCCGACCTCCTGGAGGCGGCGGACGACCGTGGCGCGGCCGTAGGTGGTGCCGGCGACCTTCTCCGGGTGGTCGGCGGGCATCGCGATGGTGCGCGGCGGGTAGGGCGTGACGACCTCGGTGACGCCGGGTTCGGCGGTGCCGCCGGCCAGCAGCACCAGCAGGTCCACCGCGCGCTGGGCGGCGGCGGAGGCGGCCTGCGGGTCGGCGCCGCGCTCGAAGCGGCGGGACGCCTCGCTGGACAGCCGGTGCCGGCGGGCCGCGCGGGCCACCACGGTCGGCGCGAAGTGCGCGGCCTCGATGACGATCTCGCTGGTGCCGGTCTCCGCGGCGACGTCGGCGATCTCCGTGTTGGCGCCGCCCATCACGCCGGCCAGGCCGATCGGGCCGGAGTCGTCGGTGATCACCAGGTCCTCGGGGTCCAGCTCGCGCTTGGTGCCGTCGAGGGTGGTGAGGTGCTCGCCGGGCTCGGCGCGGCGCACCCCGATCGGGCCGTTGAGGCGGGCCCGGTCGTAGGCGTGCAGCGGCTGGCCGACCTCGAACATCACGTAGTTGGTGATGTCGACGGCCAGCGAGATCGGCCGGACGCCGACCTTCTGCAGCCGCCGCTGGAGCCAGATCGGCGAGCGGGCCTCGTGGTGCACGCCGGTGACGGTGCGGGCGGTGAACCGGTCGCAGGCGGCCGGGTCGGCGACCCGCACCGGGTAGCCGGCGGCGTTGGGCGCGGGCACGTCGATCAGCGCCGGGTCGCTCAGCGGCAGCCCGAAGGCGGTCGCGGCCTCGCGGGCCACGCCGCGCATCGACAGGCAGTAGCCGCGGTCCGGGGTGACCGCGATGTCCAGCACCTCGTCGACGAGCTCCAGCAGCGCGATCGCGTCGGTGCCGGCCTCGTGCTCCGGCGGCAGCACGATGATGCCGTCGTGGTCGTCGCCCATGCCCAGCTCGCTGGCGGAGCAGATCATGCCGTGCGAGACCTTGCCGTACGTCGTGCGGGCGGCGATCTCGAAGTTGCCGGGCAGCACGGCGCCGGGCAGCACCACGACGACCTTGTCGCCGACGGCGAAGTTGCGGGCGCCGCAGACGATCTCCTGCGGCTCACCGCTGCCGTTGGCCTTGCCCACGTCGACGGTGCAGAAGCGGATGGGCTTCTTGAAGCCCTCCAGCTCCTCGATGGTGAGCACCTCGCCGACCACCAGCGGGCCCGTCAGGTCGGCGCCGAGCTGCTCGACGGCCTCGACCTCCAGGCCGGCGGAGATGAGCTTGGCCTGGACGTCGCGGCCGGTGGTGCCGGCCGGCAGGTCGACGTACTCCCGCAGCCAAGAAAGCGGGACCCGCATCAGATCTCCATCCCGAACGGGAGGGTGAAGCGCACGTCACCCTCGACGATGTCTCGCATGTCCTCGACGTTGTGGCGGAACATCAGCATCCGCTCGATGCCGAAGCCGAACGCGAAGCCGCTGTACCGCTGGGGGTCGATACCGCAGGCGGTCAGCACCTTGGGGTTGACCACGCCGCAGCCGCCCAGCTCGATCCAGCCCTCGGAGGAGCAGGTGCGGCAGGGGCGCTCCGGGTCCTCGGCGGACGTGCCGCGGCAGACGTAGCAGAGCATGTCCATCTCGGCGGACGGCTCGGTGAACGGGAAGTGGTTCGGCCGCAGCCGGGTCGTCATGCCCTCGCCGAAGAGGGAGACCACCATGTGGTCGAGCGTGCCCTTGAGGTCCGCCATCGTCAGGCCCTCGTCCACGGCGAGCAGCTCGACCTGGTGGAAGACCGGGGTGTGCGTGGCGTCGAGCGCGTCGGTGCGGTAGACGCGGCCGGGGGCGATCACGTAGACCGGCAGCTCGCGTTCGAGCAGGGAGCGGATCTGCACCCCGGAGGTGTGGGTGCGCAGCACCCGGCCGGTGTCCTCGGTGCCGTCCGGGCCGGCCAGGAACATGGTGTCCTGCTCGCTGCGGACCGGGTTGTCCACCGAGATGTTGAGGGCGTCGAAGTTGAACCACTCCGCCTCGACCTCGGGACCCTCCGCGACCTCGTAGCCCATCGCGGTGAAGATGTCCTCGATGCGCTCGCTGAGCGTGGTCATCGGGTGGCGGGCGCCGGCCGGCCTGCGGTCGTACGGAAGGGTGACGTCCACCGCCTCCTCGACCAGCACGCGGACGTCCCGCTCCGTCTCCAGCTCGGCCTGCCGGGCGGCCAGCGCCTTGTTGACGGCGCCGCGGGCCTGTCCGACCCGCTTGCCCGCCTCCGCCTTGGCCTGGGGCGGCAGCGCGCCGATCTCCCGGTTGGCCAGCGCGAGCGGCGAGGTGCCGCCGGTGTGCGCGGTCTTGACGTGGGCCAGTGCGTCAAGATCGGCGGCAGCCGCGATCGCGGCGAGTGCCTCGTCGCGCATCCGCTCGATCTGCTCCGGCTGCAACGCCTCGACCTCCACTGGGTCGTACGACTTGTTCGGTGCCGACATCTCTTCCCGTTCCGCATTGGATGCTGGTGGCGGGCCTCCCAGGGACGGCCTCGCAGGAGGCGGACCTTTTCGGACGCGTGCCAGGGGCCGAGTCTATCCGGGTCCGTACAACCGCCCGCTGCCGCCGCGTGCCCGCCTGTGGACAACGCGCGTGGACGCCCGCCGGGGCGGCTGCCGCGCGGGGCCGGCGGGCCGGCGCTTTCGCCGGCCGGGCTCAGCCCAGGAACGCGGGGGCCCCGACGGGCAGGGTAAATCGGAACTCGGCGCCGCCGCCGGGGGCCCGGCCCACGCTGATGGCGCCGCCGTGCGCCTCCACGATGCCTTTGACGATGTACAGGCCCAGCCCGGTGCCGCCGCGCTTGCTGCCCCGCCAGAAGCGGGTGAAGACGCGACCCACCGACTCCTCGGGGATGCCGGGACCCTCGTCGCTCACCGTGACCGCCGTGCCCTCCGTGTCGCGTTCGGCGCCGTCCCCGCCCGTCGCGCGGGCCGCCGCGACCTCAATGGTGACGCGTCCGTCGCCGTGGCGCACGGCGTTTTCCAGCAGGTTGCCCAGGATCTGGTCGACCTTGTCGGGGTCGGCCCACAGCTGCGGCAGCCCGGCGGCGACCTGCACGGCGAACCGGTCGGCGGGCTGGCCCGCCGCGAGGTGGGCCTCGACGTGGCGGCGGACGGCGGCAACCATGTCGACGGGCTGGCGGTGCACCTCCAGCCGGCCGGAGTCGATCCGGGAGATGTCCAGCAGCTCGGCGATCAGCCGGGTCACCCGGTTGGCGTCCGCGTCCACCGTCTCCAGCATGAGCTTCTTCTGGTCGTCGGTGAAACGCTCCCACTTCGCCAGCAGGGTGGCCGTGAAGCCCTTCACCGAGGTCAGCGGGGAGCGCAGCTCGTGGGCGACGGTGGCGATCAGCTCGGCGTGCGAGCGTTCGGTGCGGCGCCGGGCCTCGGTGCCGCGCAGGGTGACCACGAGCCGGACGACGGGGCCGCGCGGGTGGGAGCGCACGTAGCGGGCGGCGACCAGCACCTCCCGGCCGCCGGGCAGCAGCAGGTTGCGCTCCGGCTGGCCGGTGCGGATGGCCAGCCCGCCGTACGGGTCGGTCAGCTGCCACCAGCGGCGGCCGTCGAGGTCCTCCAGCGGCAGCGCCTGCTCGACCGGGCGGCCGAGCACCGCGGCCGGGTCGAGGGCGGTGATCCGGGCGGCGGCGGCGTTGAAGCCGACCACCAGGCCGGCGGAGTCCGCCACGAGCAGGCCGTCGGGCAGGTCGTCGGGGTCGAGGACCGCGCCGGACGCGGGCGGGCAGGCGGTGTCCGCGGGCTCGGCGGGCGCGAGCAGGGACGGTGCCGGGTGCGTTCTGCGGCCGGCCGCCGGCGCGAGCCGTCCCGGCGCGCCGAGCACGCCCTCCTGCGGCATGACATCCGCCACAGCCACCCCCCTCTCAGGGCCCGGGGCGGAACACCCTACTAGGTGGAAGTGACGCTGCGGCACCCCGCGGGTGCGCGCTGCGCCCGAGCGGAGGCGTACAGGCAGACCGCGGCGGCCGTGGCGAGGTTGAGGCTCTCGGCGTGGCCGTGGATGGGCACCCGGACCACCGCGTCGGACAGCGCCCGGGTCTCCTCGGGCAGGCCCCACGCCTCGTTGCCGAAGACCCAGGCCGTGGGGGCTCCCATCCGCCCCTCGTCGAGTTCGGTGTCCAGGTCGCCGGCGCCCGCGCCGTCGGCGGCCAGCACCCGCAGCCCGGCGCCGCGCAGCCCGGCCACCGCCTCCTCGACGGGCACCCCGACGGCGACCGGCAGGTGGAAGAGGCTGCCGGCCGAGGCCCGCACGGCCTTGGGGTTGTACAGGTCGACGGAGGCGTCGGTGAGCACCACGGCGTCGGCGCCGGCGGCGTCGGCGCAGCGCAGCACGGTGCCGGCGTTGCCCGGGTCGCGGACGTTGGCGAGGACGGCGACGAGCCTGGGGCGGGCGGCGAGCACGGCGGCCAGCGGGGCGTCCAGGAACCGGCAGACGGCCACCAGGCCCTGCGGGGTGACCGTGTCGGAGATCTCGGCCATCACCTCGGGGGTGGCGGTGAGCACGGGGGCGCCGGCCGCACGGGCGGCGCCGACCAGGTCGGCGTGGCGCTCGGCCGCCTCGGGGGTGGCGTAGAGCTCGATGAGAGTGCGGCCGTCGGGGCCGCCGGCGTGGGCCACGGCCTCACGCACCGCCTGCGGGCCCTCGGCGAGGAAGCGGCGCTCCTTGCCGCGGAAGCTGCGCTTGGCCAGCCGGTGGGCGGCTGTCACCCGCGTGGACCGCAGGGAGGTGAGGTCGGGGGTGGTGCCCATGGGCGGGTGGCTGCTCCGTCTCGGGGTGGGGTGCGTGGCGTGACCGGTCGGCTCGACGGCGGCGCGAGGGCGGGGGCCGGGGCCGGACCGCGGAGGCGCGGGAGCCGGGCCGGACGGCGGGCGCCGTAACGGCGAGGGGCCGGGGCCGGGCAGGCAGCGGGCCCGCGGGGGAAACCACCCGCGGGCCCGGAGACCTCGGCCGCCGGACGCTGAGGCGCCCGGCAGGTGTCGCGTGCCGTCAGGCGAGCGTCAGGCCGCCTTGGGGGCGTTGACGTCGGCGGGCAGCGCCTTCTGCGCGACCTCGACCAGCGCGGCGAACGCCGGGGCGTCGTTGACGGCCAGCTCGGCGAGGATCTTGCGGTCGACCTCGACGTTGGCGGCCTTCAGCCCCTGGATGAGGCGGTTGTACGTCATGCCGTTGGCGCGGGCGGCGGCGTTGATCCGCTGGATCCACAGCTGCCGGAAGTCGCCCTTGCGCTTCTTGCGGTCGTTGTAGTTGTAGACCAGGGAGTGGGTGACCTGCTCCTTGGCCTTGCGGTACAGGCGCGAACGCTGACCGCGGTAGCCGCTGGCCTGCTCAAGGATCGCCCGGCGCTTCTTCTGGGCGTTGACTGCCCGCTTGACGCGTGCCACGTGAATAACTCCTTCTAGGGGATCGCGGTCGTCCTCACGCGATCCGATGAATGGGGGTCCCGGTTACGAGGGCGCCCGCCCGCTACGGGGCGGCGCGGCTCACTTACCGAGAAGCTTCTTGATCTTCTTCGCGTCAGCCGGGGCCACCTCGACCGTACCGGTCAGGGCCCGCGTCTTGCTGGACGGCTTGTGCTCAAGCAGGTGGCGCTTGCCGGCACGCTCGCGCAGCACCTTGCCGGAGCCGGTGATCTTGAAGCGCTTGCTCGTACCGCTGTGCGTCTTGTTCTTCGGCATGGCGCCGTGGTCTCCTCGTCGCTGGCCCTCCCGTCCGCCGCCAAGGGCGCACGGAGAGCGTCAGTCCTGCATTACGTACCCGGAGCCCGAGGGCTCCGGGGTGCTTCGTCCACCAGGCTCAGCCGGCGTCGGCCGGGGCCTCGCCGTCCAGATCCGTCTCGGTCTCGACCTCGGTGTCGACCTCGACCTCGCCCTGCTCGCCCAGGCGGCCGGTCTTGCGGGCGGCCTGTGCCTCGCGGGCTTCGGCCATCGCCTCGGTCTTCTTCTTGTGCGGACCGAGGACCATGATCATGTTCCGGCCGTCCTGCTTGGGATTCGACTCGATGAAGCCGAGGTCCTGGACGTCCTCCGCGAGCCGCTGGAGCAGCCGGAAGCCGAGCTCCGGCCGGGACTGCTCGCGTCCGCGGAACATGATCGTGATCTTGACCTTGTCGCCCTGCTTGAGGAACCGGACGACGTGACCCTTCTTGGTGTCGTAGTCGTGCGGGTCGATCTTCGGCCGGAGCTTCATCTCCTTGATGACCGTGTGCGCCTGGTTCTTGCGCGCCTCACGGGCCTTCATGGCCGACTCGTACTTGAACTTCCCGTAGTCCATGAGCTTGCACACGGGCGGACGGGCGTTCGCCGCGACCTCGACCAGGTCGAGGTCGTACTCCTGCGCAAGCTCCAGGGCCTTGGCAAGCGGCACAATGCCGACCTGCTCGCCGCTGGGGCCGACAAGTCGCACCTCGGGAACGCGAATCCGGTCGTTGATGCGGGGCTCGGCGCTGATGGGGCCTCCTCGGTTGCGCCGCGCGGCTGACTGGCCGACAGCCGCGCTGGGTTTCTTCGTCTTCGCGACCGCCGTGCCCCGAAGCGGCCGAAGCGTCAAAAAACGCCCCGGACGGGACACGTGGCGGGGCTCCTCAAAACCGGGAACACCGCCGCTTTGTTCCGCGGGGCGCATCGGACAGCAGCAGACTCGGCGCAGAGCGCCGGCCCGAGCCGTCTGACCGGGGACCCGTCGGCCCGGGGGCCGCGCGGGTGGGAGATCGGAGCCTCCACTTGTGGCCGGACACGCATGCGTCCGACCGGTCGTCCTAGCAGCATACCAGCGTGGCCGGACAGGGCGTAATCGACCGGACGGGGCATATCGTGTGCCCCATGAGCGACGCACCCGCACCGACCGACGTACCCGTCACCGCCCCCTCCGACGCGGCAGCCGGGGCCATGGCCCGGGACATCGCCGACGTCCCGGCCGTCGAGGTGATCACGACGGTGGCCGTCCACCTGATGAGCGCCGCCGCGGTGAACCTGGGCCTGGCCGAGGAGGGCGACGCGCACAAGGACCTCGACGAGGCGCGCAAGCTCATCCAGGCCCTGGCCGGGCTGGTGACCGCCAGCGCCACCGAGATCAGCTCCTTCCACGCCGCCCCGCTGCGGGACGGGCTGAAGTCGCTCCAGCTGGCCTTCCGCGAGGCGTCGGTGGTGCCGGACGAGCCCGGCGCCGGGCCCGGCGAGAAGTTCACCGGCCCCGTCTACTCCTGAGGCCGGCCCGGCCCGGCGGCTGAACGGCCGTCCGGCCCGCGCCTTCCGCGCCTGACGCCTCCAGCCCGACTTCGTACGTACCTCCGCCCCGGCGGCCTTCCCAGGCTACCGGGGCGGAGGTGTGCGCGGACCGGGCGCCGGGGTCAGCGGCCGTCGTCCAGGTCCAGGCCGCCCGCCGGGTCGACGTCCTCGCCGCCTGCGGCGTGTGCCGCCCTGAGCGCGTCCAGCGCCGGGTGGGTGACCTCGTGGACGACCGCCGCCAGTGCCCCGCCGACCAGCGGCGCGACCAGGAACAGCCACACCTGGATGAGCGGCGGGCTGCCGGCGAAGATCGCCGGGCTCAGGCTGCGGGCCGGGTTGACGCCGGCGCCGGTGATGGGGATGCCCATCAGGTTGATCACCGCGAGGGCGAGCCCGACGGCCAGCGCGCCGAAACCGATCAGGGCCACCCGCCGGGTCACCGCGAGGTACACGTAGACCAGCAGGAACGTCAGGATCAGCTCCACGACGAAGGCCCCGAAGATGTTGACGCCGACCGCCGACCGGTAGCCGTAGCCGTTGGTGCCGAACCGGCCGTGGACGGTGAGCCCCGGCACCTGCCTGACCACCATCAGCAGCAGCGCGGCGCCGATGATCCCGCCCACGATCTGCGCGACCCAGTACTCCACCGCGGTGCGTACGGTGATCCGCCGCGCCACCAGCATGCCGAGCGTCACCGCCGGGTTCAGGTGGGCGCCGGAGACGGGGCCGAAGACGTACGCGAGCACCAGCAGCGTGAAGCCGAAGGCCAGCGAGATGCCCACGGTGCCGATGAACTGCCCGCCGATCACGGCGGCGCCCACGGCCAGGAAGACGAGCAGCAGCGTGCCGAGGAACTCGCACGCCACCGTGCGCACGTCCACCGAACCGAGGTCGAGTGGCGCGCGGGTGCGGCTGTCCATGGGGTGCCTCCTCACGACGATCCCCCCGCTTACGCATTGTCGGCTTATCGGGTGAATCGCACATCTTGGGAGGCTGCGTAAGCGCCCATGGCGCGGCAGGGAGGCGAGGCCCACAGGCGTCTGCCCGGCTCGCTGCGCCCGGGAGGCGGGTGCGGCCTGCCGGACAGACGGAGGACCCGGAGGACCCGGAGGACTCACCGGACCGGGAGGACCCGGAAGACCGGAGAGGCCCCCGTCAGCGGACGAAGAACGGCTCGCCGGGCACCTGTGCGTCCGGGGGGAGCAGCGCAAGGTCCATGCCCCGGACCAGCGCGGCGCGCAGCACGGCGTCCTCGGCCAGGGCGGAGGACACCTGCCTGGCGACGGCCGCCACGTCGGCGGCAGACCCGACGACGAGGCCGAGGGTGCCGTCGCTGTCGGTCCCGGGCGCGCCGGGCGTCAGGTGGGCGCGGACGACGCCGGGGGCCGCGGCGACGGCTGCCCGCAGCGCCTCCCGTACGGCGGGCCGGCCAGCGGGTCGGGGGTGCCGGCGGCGGCCCGCAGCGCGGCGCCGGTCAGCTCGTACGGCACCGGCCCGGCCAGGTCGAGCAGGAGCGAGTCGGCCCGCTCGTGGGCCAGCGCCTGGAGTGCTTGCAGGAGCGGTACGGCGACCGGGCGGGCGTCGGGCCGCCAGCGGGCGAGCGCGGCGGTGGAGGTGAAGGCGGGCAGCGCGCGGTGCCCGTCGGGCGCCTGGAGGGTGGGTACGGCCATGTCGCTGCTCTTCTCCCGGGCCAGGCCGTCGGGGCCGGTCTCCACCTCGCCGAGCACGGCGACGACGGGCACGAGCAGGCGGGCACCGCGCAGGGCGTCGACCACTTCGGCGTCCGTGGCCGCGCCCTGCCGGTAGCGGTCGAGGGCAGCGGCCAGCGCGGGGTGGGCGGAGCCGTCGTCGTCGGCGAAGCCGGGGTCCGGGATGTTCTTGAGCGCCACCCCCGCAGCCTATCCGGCCGAGACCGGGGCTCCGGGCGGGGCGTCCGGGCCGGGCGCCGGAGACCGCTGGGCCGGGTCGGGCTCGGGGTCGGGGCCTGGCTCCGGGCCGGGCTCGGGCTCCGGCTCGGGCTCGGGCTCGGGCTCCGGCTCGGCTCCGGCTCCGGCTCCGGCTCCGGCTCCGGCGTGCCCGGGGAGGGAGCGGGCGGCCTGTGGTTTCGCACGGCGGGGAGGGCGAGCACCACGGCCACGGAGGCGAGCTGCCACAGCGCGCCGAAGCCGAGGACGCGCCGGACGCCGGCGAGCGCCGCCACCGGTCCGGCCGCGGCCAGCCCCACCGGGCCGAGCACGAACGCGCCGAAGGAGTCGAAGGCGTTGACCCGGCCGAGCGCGTCGGCCGGGACGCCGTGCTGGATGGCCGTGGTGTAGAGGGTGCCGCAGACCGAGGAGCAGGCTCCGGCGGCGACGGCCGCCGCGCACGCCCACGGCAGCGCCCGGCCGGTGGAGAGCGCGGCCGAGGGCAGTGCCCAGCAGGCCGTGGCAGCCGTGGCGACCCGCAGCGGCCGGCCGGGGCGGCGGCCGAGCACGGCCAGCCCGGCCGCCACCGCGCCGGCTCCGTAGAGCGCCAGGAGCAGCCCCCACGCACCCGCCCCGCCGAGCCGCTGCCGCGCCACCACCGGCCCGAGCACCAGGAAGGGCGCCCAGACCAGCAGGTTGAACAGGCTGATGTGCGCGGTGGACACCCACAGCCACGGTCGCGAGCTGAACTCCGCCCACCCCTCGCGCAGTTCGCGCGGGAACGACCGCCCCCTCCGCCCGGCTGCCGGGCGCGGCGCACTGGGCAGGGTCAGCAGGACGACGACGCTCACCAGGTAGCTGGCCCCGTCCGCGGCCAGCACCGGCCCGGAACCGGCAACCGCGGCGATCAGGCCGGCCAGCGCGGGCCCGGCGATGGAGGCGGCCGAACCGGCCACGTTCAGCACCGCGTTGGCGTCGGCGAGCCGCTCGGGCCGGACCAGCTGCGGGACCAGCGCGTTGAGGGCGGGCGTGAACAGCGCCTCCGCCGCGCCCCAGCACGCCACCAGCGCGACCAGCGTCCACAGCGGCGGCGCGTCGCCGACCAGCAGCAGGGCCATGCCGAACTGGGTGAGCACCCGGGTGATGTCGGCGGCGAGCATCATCCTCCGGCTGCCGACCCGGTCGGCGGCCACGCCCCCGACCAGCAGCACCAGCACCAGTGGAAGGACGCGGGCGGACAGCACCAGCCCGAGGTCGGAGCCGCTTCCGCCGTTGCCCAGCACGGCGAAGCTCAGCCCGACACTCGTCATCCCCGACCCGAGCAGGGAGGTGGCGCGGCCGATGGCGAAACGCCGGAAGAGCGGTTCGCGGAGTACGGCGGTGGGCCCGCGGGACGGTGGCCCACCGGTCTCCGCACCGGCGCCGGGTCCGGGGCCGGGGCCGGGTCCGGGGCCGGGTCCGGACGCGGTCGTACGGGCAGGCCCGGCGGGCCCGGCGGGCTTCGCAGTAGGCATGGCGCCAGCGTGATCTGCGCGCATGACGACACGCCAGAGCCGACTGCGCAAGACATTGAGTCGTGTGCTGTCAAGCTAGTCTGAACTGAGTGCGACCGCAGGTGCGTTTACTGCGGTTGATCATCCAGCAGCCGCCGCTCGGGAGGTCGTCGGGCGAGGTGGCGGTCGCCGGGCGGGAGGGGCTGGCGGGCATGACGGAGCCACAGACACCGGCGGGCGCGCGGCCGGAGGAGGACCGCTCGGGGACGCGCGTGCCGTCCGGGTACAGGTCGGACACCGGTTCCGTTTCCGTCGCGGCGGCCGCACCCGGGCAGGGCGCCGCGTCCCGTCCCGTCGGCGAGGACCCGCAGGGCGCTGATCCCGCCGCCGGGACGCGGCCCACCCCGGACGGCGGCCGGGCCGGACGCGTCGCTCCCCGGCCCGCTGAGCTCACGGCGCCCGTCGAGTACGCCGTCGCCGTCGACCGCTACCTCGCGGCCGCGGCGCTCGGCGAGGCGTCGCGGCGGGTGTACCGGATCGCGCTGACCACGTGGGCGTGGGCGCTGGTCGGGGCGCGCCGCCGGGCGGCGGGCTGCGGCGGGGCGCGGTTGCTCCGTCGGTTCCACTGCATCTGCTGGACTCCCCCGGCGCCGGAGAACGGCTCCGGGCGGCGTTCGCCGCGCGTTCGGCCGCTGTCGGAGCCCGCACCGCCAACCGCGAACTGTCCGCACTGGTCAGCGCGGTGACCTGGTGGCGGGCGCGCGGCTGGCTGCGCGGCGGGGACCCGGTGGCCGGGCTGCGCCCGCTGCCGCCGCCGGGGCGCCGCACCACCGCCCTGGCCCCCGGCGAGGCCGCGGCGGTCCTGGCGCTGCGTGCGCCGCTGCGCGAACAGGCCCTGTGGCACGTGCTGTACGAGAGCGGCGGCACCGTGGAGGCCGTCCTGGCACTGGACGTCGACGACCTCGACCTGCCCGGCCGCCGCACCCGCGTCCGGCACGAGCCGGCACTGCGCTGGCGGGAGGGGGCAGCCGGCCTGCTACCGCTGCTCGCCCTGGGCCGCGTCGACGGGCCGCTGTTCGCCTCCGGGCGGGGGCGCAGGCTCTCCTACCGCCGCGCGGCCGAGGTGTTCAGCGCGGCGACCCGCGGGCTCGACCCGTCCGGCCGGGGTTTCACCCTCCACCGCCTATCGGCGGCGGGCCGCACCCGCCCCACGACGCGCTGACGCCGGCCCCCTCCGGCCGACCGGCTGATCGGCGGCCTTCGAGATGGCACCGACGGGCGCGCGGAGGTCCGCTGACGAGTTCCGCGACGGGATTCCCCAGATGCCACCCGCAGCTACAGGGGCCGAAGAACGGGGTCGATCTCCGCAAGGGTCGAGAGCATCTGACGAGCCCCCAGGGCAACGCGGTCGTCCGGGTGCCCCGGCATCTCCTCGCACAACCGCATCGCGCTGTCCCGGTCCTCGGAGAAGACGCCGAACACCTCGTGCACTGCGGAGTGGATCCAGTCGCCGTGATTCGGGTCGGCGACCGCCAGCGCGGAGGCGACTGTCGCCAGCCCGATCCCGTCCTTCCGCCGAAGCAGGGCTTCCGCGGTCGCCCTGGTGACGGAGGTGTCGCCCGGGTCGAGCAGGAGCGCCGGCAGTGGACCGAGGGCCTCCCGCATCTCGGCGAAGCCCGCCAGGCCGCGACCGGCATCCGCCCGGTCGCGAACGTCGCGGCTTCGCCCGAGTTCACCGAGCGCCACGACGGCTGCGTACCGCCGGCCACCGTCCACCTGGCGGCTCACCCCTCCCACGTTTTCGGGTCAACGTAGCAGCGAGGCACCTCCGGGCGATCGCCAGGACCGCGGGCGTCGCAGGGAGTCGCCGACACCGGATTGGTCCGCTTTGCCCGCTGACGTCTGGTCAGGTGGCGGAGCCCGCGGCGCGAACACGACACACGGAACCCCAAAGAACCCTTTGACAAAAGCAGAAACCAAAGTAGTCTTTGACACATGGAGATCACCGATCCGCGGGCCATCCGGGCGCTCGCACACCCGTTGCGGCTCGACCTGCTGGAGCTGCTGGCCGCGAGCGGTCCGGCCACCGCCGCCCAGTGCGGACGCGCGCTCGGTATCCCTCAGGCCAACTGCTCTTTCCACTTGCGGCAGTTGGCGCGTTATGGGTACGTCGAGGAGGCCGGTCCGGGTGCGGACCGGCGCGAGCGGCAGTGGCGGCTGCCCGACGAACGGCCGGCGATGCGGTTCACCGCGGCGGAGGAGACCCTGCGCCGCCAGTTGGAACGCACCGTGGTGGAGCGGGCGCTGGCGGCGATCCTGGAACACGCGGAGCACCGGGAGCAGGAGCCGCCCGAGTGGCGGGCCGGGACGGGAATCGTCTCGGCGGTCACCGCGGTGACCGCCGAGGAGGCCGGGGAGATCGAGCGGAAGTGGCAGGAGCTGCTCGCCCCGTACCTCTCCAGGAGCGCCGAGGCCTCCGCGCCGGAGCAGTCCGGGCTGCGCCACATCCGCTACTTCATGGCGGCCACCCCGCTGACCGGGGTCGTGGTGGAGGCGGAGCCGTCGGCCGGCACAGCGGAAGAGGAAGAGGAAGAGGAGGGAGGAGCGGAGGAGGGGCCCCGGGAAGCAGCGACGGGGCGGGCCGCCGGCACGAAGGGGCGGTCGCGGAGATGAACAGGAACGAATCCGGACAGGCGACCAGGCAGGCACGCAGGCACGCACCAGAAAGTGAGTCGGAGATGACGACGCACGGCACGGCACGGAGCACCGGGGACGAAGGACAGCAGGGTCCGGTCGCCGGCTCGATGGAGGTGGAGTGGGCGCACGGGGCCCGCTTCCGCTGGAGCGCCGCGGGCCCGGCGATCCAGGTCCACCACTACGACGGGGCCACGGTCATCCTGCGGCAGAGCAAGGAGCTGAACTACGAAGCGCCCTTCCTGTACCTGCTGTTCGGCCGGGAGCGGGCCCTGCTGCTGGACACCGGGGCGACCTCCGACCCGGCTCTGTTCCCGCTGCGGAGGACCGTCGACGCCCTGGTGGACGCGTGGCTGGCGGCCCACCCGGAGTGCGCGGGCGGCACGTACGGCCTGGTCGTCGCGCACTCGCACGCGCACGGCGACCACGTGGCGGCCGACGGGCAGTTCGCCGACCGCCCGCACACCACCGTGGTCGCCCACGAGGCCGCGGCGGTGAGGGAGTTCTTCGGCTTCGGCTCCTCGTGGCCGGAGGCCGAGGTGCCCTTCGACCTCGGCGGCCGGGTGCTCGACGTGATCGGCTCGCCCGGCCACCAGGAGGCGGCTGTCACCTTCTACGACCGCCGCACGGGCGTGCTGCTCACCGGGGACACGGTGCTGCCCGGTCGGCTGTACGCCTTCGACGGCCCGGCGTACCTGGCCACGCTGGACCGGCTGGTGGCCTTCGCCGCCGAGCACCCGGTGACTCATGTCCTGGGCGGCCATGTAGAGATGGGCCGACGGCCCGGCCACGAGTACCCGATCGGCGCCTCCTACCAGCCCCGCGAGCAGCGTCTGGAGCTGACCGCAGCCGACCTCTCCGCACTCCGTGACGCCGCCGTCGCCGTGGCCGGGCAGCCGGGTGTGCACCGGCTGCCCGGGGCGGTGCTCTACCTCCAGCCCAGCCCCTCGGACATGCGCCGACTGGTGCTGCGCGGCCGCACCCGCAAGGCGCTCCGGACCCTCATACGCAACTGACGGCACGCCACCTCGGCCGCCGCGTACTGGTGGTGCACCGCGCTGGCCGCCCTGGCTGCCGCTGGCCGGCAGCACGCTGACGCCTGCCGCGCGTTCCGGAGGCCGCCGCACCGGACGGCGGCTCTCCCCCAGCCGCGCGGAAGACAGACGGCGGCTTTCCCCCAGCCTCGCGGAAGGAGCGCGGCGGAAGGAGGGCAGTGCTCAGGCGGGTCGGCGCAGCCGGTACCACAGCACGCCGGCGCATCCGGTGAGGGCGGCTCCGGCGGCGGCGAAGCCCGCGGCAACGCCGTCGCCCAGGAGCTGGGAGTGGTCCTGGGACGCGGGCGCGGCGACGGGTCCGGGCGGGAAGTAGGTGTGCGCGTAGGCGGCGGGCGCGGGCAGCACCGACGCGGGCTTCAGCTTCTTCGCGGCGGCCACCGCGGCGGGCGGGTCGATCATGCCGGCGCCCACGTCGTCGTTGCGGCCGCCCTTGGGCCGGTCCTGCGTGGTGTCCTCCAGCACCTGCTTGACCTGCGCCGGGCTGAGCCCGGGGTTGGCGGAGCGGATGAGGGCGGCGGCGGCCGAGACGTACGCGGAGGCGGCGCTGGTGCCCCAGCCGTTGTAGTAGGAGCGGTCGGGCGCGGCGATGACCACCTCGACTCCGGGCGCGGCCACGGAGGCGTACCAGCGGTGGGTGGAGAAGGAGGCGTGGTCGCCGTGGCGGTCCACGGCTGCGACGGCGATCACCCCGGGGTAGGCGGCCGGGTAGGAGGACCGGTCGGCGCCGTCGCCGCCGTTGCCGGCCGAGGCCACGACCACGACGCCCTTGCTCAGGGCGTACCGGATCGCGTCGTCCTCGGCGGCCACCGGCGCGGCGGTGGCGCTGTCGTCGCCGAGCGAGAGGTTGATGACGTCGGCGCCGTGGTCCACCGCCCAGCGGATGCCGTCGGGCAGCGCGTCGCCGCGGTCGGTCCTGGCCTTCTGCCGTTGCGGGTCCTTGTCCTCCAGGATCACCCGCACCGGCAGGATGCGGGCCTGCGGGGCGAGGCCGAGCACGCCGTCGCTGTCGCCGGGGCCGTGGCCGTGCCCGGCGATGATCGCGGCCATGCCGGTGCCGTGTCGTGCCCAGGAGGAGTCGCCGCGCTTGGCGCCGAAGCCGATCTCGTCCTTGCCCGGCAGCACCTGCCCGGTCAGGTCCGGGTGGGTGTCGTCGACGCCGGTGTCCAGGACGGCGACGGTGACGCCCGCGCCCTTGGTGGTCTGCCACGCCTGCTGGGCGTGGAGCGCGGACAGCGCCCAGTCCTGGCTGCGCGCGGGGTCCGCGGCTGCCGGCGGCGTGGCTAGGACGCCCACCGTGCCGGCGGCGGCGAGGACGGCCAGCAGCCGGACGGCGCGAGGGGCTCGGAGGGGTGCCGGGTGGCTGCTGGTCATCGCTGCTGCGTGCCCTTGGTCGGCGGGTGGAGGAGGGTGGCCACGGCGGCGTGCAGGCGGGTGTCGACGGCGCCGGCCAGGCCGCTGGCGTCGAAGCCGAGCCCGGCCTGGGCGGCGGCGCTGGTGGCGCCGGGTTTGTCGGCCTGGTCGGCCGGTTGCGGCTGCGCGACGGCGCGGGCGTCGGCGAAGCCGCTGACGGCGTAGACGACGAAGGGCAGGCCGGAGGAGATCCGCACGTCCCAACTGCCGCGCTGTCGGGCCCCGAAGTGGGCGGCCTGGGTACCGGGGAACGCCGCCGTACGCGGCAGCAGATCCGCTCGCTCGCCGAGGTGCTCCGAGGTCCAGCGCGTGCCCAGCGCGCTCATGGCGGGTTCCTCGCCGGAGGCGACGAGCAGCCCGACCGTCGTCACCGTCGTCGAGGTGCTGTCGACGTAGGTGGCGCGCAGCAGCCGGGCGCAGCCGACGGGGGCCAGCACGTGCTGGAGCAGCGGGTCGAAGGCACCCGCACAGCCTGCCGGTGCGGCCACTCCGATCCGCACCCAGGAGCGGTCGGCACCGCCGGGGCCGCCGCCCTTGGCACTCAGCTCGGGTGGGAAGAGGCTGTCCACGGGGGTGTCGCGCCACACCTCGCGGGCTTTGGCGAACGCCTCCGGGCTGCCGTCGGCGAGCGGAGGCGGGGCCGGGTGCCGCCGTTGAGCGCGGCTCCAGCGACGGCGCCGCCGAGCAGCCCGAGGCCCACCACCAGGCACGCGGCGGCCAGTACACGCTGTCTCCGCACCCTCACCACGGCTCGGCGCGGCTCCGTTCCGGCCGTCTCCGGTGCCGTCCCGAGGGGCGCGGGCGCGAAGGACACCGTCTCGGGGTAGCTTGCCGGGGCCGGCGGCGCGGGGTAAGGCGCGGCACCGGGCAGGCCGGGCGGGGGCGCGGGGCGGCAGGGGCCTGCTTGGCGGCGGGGGACGGGCACAGCGGCGGCCGGCCGGGGCGTTTGCGCCGGCAGTGGCCGGGCGCCGCCGGAGGTCGGCGGCCCGGCCGGGGGCGGCGGTACGGCAGGCCCGGCCATGGGTCGCGCCGACGGCCGAGGGGGTGCTGCCGGAGGGGCGGGGGCCGGAGGGCCTGCCGGGGCGGCGGCGGGAGGGAGCCGCCCCGCGCGGGCGGGGCGAGCGGCCACGGGTCGTCGTCCCCCGCCGCTGTCGCGGAGGCTCCCCCCGAGGGGGCCTCGGACGCTTGGCGTTCAGCCGGAGGCCGGCCCAAGGCCCCTCCCTGCTGCTGGTGTTCAGCCCCTGCGCCATCCAAGATGGTTTCGGATGACCGCTGTTCGGCCCCTGCGGGCCACCGCGCCGCACTCGCCCGCCCGGCAGCGCCCGCGCAGGGAGGCTCGGGCGGGGCGGGCGGCGGGGGACCAGCCTGTGCCGTAACAGCGCCCGGACGGGCGGGCGGAGGCGTTCCGGGCCGTCCGCCGGGGTCCTCGGCCACCGCAGGAGGCGGCTCGACGGGCTCCTGGCCGGAGGACGCAAGGGGCGCCGGGCCCCGACCGCCCTCGGGGGACCCTGCCGACGACGGCAGCGAGGCCGGGGGCGGAGCCGGGACCGGACCGCTCCCCGGGGCGGCGGCGGGCTGTTCCGCCGAGGAGGCGCCGCGCAGGTGCGGTTGGAGTGTGGGGAAGGGTGAAGGGGCAGAAGCGGGCGGGGTGTTGCCTTTCTCCACTCCGGTGCTCACCCGGCGCTCCCTCATGCCCTGTACCAGCGTGGTACCCGTTCGTGTGCGCGTCACTTTACGGGGTTGGCGGGAGATGCGGCTGCGCCGGGGCGCGACGGGTGCGGTGGCCGGGATCCGGGCCGCGGGCCTACCGCCTGGTAGCGGGGTCTGGCAGGCTGCGCCCATGTCCCTGCGCAGCGCGGACCGGACCCGGTACGACCGGGCGACCGCCCATCTCGACGCCCCCGTCGCCATCGTCGACCTGGCCGCGTTCGACGTGAACGCGGCCGACCTGGTCCGCCGTGCGGGCGGCAAGCCGGTACGGGTCGCCTCCAAGTCGGTGCGGTGCCGGGCGCTGCTCGAACGGGTGCTGGCCCGCGAGGGGTTCGCCGGGGTGATGGCCTTCACCCTTCCGGAGGCGCTGTGGCTGGCCCGGGCCGGCTTCGACGACATCCTGCTGGCCTACCCGTCGGCGGACCGGACAGCCTTCGCCGAGCTGGCGGCGGACCCGGAACTCGCCGCCGCCGTCTCGGTGATGGTGGACGACGAGGCCCAACTCGACCTGATCGACGCCTCCCGGGGCGCGGAGGGCACCGAACGCGTCCGGGTCTGTCTCGAACTGGACACCAGCCTGCGGGCGCTGGCCGGCCGGATCCGTGTCGGCGCGCTGCGCTCGCCGCTGCGCGCCCCCGGCGAACTGGGCGCGTTCGCCCGGCGGGTCGCCGCCCGGCCGGGTTTCCGCGTGGTGGGGGTGATGGCCTACGAGGGGCACATCGCCGGCGTCGGCGACACGGTACGCGGGCGTCCGGGCCGGTCGCTCGCGGTGCGGCTGATGCAGTCCGCGGCCCGGCGGGAACTGGCCGGCCGGCGGGCCGCCGCGGTGGCGGCGGTGCGGGAGGCCGTTCCGGACCTGGAGTTCGTCAACGGCGGCGGGACCGGCAGCGTCCAGCACACGGCGGCGGAGGACGCGGTGACGGAGGTGGCGGCGGGCTCGGGCCTGTACGTACCGCGGCTGTTCGACAACTACACGTCCTTCCACGGCCGCCCCGCCGCGCTGTTCGCGCTGCCGGTGGTGCGGCGGCCGGGGGTGGGCGTGGTGACCGTGCTCGGCGGCGGCTACCCGGCCTCCGGCGCGGCGGGCAGGGACCGGCTGCCCGAGCCCTGGCTGCCCGAGGGGCTGCGCTATGACCCGCAGGAGGGTCCGGGCGAGGTGCAGACCCCGCTGCTCGGGCCGGCCGCCGACGACCTGCTGATCGGCGACAAGGTGTGGTTCCGGCACGCCAAGGCGGGCGAGTTGTGCGAGCGCTTCGCCGAACTCCATCTGGTGGAGGGCGAGTCAGTGGTCGCGGTGGCCCCGACGTACCGGGGCGAGGGCCGGACGTTCCTGTAGCACTCCCCCTCTCCCCCGCCTGTCGGGTCCGCTCCTCCGTTCCCGTCGGGGACCTCCCACCGCTCCCGTCGGGTCCCCGGGAACACCCGCGTCCGGGAGCCCCGCGGCGCACGGACCCCGGACGCACGGACCCCGGACGCACGGCCGGCCCCCGCAGTTGCGGAGGCCGGGTGCGCGCGGAGCGGGTCCGGGGGCCCTGAGAAGGCGGGGCCGCCGGGTGTCGGGCGGGATGGTTCGTCGCGGACCGGGCTCAGACGCCGGTGCCGCCCCCGCCGGAACCGGCGGTGCCGCTGGATGCCTTGATGCCCTTGGTGATCGTGTCCATGGTGTCGAGGCCGGGTGCCTTGCCGCTGACGTCGAACCCGAAGCGGATCACGACCAGCAGGTCGCGGGTGGGCGACGGGAACGCCAGGGACTCCACGTAACCGCTGGTTCCGGACGCGGTGTCGACCTTCCACCGCACCAGGTAGCCCTGCTTGCCCGCCACCGTGACCGACTCGGACGCCAGCTGCTCGTGGGAGGTGGTCTTGCCGTAGATGTCGGAGCCGTACGCCTGCTCGGCGTTGCCGGCGATGTCCTCCTTGGCGGCCGCCTCGGCCGTGGTGGACTTCAGGTTCAGGGCCAGCGCGGGCTGGGCGAAGACACCGCCGCGCACGCACGTCGAGGTCGAGTCCTGCGGGCAGGGGTAGCTGCCGGTGACGACGTCGGCCGTGCTGCTGTCGGTGGACTCGTCACCGGTCCAGCCCTTCAGGACGGGCAGGCTGATGCCGTCCAGCGGGTCCGCCGCGGTGCCGGGACCCGTGACGGTCTTGCCGCCGGTGCCCGGGCTCTCCGGCTGCTGGGTGTCGGGGGCCTGGCCGCCGCTGCCGCCCAGGCCGCCGCTATCCCCGCCCAGGCCGCCGCTCCCGTTGCCGTTGCCGTTCCCGCCACGGTTGAAGCCGCCGCTGGGCGCCGTGCTCGGAGTGCTCTGGGCCTTGTTGTCGCTGCTGCTGTTGTCGCCCAGCACCAGCACGCCCGCGATGACGCCGCCGATCACCACGAGCGCGGCGACGATCGAGAGCACCACGGTGCTGGTGCGCCGCCGCCCGCCCCCGCCGCCGGATATGACGGTGGCGGGTGGATAGCCGCCGTACGGCTGCCCGCCGTAGGGCTGGACACCGTAGGGCTGGACACCGTACGGCTGGTCCTGGGGCTGCCCGTACGGCTGGGCGCCCTGCTGCGGGGTGTCCTGCTGCGGCGTGCCCGGGCCCGGCGCGGTCCGCGTGTACTCCGTCCACTCGGTCCCGTTCCACCAGCGTTCCATGGCCGGGCCGTTGCCTGTGTGCCCGGGTTCTGGGTACCAGCCGGGCGGGGTCGTCGTCGTCACGGCGTCACCTTATGGCCCGAGCATGAGAATCCCGTAAGCACGGCGGTCACAGGGCGGTCACACCGGGCAGCGGACGCCTCAGCAGCGGCACGGCGGCGTCCCGCCCAGGCGAATCCGCCCATGTCAGGGCGGGTGGGGAACGGCCCGGACAGGATCCGGCAGGTCGGTGGCGGGTCCCTTCCCACCGGGCGCCGCGCTCCCGGCCCGCTCCCTGGCCGACGCCGTCCGCCGGCGTCCCGTCAGCCGGGATGCCCGCCGCCGGCACGGTCCGCACCGCCCGGAGCGGCTCCGGGCCGGGAGCGGGTCAGCGCGAGCAGGTCGCGGGCCGGGCCGGCCGGCCGGTGGCCGGCCGGCCAGACCGCGCGCAGGGCCCGCCGCAGGGTGAGGCCGGCCACCGGGACGCGCACCAGCCGCCCCGCGGCCAGCTCCTCGGCCACCGCCAGCTCGCTGAGCACGGCCGCCCGGCCCCGCCGACCGCCGCGGACTTGACCGCCGTGGTGGACGCCAGCTCCAGCAGCGGCGCGGCCGGTCCGCCGTGTCCGGTCAGGGCCGCGTCCAGCACCTGGCGCGTCCCCGAACCCGGTTCGCGCAGCAGCAGCGGTGCCGCGGCCAGCTCGGCCGCTCGCAGCGGGGTGCGCCGGACGGCCCACGGATGCCAGGGCGCGGTGACCACCAGCAGGTGGTCGTGGCCCACGACGGCCGCGTCCAGGCCGGGCGGTACGTCCAGGCCCTCAACGAAGCCGAGGTCGGCGGCGCCCGCGCCCACCTGCTCGGCCACGGCCGCGGAGTTGCCCGCGGCCAGGGAGACCGCGGTATCCGGCAGCCGTTCGTGCAGCGCCACCAGCCAGCCGGGCAGCAGGTACTCGGCCACCGTCATGCTGGCCGCCACCCGCAGGCGGGAGTCGCGCCGCCCGCGCAGCGCCCGCGCCCCGGCGTCGAACACCTCCGCGGCCTCCACCACCCGCTGCGCCCACTCGCTGACCAGGGCGCCTTCGTCGGTGAGCCGCGAGCCGCGCGGGGAGCGGCGGACCAGCGCGACGCCGAGCCGGGTCTCCAGCGCGCGCAGCCGCCCGCTCGCCGCCGGCTGGCTGATCCCCAGCTCCCGGGCGGCCCGTCCCAGGCTGCCCAGCCGGGCGACGGCCAGCAGCAGCTCCAGCGCGCCGAGGTCGGGCACCCGGTGCGCCAGCGGCGCGGTCCCCGGAGCCGCCCGCCCGGCCCCGCCGAGCGGTCCAGAACCCTCGGACCCACCCGAGGCCCCGGACCCACGGGACCCACGGGCCCACGGGGCCCACCCGAGGCCCCGGTAGCGCGCGACCCGCCCGCAGCACCCTGGGCACCCGGACCGCCCGGGGCACCGGCGTCCTCGGGCGGGTGCGTATGGGGAGAAATCGCGAGTGCGCTCATCACTCCAGCTTATGACCTGATAGCCGCGCGGTCGCTACCGGAGCGCCCCGCGCGGCGGCATCGTCGCAGGTATGAGCACCCTCACCGCGCCCGCAGCCCCCGCCCCACCCCGTTCCACCCGTGTCCGGGGCGGCGCGCTGCGGGAGTTCGGCCCGAACTGGTACGCGGCGGTGATGGGCACGTCGATCACGGCCAGCGCCGGGGCCGGACTGCCCGGCCGCCCCGGGTGGCTGCACGCCGCGTGCACGGGGCTGTGGGCGCTGTCCGTCGTGGTGCTGCTGGCCGTGCTGGCCGCCCGTGCCGGGCACTGGCTGCGCCACGCCGACCGGGCCCGCGAGCACCTGGCCGACCCCGCGGTCGCCCCGTTCTACGGCTGCCTGCCGATGGCGCTGCTGGCCGTGGGCACCGGAACCCTGCTGCTGGGGCCCGGGGTGCTGGGGGCCCACACGGCGGTCGCGGTGGACGCGGTGCTCTGGACGGTCGGAGCGGCGGCGGCGCTGCTGGTCGCGATCGCGGTGCCGTACCTGATGGTGACGCGGCACCGGATCGGCCCGGACGACGCCTCCCCGGTGTGGCTGCTGCCGCTGGTGGCGCCGATGGTGGCCGCCGCGTCCGGTCCGGCGCTGGTGGCGCACCTGCCGGCCGGGGCGCACCAGGCCCGCGCCACCCTGCTGCTGGCCTGCTCGGGGATGTTCGGGGCGAGCCTGCTGTGCGTGCTGGTGGTGCTGCCGCTGGTGTGGGGGCGGCTGGTGCGGCACCCGCTGCCGCTGGCGCTGACCCCGACGCTGCTGCTGGTGCTGGGGCCGCTGGGCCAGTCCACCACCGCCGCCGGCAACCTCGCCGACGCCGCCTCGGGCGGGCTCCCGGTGTACGCGGGCGCGCTGCGGGCGTTCTCGGTGCTGTACGGGGTGCCGGTGATGGGCTTCGCGCTGCTGTGGCTGGTGCTGTCGGCGGCGCTGCTGCTGCGGGCGGCCCGCGCCGGGATGGGCTTTGCGATGACGTGGTGGGCCTTCACCTTCCCGGTGGGCACCATCGTGACGGGCGCCTCGGCGCTGGCCCGGCACACCGGCGTCCACCCGGTGACGTGGCTCGCGGCGGCCCTCTACGTCCTGCTCGCGGCCGGTTTCCTCGGCGCGGCCGGCGGCACCGTACGGCAGCTGGCGGGCGCGCGCCGCGCGGCGTGACCGCGTGGACGGCGGCAGGGGGACGGCGGGGGGACGGCGTTCCCCGTCCACCGGGCCGGAGCGCTCGGTACCGGGGTTGACGGCGCGCCCCGGTGAAGCGCGCGGGTACGGGAGGCGGTGCGCCCAGCCCCCGCCCCGCCGGATCAGTAGGCGCGGGCGGCGGCCAGCTGACGTGCCAGCACCTCGGCCGCGTCCACCAGCGACGGCCCGTACCAGGTCAGGCGGCGGCCGTCGACGAGGGCGGCGGGCAGCCCGGGGAACGCCTCGGGCCCGTCCTGCGCGGTGAAGCGGTACGGCTCGTCGGGCAGCACCACGAGGCCGGGGGTGCCCGGCAGCCGCGCGGGGTCGAAGCGGGGATAGCGCTCGGCCGCGCCGGACAGCACGTGGTCGACGCCGAGCCGCGCGAGCAGGTCCCCCGCGAACGTGTCGCGGCCCAGCCCCGTCCACGGCCGCCGCCACACCGGCACCACCGCCCGGCGGCGCGGCCCGGCGGGTACGGGCGGCCGGGCCCACGCGGCCCGGGCGGCGTCCAGCCAGGCCGGCCGGGGCAGCCCGCAGCCGCCCACCAGCAGCCGCTCCATCTCGGCGAAGGCATCCGGCAGCGTCCGCACCCGGGTGACGAGCACCCGCAGCCCGGCCGCGCGCAGTACGGCCAGGTCCGCCTCGCGGTTCTCCTCCTCGTTGGCCACGACGAGGTCGGGGGCGAGGGACATGACGGCGGCCGTGTCGGGGTTCTTGGTGCCGCCGATCCGCACCACGTCCAGGCCGGCCGGGTGGGTGCACCAGTCGGTGGCGCCCACCAGCAGTCCGGGCGCGGTCAGGGCGACGGACTCGGTGAGCGAGGGCACGAGGGAGACGACCCGCCGCACCCGGTGGGCCTGCTCTTGCACGGTCACCTCCCCACCCTACGAGCGTGCGGAACGGGCGTACCGGCTGCCACGGCCCGCCGGCCCGGGGCGCCGGGGCGACCGGCAGGCGCTCGCGCACCTCGCCCGTGTCCGGTACGACGGCCCCGCCCGGCCGCTGCCGCCGGGTGTCGGTGGGGCGTGCCATGCTGGCGGGCGTGAACGATGCGACCACGGAGGGCGGGTCCGGCGGCGGGCTCATGCTGCTGGACACCGCGAGCCTGTACTTCCGCGCGTACTTCGGCGTGCCCGAGTCGGTGAAGGCGCCGGACGGCACGCCGGTCAACGCGGTGCGCGGACTGCTGGACTTCATCGCGCGGCTGGTGTCCGACCACTCCCCCGGCTCGCTGGTGGCGTGCATGGACGCCGACTGGCGGCCGCAGTGGAGGGTGGACCTCATCCCGTCGTACAAGGCGCACCGGGTGGCCGATCCGGCCGACGGCAGCGAGGAGGTCCCCGACACCCTCTCGCCGCAGGTGCCGGTGATCGAGGCGGTGCTGGACGCGGTGGGCATCACCCGGGTGGGCGTGCCCGGGTACGAGGCGGACGACGTGATCGGCACCCTCGCGACGGCCGCGCCCGGCCCGGCGGCGATCGTCACCGGGGACCGCGACCTGTTCCAGCTGGTCGACGACGCGCGCGGGGTCCGGGTCCTCTTCCCCCGCAAGGGTGTCGGCGACGTGGACGTGCTGGACGGCGCGGCGCTGGTGGAGCGGTACGGCGTCACCCCAGGCCAGTACGCCGACTTCGCGGCCCTGCGCGGCGACCCGAGCGACGGCCTGCCCGGGGTGAAGGGCATCGGCGAGAAGACCGCGGCCGAGCTCGTCCGCCAGTACGGCGACCTCGCCGGGGTGCGGGCGGCGGCCGAGGAGCCGTTCTCGAAGCTGACCCCGGCGCGCCGGCGCAACATCCTGGCCGCCTCCGCCTATCTGGACGTGGCGCCCAAGGTGGTGCGGGTCGCGGACGACGTGCCGTTGCCCCCGCTCTCCCCCGAACTGCCCCGGACCCCGGCCGCACCCGAGGAGTTGGCCGTGCTCGCCTCCCGCTGGGGTCTGGGCGGCTCCCTCAGCCGCCTGCTGGACGCCCTCGCCGCCCGCTGAGCGCACGCCGCGCCGCCCGAAGGCCCGAGCCACCACCCGAAAGCCCGAGCCACCACCCGCTGATCCGAAGCGCGGGCAGGCGCCCTCGCCTTCCGGTGGGACGCGCACCGGCAGCCGGCTCCCCCGGCCGACCCGGCGGTACCGCACCTGGGGGCGAGGCACCTGCCCCCAGGTGCGGTGCGTACGGGGCCGCGGTCAGGTCCCGAGGGTCTGGCCGTCAGCGCGCCGGACCGGTCCTCACCCGGCCGCCGGCACGACCGCGCCCGCCCGGTTCACCGCCGCGAGGACCGCCCGCACCGCCGCCCCCGCCGGTGTCCCGGCCCGCCCGGCGCCCCACACGCCGCGCCCGCCGGACACGATCCGCACGTAGGCGGCGTGCTCCCGCTCGCCGCCCGGCCGCGGCTCGATCCCGTGCCCGGCGCACTGGTCGACGCTGATGCCGGCTCCGTGCGCCGCGCCGTCCGCCGCCCCGTCCGCCGTCTCCTCCGTTGCCGCGAGCGCCGCCGCCACGGCGGCCAACGGCGTTCCGCCGCTGCCGCGCACCTCCCGCGCCGGGCCGTCCTCATGCCGCAGGACGCCGCGGAACTCGTACCGTCCCGGGGCGGTCTCGGTGGCCGTCCACTCGGTCAGGGCCGGCGGCGCCGCGTCGGCCGGGGCCAGGTACTCCCGCTCGAACAGCGCGCCCAGCTGCTCCGCGATGACCTCGCGCCCGCTGCCGTCGGCGGCGTCCTGGACCACCAGCGAGAAGTCGGCCCGCAGTCCGCGTGGCAGGTCCAGCCCGTGCCGGTCGAGCAGCAGGTAGGCGATGCCGCCCTTGCCCGACTGGCTGTTGACGCGGATGACGGCCTCGTAGTCGCGCCCGATGTCGGCCGGGTCGATCGGCAGGTAGGGCACCTCCCAGGGGATGCGGCCGGGCGGCAGTCCGGCCTCGGCGGCGCGCCGGGCGTGTGCCTCCAGGCCCTTCTTGATGGCGTCCTGGTGCGTGCCGGAGTAGGCGGTGTGCACCAGGTCCCCGGCGTAGGGGTGGCGCCCGGGCACCGGCAGGCGGTTGCAGTACTCCACGACGGCGCGGATGCCGTCGAGGTCGGACAGGTCCAGCATCGGGTCGACGCCCTGGGTGTGCAGGTTCAGCGCGAGGGTGACGAGGTCGACGTTGCCGGTCCGTTCGCCGTTGCCGAAGAGGCAGCCCTCCACCCGCTGCGCCCCCGCGAGCAGCGCGAGTTCGGCGCAGGCGACGCCGGTGCCGCGGTCGTTGTGCGGGTGGACGGAGAGCACCACGGCGTCACGGCGGTCCAGGTGCCGGTGGGCGTACTCGATCTGGTCGGCGTAGACGTCCGGGGTGGCGATCTCCACGGTGGCGGGCAGGTTGTGCACCACCGGCCGGGCCGGGTCGGCGTCCCACAACGCGGTCAGGCCGTTGCAGACCTCCAGGACGAAGTCGGGCTCGGTGAGGTTGAAGACCTCCGGGGAGAACTGGAACCGCAGGCCGGGACGGTCCCCGGCCAGCCGGGCCATGAGACGGGCGGCGTCCTCGACCAGCGCGCGCACCTCGGCGCGGTCCCGGCCCAGGACGAGCCGCCGCCACAGCGGCGCCGTCGCCGTGTACAGGTGGACCACCGCGCGGGGCACGCCCGCCAGGGCGGCGAAGGTCCGCTCGACGAGGTCGGCCCGGGCGGCTGTGAAGACGACCGGGGTGACGTCCTCCGGCAGGGCTCCCGGGACGGCCAGGCGGCGGACGAAGTCGAAGTCGGTGCGGCTCGCCGAGGGGTAGCCGACCTCGATCTCCTTGAAGCCCATGGCCACCTGGAGGTCGAACATCAGCTGCTTGCGGTCGGGGTCCATCGGCTCGGCGAGCGCCTGGTTGCCGTCGCGCAGGTCGACGGGGACCCACAGCGGCGCCTGTTCGATGCGGCGGCCGGGCCACTGGCGGACCGGCGCGGCGGGCAGTCCGACGCGGCGGTGGGCGGGCAGGTAGCGGTGGGAGGGCATGGCGCCGCCGCGCTGCGGGTTCCAGGCGGGGGCACCGCCGGGTACGGGTCCCTGCGGCGGGCGGACGGCCGCGGGCTCGGGAGCCGTGGTCGCGGGCTGGGGGGCGGGGCCGAGGCCGGGAGGGCGCCACCGGGATCGCCGGTGCCGGCGACCGGTTCGGTGGCGATGGGCGGTTCAGGGGCGGGGGCCGGTTCGGTGCCGACGGCCGGTTCGGGGACGGCTCGGGCTGTGCTGTGCCTGCTGGGCATGCGTGTTGGGCCTTACGTCTGCGATGGGGCTCCGGCGCCCGGCGCGGCGGACGCGCTCGCGGTCCGTCCCAGGTCGCCGGCCGACCGGCAGCACCGAACCCCGCGGCGGGGTGCCGGTCGCGGTCAGGCCCCGCCGCGGCGGCCGAGAAGGAGGCCCCGCTGCGTCATGGCGGGTAGGCTAGCCACAGAACAACTCCTCAGACAAGCTGAGAGGTGAACCGGACATGCCGCTCGACTCGCTGCGGCCGAGCCCCTTGGTGGAGCAGGCCGCTCTCCGGATGCGGGAGCAGATCGCCGACGGCCACTGGCCGGTGGGCAGCCGGCTGCCGGGCGAGACCTCGCTCGCGGCCGAGCTGGGCGTGGGCCGCTCCACGGTCCGCGAGGCGCTGCGGGCACTGGCCGGTGCGGGCCTGGTGCGCACCCGGCAGGGCGCGGGCGTGTTCGTCATCGCCACCCGTCCGGTCGAGGACTGGCCGGCGAAGTTGCGCGGTGCCGCGCTCCTCGACGTCTACGAGGTGCGGACGATGCTGGAGGTGCAGGCCGCCCGGCTGGCCGCGCAGCGGCGCACCCCCGCGGACGCGGCGGCACTGCGCCAGGCGCTGGCCGCCAGGACGGCGGCGGCCGGCTCCGGCGGCCCGGCGTTCGTCGAGGCCGACATCGCCGTGCACGCGGCCGTGGTGGCCGCCGCCGGCAACCCGGTGCTCACCGACCTCTTCGCCGAGTTCACGCCGGTGCTGCGGGAGAACCTGACGGCGCTGCTGGACCTGCTGGACGTGGCCGAGCACGACGTGGAGCACGGAGCCGAGGCGCACGCGGCGCTGGTGGAGGCGGTCGTGGCGGGCGATCCGGACACCGCCGCCCGGGTGCTCTCCGTCGAACTGGAAGCCACCCGCGAGCAGTTGCGCGCCCTGACCGCGGCGCCGGAACAACCGGGCGAACGGGCCGGCGCCCCCGCCGGGTCCGCCACGCCGAACCCGGACCTGCCCGCGCGGCACGCCACCGTGGCGGCTCCGGCCGCACGCGGCACCCGCGCGCCGCAGGGCGCCGCGGACACGGACGGCGCCGCGGCGCCGGAGGCCGGGGAGGCGGAGGGGCAGGAGGCCGGGGCGTGACCGGCCTGCTGCCGCGGGAGCGGCGGGAGGTTGCGCCCGGCGCCGTGCACGTTCCGGACTGGCTGGACCCGGCCGCCCGGCGCGAGCTGGTCGCGGCCTGCCGGGAGTGGGCGCGCGGCCCGGTGCCGATGCGGCACACCCGGCTGCCGCGCGGCGGGGTGATGTCGGTCCAGACGGTCTGCGTGGGCTGGCACTGGCGGCCGTACGCGTACTCGCGGACCGCGCCGGACGTCAACGGGGCCCGGGTGGCCGCCTTCCCCGACTGGCTGGCCGACTTGGGCCGCCGTGCGGTGGCCGACGCCTACCAGGACACGGCGGCGAGCTCGGCGTACGCACCCGACACGGCCCTGGTCAACTTCTACGACGGCGCGGCGTCGATGGGCATGCACCAGGACAAGGACGAGCGCTCCTCCGCACCCGTGGTGAGCCTGAGCATCGGCGCCAGCTGCGTCTTCCGCTTCGGCAACACCGAGACCCGCACCCGCCCGTACACCGACGTCGAGTTGGGGTCGGGCGACCTGTTCGTCTTCGGCGGCCCCTCCCGGTTCGCCTTCCACGGCGTCCCCAGGACGCTCCCCGGCACCGGCGACCCCTCCACCGGCCTGGCCTCGGGCCGCCTCAACCTGACCCTCCGCACCACGGGTCTGCCGGGCTGAGTCCCTCTCCGCGGGCCCGTCGACACGAACCACGAGTCAGTCCAGCGGATCGGGCCAGTCGCTGGCGGGCAGCAGGTCGCGAAGGCTCGCCGTTCTGCGGCGGCCCAGAACCACTTCGCTGTCGAGGTTCGCCGGGTCGATCTGGCGCATGAACTCCCGGCACCGGCCGCACGGCGGGAGGACGTGCAGGACGCCCTCGTCGTTGCGCCACACGGCGACCACCTTCGCGATCCGGTACTCGCGGGCGGTCACCATGGCGGCGACGGCGGCGTGCTCCGCGCAGAACCCGGTGCCCGACCCGGTGTCGATACAGACGCCCGAGTACAGACCACCGGCATCGGTGACCAGTGCGGACCCCACGTCGCCGAACAGCCGGTCACCCACCCTGTGCGGGTTCAGCACGGCCTGGGCGGCGGCGATCAGCTCATCGTTCGTCATGGTGGTCGTACGGTGATCGTTCTTGGTGCTCATCGTGGTCACTTGGCGGAAGCTACCAACCCGCCTGTTCGGAAGGCCACGGGATTGCCGGGCCGTCCCGTACCTCACCGGTCCGCCCCGTCCTCCGGTCGGTTCCGAGGCCCGCCTTCTCGCGGCCGGTCTGAGGAGTCGGAGGATGGAAGGGTCCGAAGGGCTGAAGAGACTTGAAGGGTTGCGGGGTGCCGGCCGGACGGGCCCCGGTGCGGGGTCCGTCCGGCCGGCCGGGGTCAGTCCTTGGCCAGGGTGAAGTCCTTCGTCGTGGTCGCCCCCTTCACGATCTTCACGGTGGCCACGGTCGGCTGGTAGCCGTCCTTGGCGACGATGAGCTGGAGCGGGTTGTTCCGCACGTCGAGCCAGAGCTGGTACGTGCCGTCCTTCGCGGTCTTGAGGGTGTAGTGGGTCGCCCAGGTGTCGATCTGGACGGTCGCCCCGGCCAGCCCGGCGCTGTCCGGGCCGGTCACCGTGCCGGTGATCTTGCCCCAGGTGGCGGGCGGGTTGACGGTCAGCGAGACGTCCACCGGGGTGAGCCGGTAGGGGGTGTCGCTGCTGAACGACAGCTTGGCGGTGTAGGTGCCGGGCTGGGTGACCTCGGGGACGGAGGCGTCCAGGGCGACGGTCACGGTGGTGCTGGCGCCCGGCGCCAGGGTCACGGTGTCCGGTGTCTCCGACAGCCAGGTGACGTCGCCGCCGGCGGTCTGGTCGTACCCGGCGAGGACCTCGGCGGTCTTGACGGGCGTGTAGCCCTGCTGGCCGCCCACCGCGAAGAAGCCGGGGGCGCCGCCGCCGCGGTAGAGCGAGGCGTTGGCGTTGGGCAGGGCGCTCCAGGAGCCCGAGTCGGGGTTGTACGCCCAGGTCTGGTTGGTCAGCGCCTCGCCGTTGTCGACGATGCCGCCCTGGACCAGCAGCAGGCCGTTGGCCGCGGCGGAGTAGGCGCCCCAGGCGTCGGTGGGCTGGTCGGCGATCGGCGACCAGGCGTCGGTGGACGGGTCGTAGACGTAGGCGTGGCTGGTGGAGCCTTCGTCGGTGGTGCCGCCGGAGCAGTAGAGCTTGCCGGCGACGGCCCCGCAGCTGTTCCAGGACACCGGCTCCGGGTAGGAGGCGGCGGCGGACCAGGTGTCGGTGGCGGAGTCGTAGACGGAGACGTTCTTGACGCCGCAGCTTTCGTCGGTGCAGCCGCCGACGGAGTAGAGCTTGCCGTCGATGACCGCGCTGCCGGCGCCGGCGAAGGGGTGGGGCAGGGGGGCGGCGGTGGACCAGGTGCCGGCGGCGATGTCGTACACCTCGGTCTTGGCGTCCGGTGCGCCGTCCGGGCCCCAGCCGCCGGATATGTAGAGCTTGCCGTCGATGACGCCGTGGACCGGGCTCTCGCGGACGTCGGCGGCGGAGGCGAGCTTGGCCCAGGCTCCGGTGTCGGCGCTCCACGCGTACAGGTCGCTGGTGTCCACCAGGCCGTTGTAGCCGAAGGAGGAGTAGACCGTGCCCTCGTAGCTGTCGACGGCGTTGCTTCCGGTGGCCACCGGAAGGTCCGGCAGCGACTGCCAGGCGCTCCCGGCCGCGGGTTGGGCCGCCGAGACGGCCGCGGTGGTGCTGGAGGTGGCGGACTCGGCCAGTGACAGCTTGCTGTAGTCGCCCTTGATCAGGGCCAGCGGGGCACCCGCGCCGGCCGGTACGGCGCCGCCCGGGGTCTCGCCGACGGTGAGGGTGGCCGGCTCGGTGCCGGTGTTCTTCACCGTCAGCTTCTGCGTGGCGCTCTTGCCCCAGGCCACGGTCTTGTCGACGGCGCCCGGGGTGACGGTGAGCCGGCCGGCCGTCAGCTTCAGGTTGCGCTGGACGGCGCCGCCCGCCACGACCTTGGCCGAACCGGTGACGGCGGTGTAGTGGGAGGCCGCCGCGGTCACGGGGACGGCGCCGGTGGTGCCGGCGAACGACCAGTAGAAGCCGTCACCGAGCCCCGGGTCGTCCGGGGTGGCGATGGTGGTGGTGTGCAGGTCGCCCGGGGTGGGGCTGGTGACGGTGGCGCCGTTGACGCCGGCCTTGGTGTTGGCGTCGGTGACGGTGCCGACGACGAGGCCGCCGGTCACCGGGTCGTAGGCGCGGTTGCCCGTGAAGACGTTGTCCAGCTCCCACCAGTACGCCCAGGTGCCGGTGTAGTGGAAGCGCACCCGGACGGTGCTGCCCGCGTAGTCGGTGAGCGGCAGCTCGACGTGGCCGGTGAAGGACGCGGTGGACTTCGTCCACAGCGTCGTCCAGGTGGCGCCGTCGTCGGTGGATACGTCCACGTCGGCGCTGGACAGGCCGTACCCGCGGTAGTCGGTGTCGAAGTCGATCACCGGGCCGGTTTCGCCGGTGAGGTCCAGCGGCGGGGAGACCAGGCTGGTGTCCTCATGGCTGCCGCTGCCGAAGTGGTCGCTGTCGACGACGGCGAAGCCGCCCTTGCCACCGGTCAGGTTGCCGCGCTGGCCGGGGTCCGAGAAGGACCAGCCGGTGGCGCTGTCGGCGGTCGTGTCGACCGTCCATCCGTCGGGGGCGGCGGTGGTCGAGTCGAACGCCTCGGTCTTGCCGACGAGGTCGACGGTGTAGCCGGCCGCCTCGTCGGTGGTCGGGTCGACCTTCACCGGGATGTCGACGGTCTTCGCGGTGGTACCGAGGTCGACCTTCTCGTCCACCGTCCGGTAGCCGGGGTAGGCGGCCGTGACGTGCAGGGTGTAGGAGGTGTCCTCCGGCAGGCTCAGGGAGAAGTCTCCGGTGGCCGGGTCGGTGAAGACCGGGCCGCCGGGCACGCCGTCGGCGGTGATCTTCGCGTAGAGCGGCCAGCCCTGGCCGGAGCCGTCGGTGACCTTGCCGCTGACGGTCTGCCGGGCCACCGCGTCCAGGGCGAACGCCTCGGTGACGGTGGCGCCGTCGACCAGGTCGACTCCGCTGGCGGTGCCGCTGGAGTAGCCGTAGGCGGACGCGGTCACGGTGTAGGTGCCCGGCGGGATGGTGAGGGTGTACGTGCCGTCGGCGCCGGTGGTGGCGGTGTTGCCGCCCGCGGTGACGCTGGCGCCGGCGACGGGGGCGCCGGTGGCGTGGTCGGTGACGGTGCCGGTGATCTCACCGTGCGGGCCGCTGCGGAAGTCGGCCAGGCCGTTGGGGGTGCCCAGGCCGGTCGGCCCGTCCCAGCCGGTCCCGGCGGTGCACAGCACGGAGGGGGTGCAGGTGCCGTTCTTGCCGGTGGTCACGTCGTTGAGGGCGCTCGGGTTGTCGTACAGGTAGGAGTTGGGGTACGTGCCGGCGCTCGGGGTGCCCGCGTCGGCGTAGACCCCGGCGATGATCGGGGACGAGGCGCTGGTGCCGCCGTACACCGACCAGCCGCCACCGCCGTACGTCTGGTACACCGACACGCCGGTGGCGGGGTCGGCGACCGCGGACACGTCGGTTTCCGCGCGCTTGTCGCAGGAGGTGGCGGTGCCGCCCTGGAAGGACGGCCTGGGCTCGTACAGCGAGCAGCCCGAGCCCGGTCCGCCGAAGGAGTTGTTCCACACCGACTCGCTCCAGCCGCGGCTGCTGCCGGTGTCGCGGCTCAGCGCGGTGCCGCCGACGGAGGTGACGTACGGCGAGGCCGCCGGGTAGGAGACGCCGTAGTCGTCGTCACCGCTGGAGGCGATCACCGCGACGCCGGGGTGGTTGTAGTACGGGTCCAGCGCGGTCGTCTCGGAGGGGTCCTCTCCGCTGCCGGCCGTGGAGTCGTAGTAGGAGCCGTAGGAGTTGGAGACGTAGCCGGCGCCCAGTGCCACCGCCTCGTCCACCGACGCGCCGAGGTCCGTGGAGTCGGCGGCGTCCGCCTCCACGAGCAGGATGTGCGCCTGGGGTGCGACGGCCGAGACCATGTCGAGGTCGAGGGAGATCTCCCCGGACCAGTCGGGGTCGGGGGAGGGCAGGTCGTCGGTTCCGCCTCGCTGGCTCACCTTCGTGAAGCAGCCGTCGTCCGAGGAGCACGCGGGCAGCCCGAACTGCTGCCGGTAGACGGCCAGGTCGGCCTCGGCGGTGGGGTCGTCGAAGGCGTCGACGATCGCGACGGTGGCACCGGCTCCGCCGTCGGCGGGCAGGCTGTAGGCGCTGCGCAGATCCGCGGGGCCGTATCCGTCCGGGGTGGCGGCGGCCGGCTGGACCCCCTTCTTGGCAACGATGTCAGTGCGCCGCAGAGCGAAGCAGGTGAACTCTCCGGGCTTCGCGGCGGGGCACGCGCGCTCCACGTCGCCGGCGGCGGCGCCGTCCTTGCCCTGCGCCGCCTGCTGGTCCTGCTGCTTCTGCTGCTTCTGTTCGGCCTGGTCGGCGTCCGCGGCCTGGTGGGCCGGCTGCGCCTGACGGCTCGTCGCCGGCGCGCCCGCCGTGGCGGCCGCGGCGGTGACCGCCATGGGCACTTGTAGTCCGATGGCGGCGAGCGCCGCCGCCGCGACGGCGGCGACCGCGCCGCGTCTGAGCGAGGTTGTACGCAAGGGGGGTCTCCTCGGAGCGTTACCTGCGTGGATGCCGGGGTGGCCGGCCACGACCCGATGGGCCGCTTGCGTATAACTACGCATCACCAGGCCCTTGCGAATCCTTTACTGATTGACGGATACCTGCCAAGAAGTGCGCCCCACGGGTCCGGCACGTTCCCGCCAGCCACGATTCACACCACCGACATCACGCGATGACACCCGCCGAGTAGAGTCGCAGGTTTATCCGCCTTTACATTACTGACACAACGTCATCACACCCTTCGGCCCGACGCCCGGCACCCACGGCCTCCGGCCTCCGCCCGCGACGCGCCGCGCACCGCACGCCGCACACCGCCGCCGACAGGCCCTGCCGGGCACACCCGCCGGCGCGCACCCGCCGGGAGGCACCTCCCCGGGAACGCGTTCGGGCCGGCGCCCCGATGCGGAGGGCGCCGGCCCGTTCACTCGTCCCAGGTCCAGCGGCGGTTCGGCCGGCCCGTCGCGGCCAGGTCGCCGGACGGGCCGAGACGGCGTGCCGGTCACGGATGCGGCGGCACGCCGCTGCCGGTCAGGAGGCCGTGCAGGTGAGCGCGGGCGCGGTGAGCGTTCCCGTGCCGGTGCCCTGGAGCCCGAAGGTGGTCGAGCCCTGCGCGGCCAGCGCGCCGTTGTAGGAGAGATTGACGGCCTTCACGGATGCGCCGGTCTGCGTGATGGTCGCGCTCCAGCCGCTGGTCTCCTGCTGGGAGCCCGGCCAGGTCCACGCCACCGTCCACCCGTTGACGGCAGAACCGCCGGCCGTGACGGTGACCGTGGCGGTGAAGCCGCTGTCCCACTGGTTGTCCACGTGCAGGGTCGCGGTGCAGCCGCCGCTCCCCGTCCCCCCGGTGCTGCCGCCGCTGCTCCCGCTCGACGTGCCCGCCGACGTACCGGTGGTGGTACCCGCCGACGTGCCGGACGTGGTACCCGCCGACGTGCCGGACGTGGTGCCGCTCGAAGTGCCCGCGGTGGTACCGGATGTCGTGCCCGCCGACGTACCGGTGGTGGTACCCGCCGAGGTGCCGGACGTCGTGCCCGCCGACGTACCCGCGGTCGTACCCGCCGACGTACCGCCCGACGTGCCGCCGGTGCCGCCGAATCCGGGCGCCTTGATGCTCGCGAGGTACCCGTCCTTGACGGTGTCCACCGTCTGCCAGTCGTCCTTGAGGATGCCGCCGGTGTCGCCGGAGTCGGGGTTCCAGGACCAGAACGTCCAGCTGAGGCTGTCACCGCCGTACGTGGCCGTCGGCCGCATGTAGTCCACCAGCGCCTTCAGCCACTGCTGGTCGGTGGTCGACTGGAGCGTGGTGCCGAACTCGCCGACCCACACCGGGGCGATGTTCTGCTTGAAGAGGTAGCCCCAGTACTTGTCCCACACGCCGGGCATGTTGGCCGGGAAGGTCGGGTCGGTGAACCAGCTCTGCTGGGAGACGCTGGTGGCGTAGTCGTGGGCCGAGTACACCACCCGGTTGGCCACGTTGAGCTCCACCGGGTACTGGCCGGCGCCCATCAGGTTGCCGCCCCACCAGCCGGAGGTGCCGTTGAAGGTCTGGACGCCCTCCACGAAGATCAGCAGGTTCGGGTTGACGCCGAGGACGGCGTTGCCGCCCCGCTCGGCGGCCAGCCGCCAGTCGATCGTCGTGTCGCCGCAGCCCCAGCAGGCCGGGTCGTGCGGCTCGTTGTGGAGGTCGATGCCGACCACCGTCGGGTTGCCCTGGTAACGGGTGGCCAGCGCCTTGAGGTTGGTGATCCACGTCGACTCGGGGACCGAGCTCGTGTACCACAGGGCGGACTGGCCGCCGGCGTCCGGACGGTGCCGGTCCAGGATGATCTTCAGCCCGATCTGCCCTGCGTAGTCCACGATCTTGTCCATCACCTGAAGGGACGTCAGGCCCTGGAGGTCGGTGTTCATGTTGTAGAAGTTGATGCTGTTGGGCATCGTGCCCGGCTTGAAGATGTCATCGCTGTACGGCAGCCGGATGGTGTTGTAGCCCAGCGACTTCATCTGGTTCATCATGTCCTTGTAGTCGCGCGACCAGAGGCCATGGACCACGTCGTTGGACGTCTCGAAGCCGAACCAGTTCACGCCCGCGATACGTACGGGCTGGTTGGCCGAGTCCAGGATCTGCCGCCCGCTGGTGTGCCAGTAGCCCGTGCCGGCCGCGGCCGTCGCGGCGGGCGCCGCGGGCGCGGCGGCGAGGGAAGCCGCGGTGGCGGCCGGCTGGCCCACGAGCGCGAGCAGTCCCATCAGGGCGGCGGCCGCGCCTGCGGCTACCAGGGCCCGCAGCCTGCGGGGTCGTGCCGGTGGATTGCTCAGGGGGCTCCGGAGGCCCGGAAGGGAGACCACGGTGCGATTCCTCTCGGTGGGGGGCGGAACGCGTGTTGTCGTGGCATGGCGGAACTCGCGGCAGCCGGGAGTGGGAGCGCTCCCATGGTGCCGCTCCCTGCATGTAAGCGACGCCGGTGCCGGGGCGTCAAGGGGTCGGACCGGCTTCAGGTCCTGAAGCCGCCGCGCCGGTCCCCGCCCGCCGGGCGGCCCGCAGGGACGTCACGCCGCTCCGGCGGCCGGTTCGGGCTGTCCGAGGGGGATGTCGCGCATGCCGCGCAACGGTGAGAAGAGCAGCCACAGCCCCGCGCAGCAGCCGCCCGTGACGGCGATCCACAGGGCCTCCCGGACGCCGCAGGCCGAGGCGAGCGCGCCGCCCGCCAGGCCGCCCAGCGGCAGCGTGCCCCAGTTGATCCAGCGTGCGGCGGCGCTGACCCGGCCCAGCAGCTCCGGCGGGCAGGCGGCCTGGCGGTAACTGGTCAGCGAGACGCCGGCGACGGTGGAGGCGAAGGTCCAGGAGATCCAGCCGAGGCCGAACAGCAGCGCCCACCAGCCGGGCCCGGCCATCGGGATCAGCAGGCCGGGCAGCGACAGCACCGTCATCGAGATCCAGCTGATCCGCGCCGATCCGACCGTCCGGGCGAGATGGCGCGCGGCCACCCCGCCGGCCACACCGCCGACCGCCCCCAGCGCCAGCAGCAGACCGACGAGGCCGGGCCGCAGGTGCAGCGTGCGGACCAGGAACACCGGGCCGAGCGTCTCCACCATGATCACGAAGAAGTTGGCCGTGCCGCTGAAGGCGGCCGCCGCGCGCAGGATGGGATCGCCCGTGAGGTGGGCGAGCCCCTCGCGGATCTGCGGCCACAGCCTGGGCCGTGCGCGCCCCCCGGTCGGAGCCGGGCGCGGCTCGCGGCTGCGGATCGCCGCCAGCGAGCCCGCCGACACCGCGAAGGAGAGGGCGTCGGCACCCATCGCCCCCGCGGCGCCGACCAGCGCCACCAGCCCGGCGCCCAGGCTCGGCCCGGCGATCTGCGCCGCCGACTGGGACACGGCCAGCTTGCCGTTGCCGTCCATGAGCCGGCCGCGGTCGAGCAGCACGGGCAGGTAGCTCTGGTAGGCCACCGAGAAGAACACGGAGAGGACGCTGGAGACCGCCGCGACGGCGTAGAGCTGGGCGAGCGTCAGCGCCCCCGCGGCGCGGGCCAGCGGCACCGAGCCGATCACCAGGAGCAGCGTGAGGTCGCAGGCGATCATCAGGCGGCGCTTGGCGAGCCGGTCCACCACCGCCCCGGCCGGCAGCGCCACCAGGAGGTACGCGCCGGTCTGCGCGGCCGAGAGCAGGCCGACCTGGAACGCGGAGGCCCCCAGCAGCACGACGGCGGCCAGCGGCAGAGCGAGGACGGTGACCTGCGACCCCGTCTCGCTGACGGTCTGACCGCCCCACAGGAGCAGGAAGTCACCATGGCGCCACAACGAGGGACCGCGGCCGGGATCATCGGGCATCCCACTGATACTGGCACCGGGCCGCCGCCGTGTCGACGCCTGTACCCGGACCTGGACGACGCCGGGCCGGGCCGCCGCCCTTCCTCCGCGGTAGCCGAGGCACGGACCGGAGGGCACCGCCGCACCCCTTCGGGTTAGGCTTGCCTAAGTTGACGCACGGCCGAGGCGGATCGCGCGCCCGGGAGGCGCGAGGAAGCGGGTAACGATGGCGGAGCAACCGCGGCGCAGGGCCCCGAAGCGGGCCACGGTGGCACGCACCGAGCGGCTGACCCCGCACATGGTCCGGGTGGTGCTCACCGTGGACCCGGAACCGCCGCTGGAGGCGGGCGGGTTCAGCGACCACTACGTGAAGCTGCTCTTCCCCGCTCCGGGCGAACGGCTGCCCGACCCGCTGGACCTGGAGGCGCTGCGGGCGGAGCTGCCGCGTGAGCGGTGGCCGCGCACCCGGACGTACACGGTGCGCTCCTGGGACCCCGGCACCCGGGAGCTGGCCCTCGACTTCGTGGTGCACGGCGACGAGGGGCTGGCCGGCCCGTGGGCCGCCGGCGCGCAGCCGGGCGAGGTGCTGCACTTCATGGGGCCCGGCGGCGGCTACCTGCCGGACCCGGCGGCGGACTGGCATCTGCTGGCCGGCGACGAGAGCGCCCTGCCGGCCATCGCGGCCTCGGTGGAGCGGCTGCCCGCCGGGGCCCGCGCGGTGGTGCTGGTCGAGGTCCCGGGGCCGGAGGAGGAGCAGAAGCTGTCCGGCCCGGCCGGCACCGAGGTCGTGTGGCTGCACCGCGGCGACCGGGCGGTGGGGGCCGCACTGGTGGAGGCCGTGGCCGCGCTGGAGTTCCCGCCGGGCCGGGTGCACGCCTTCGTGCACGGCGAGGCGACCTTCGTACGGGAGCTGCGCCGCCAGTTCCGAATGGAGCGCGGGGTGCCCCGCGAGGACCTGTCGATCTCCGGCTACTGGCGGCTGGGCCGGGACGAGGACGGCTGGCAGTCCTCGAAGCGGGAGTGGAACGCCGAGGTGGAGCGCGAGCAGGAGGGCGGCACCCCCGCCGCCTGACCCCCGCCGCCGAAGGCAGCCCCGGCCCCGGTCCCGTACACGCCGCGTACGGGACCGGGGCCGGCCGCGCTCCCGGCGGTTGCGGTGCGGTGCCGTCGAGGAACGCCGGCGGGAGGGCGGCGGCCGCGTCCGCGGCGTACGCCTCGCCCCGACGTCCGGGCGCCGGCGGACGCGGCGCCCGGCCGGTCCCGCCCGGCCCTTCACGCGACCCGACGGCGGGGCGGCCGCCTGGCCGTCGGGTGCGGCGCGTGCCGCTATGGCAGCTCGCGCGGCTTCTCCCAGGCCGACCCGGCGGGGCCGTCCTGGGAGGCGAGCGCCTGGGCCGGCACCGCGGCGGCGGTGGTGCCCGCCGCCAGGCCGGCGGCGGGCAGCGCGCCCGCACCGGCCGCAGGCTCCGGCAGGGCCGCCGGACGCGGCGCCCGGCGGCGGCTCTTCAGCCGTCGGCACGGCTCCTCGACCAGGTAGTACGACGCCGTCGCCAGGATGAACGTGGCCAGCATCGTCGACGGGAAGAGCATCCTGCCCACGCCCAGGCCGGACAGCAGGTGCATCAGCGGGTAGTGCCACAGGTAGAGGCCGTAGCTGAGGTTGCGGCCCACCCAGACCAGCGGCGTCAGCGACAGCAGCCGGTTGAGGGCTGCGTCCGGCCGCAGCTCGACGCAGGCCAGCAGCACCACCGTGAGCAGCGCGATGACGAGGAAGCCGATGGTGTAGACCGGCTCCTCCCAGGCGCTCCGCCCGGTGATCGGCACCTGCCAGACGATGAGCCCCAGCAGCACCACGGCCGGCGCCCACAGCCGTGTGGACCAGGTCCGCAGCCGGTCCCGCCAGGGGCTGGCGGTGTGCAGCCGGGCCAGCAGGATGGCCAGCACGGCACCGGCCAGCAGCTGGTCGGCGCGGGTGTCGGGGCCGTTGTAGATGCGGTGGGCGGCGGTGTCGGACCACAGGTGGAAGCGCCAGAAGACCGGGATCGCCGCCAGCGCGCCGGCGCTCAGCAGCACCGTGCGGCTGCTGAACCGGTGCAGCAGGGCGACCAGCACCGGCGGCCACAGCAGGTAGAACTGCTCCTCCACACCGAGCGACCAGGTGTGGCCGAGCGGCGCCGTCACCGCGGAGTAGGCGCCGGACTGGGCGGCCCGCACGATGTTCACCAGCGAGCCGGCGGCCAGCAGCGCGGCGGACCAGCCGTGCCGGAACCCCGGCACCGGTGCGAACGTGAGGCCCGCGGTGAGCGCGCAGACCACCAGCAGCGCGGGTACCAGCCGCAGCCAGCGGCGTCGGTAGAACTGCCGCAGGCTGATGCCGCCGGTTCTCGCGTACTCGGCGATGAGCAGCCGGGTGATCACGAAGCCGCTGATGGTGTAGAAGATGTCGACCCCGATGGAGCCCCCGGGCAGGAGGTCGGGCCGGAAGTGGTAGATGATCACCAGCATGACGGCGAAGGTGCGCAGCCCGTCGATGCCGTCGACCCGTTTGCCGGACTTCCGCACCGCGCAGGGGAATCCCGCCGGCCCGGGGGGGTCGGCGTCCGCTCTGAGGCGCGTACCTGTGCTGTCGCTGGGCCACGTGGTGGCGGAGGGTCGGCTGCTCACGCAGGTACCGCTTCCCGGCATTCGGCTGTCGATGGCAAATACATCGGCTCTAGCCAACCAGTGCTCAGGTAAGCAAAAGATAAAACGGAACCCCCGTTTCACACGATCCGCACAGGTCCTGCCCATGACCCGGACAGGAGCGGAAGGCCAGGAGGGCCGGTCTGCGCGACTCCGTGGCCGGCCATCAAGGCGGGGACCAGGGGAAGTTGAGGAAATGCGGGGTTTCGGACCGCCGGCCGGGCCGCGGCGCGGGGTGCGTCAACCCCGCGCCGCACGATTCACCCGACTGAGGAGTACGCCACAACGCCTCGCCGCAGTGCGTCGACCGCCTTGCGGGCGTTGCCGCGCACCGGGCTGGCCTCCGGCGCGGCGTTGCCGATCTGGCCGAGGACGTCGATCAGCTGCTTGCACCAGCGGACGAAGTCGCCGGCCGGCATGTCGGCGTCGGAGAGCACCGCGTCCAGGGTGTGGCCGGAGGCCCAGCGGTGGGCGGCCCAGGCGAAGCCGAGGTCGGGCTCGCGCTGGCCCACGCCCTCGGCCTGGTTGATCCGGTGCTGCTCCTCCAGGGCGTCCAGCCGCCCCCAGATCCGCACCATCTCGCCGAGTGCGGCCCGGGCGTTGCCGGTGGGCAGCCGGGGCGCCACGGCGTCGTCGGACTGCCGGGCCTCGTAGACCAGCGCCGAGGCGCACGCGGCCAGCTCCGCCGGCCCCAGGCCGTCCCACACGCCCTCGCGCAGGCACTCGCTGGCCAGCAGGTCCAGCTCGCCGTAGAGGCGTCCCAGCCGGCGGCCGTCCGGGGTGACGGTGTCGCCGTCGAGGTAGTCCAGGTCGGCGAGCACCCCGCAGACCCGGTCGAAGGTGCGGGCGATGGTGTTGGTGCGGCCCTCGATCCGCCGCTCCAGCGCCTGGGTGTCCCGGCGCAGCCGGTGGTAGCGCTCGGACCAGCGGGCGTGGTCCTCGCGGTCCTCGCAGCCGTGGCAGGGGTGGGCCCTGATGGCGGTGCGCAGCCGGGCGATCTCGGTGTCGTCGGCGGCGGCCGACCGCTCCCGGCGGTGCCGGACCGGACCGGCCCAGCCCGCGCTGCCGGCCTTGCTGCGCATCGCCGAGGCCAGGTCGCGGCGGGACTGCGGGCTGCGCGGGTTGAAGGACTTCGGCACCCGCATCCGCTCCAGCACCACCACGGGCACCGGGAAGTCCATCTGGCCCAGCTGCTTGACCTGCCGTTCGGCGGTGAGCACCAGCGGGCGCGGGCCCTCGTGGAACTCGCCGCCGCGCGGGTGGTGGGCACCGGCGGCCCGGCCGGGGATGCCCGGCTCCAGCACCAGCGCGAGCCCGGCGTACTTGCCGGCCGGCACCTGGATGATGTCCCCGGGCTTCAGCTTCTCCAGCGCGCCCATGGCCTCGGCCCGGCGCTGGGCGGACCCCTGCCGGGACAGCTCCGCCTCGCGGTCCTTCAGGTCGCGGCGCAGCGCCATGTACTCGCCGAAGTCGCCGAGGTGGCAGGTCATCGCCTCCTCGTAGCCGTCCAGGCCCTCCTCGTTGCGCTGCACCTGCCGGGAGATGCCGACCACCGAGCGGTCGGCCTGGAACTGCGCGAACGACGTCTCCAGCAGCTCCCGGGAGCGGTGCCGGCCGAACTGGCCGACGAGGTTGACCGCCATGTTGTACGAGGGCTTGAAGGAGGACCGCAGCGGGTAGGTGCGGGTGCCGGCGAGGCCGGCCACGGCGGCCGGGTTGAAGCCGCGCTGCCACAGCACCACCGCGTGGCCCTCGACATCGATGCCGCGCCGCCCGGCGCGGCCGGTGAGCTGGGTGTACTCACCGGGGGTGATGTCGGCGTGGGTCTCGCCGTTCCACTTGACGAGCTTCTCCAGCACCACCGAGCGGGCCGGCATGTTGATGCCGAGCGCCAGCGTCTCGGTGGCGAACGCCGCCTTCACCAGGCCCTTGGTGAACAGCTCCTCGACGACCTCCTTGAACGTCGGCAGCATGCCGGCGTGGTGGGCGGCGATCCCCCGTTCCAGACCCTCCAGCCACTCGAAGTAGCCCAGGACGTGCAGGTCCTCGTCGGGGATGGCGCTGGTGCGCTCCTCGACGATGGACCGCACCCGGGCGCGGGCCGCGTCGTCGTTGAGCCGCAGGCCGGCGTACAGGCACTGCTGGACGGCGGCCTCGCAGCCGGCCCGGCTGAAGATGAAGGTGATGGCGGGCAGCAGCCCCTCGGAGTCCAGCCGGTCGACGACCTCGGCCCGGCTCGGCGTCCACACCCGGCTGCGGGCGCGCCGTTCGCGCTCCCGGTCGGCCTCCCGGCCGCGCTTGCCGCGGCCCGTGTAGGGGCGCTGGCTCTCCATCCGGGCCAGCCGCTCCAGGTCGGCGTTGACCTCGCGCTTGCCGCCCGCGACCCCGGCCTTCTCCTCGAAGAGGTCGTACATCCGGCGTCCGGCCAGCACGTGCTGCCACAGCGGGACGGGGCGGTGCTCGGAGACGATCACCCTGGTGTCGCCGCGGACGGTGTCCAGCCAGTCGCCGAACTCCTCGGCGTTGGAGACGGTGGCCGACAGCGAGACGAGGGTGACGGACTGCGGCAGGTGGATGATCACCTCCTCCCACACGGCGCCGCGGAAGCGGTCGGAGAGGTAGTGGACCTCGTCCATCACCACGTAGCCGAGGCCGTCGAGGGCGGCGGAGCCCGCGTAGAGCATGTTCCGCAGCACCTCGGTGGTCATGACGATCACCGGCGCGTCGCCGTTGACACTGTTGTCGCCGGTGAGCAGGCCGACGCGGTCGGCGCCGTAGCGTTTGGCGAGGTCGTTGTACTTCTGGTTCGACAGCGCCTTGATCGGGGTGGTGTAGAAGCACTTGCGGCCCTCGCGCAGGGCCAGGTGCACGGCGAACTCGCCGACGACGGTCTTGCCCGATCCGGTGGGGGCGGCGACCAGGACGCCGCTGCCGGCCTCCAGGGCCTGGCACGCCTCGGTCTGGAACGGGTCGAGGCCGAACTCGTAGAGTTCGCGGAACTGGGCGAGGGCGGTGGCGTTCTCGGCGGCGCGGCGGAGGCTGGCGGCGTAGCGCTCGGCTGGCGGCATCTCTTCGGTCATCTCTCCTTGAGCGTACCCAAGGGGACCGACACGGCGCGTGATCTTTCTTCCCGTCGGACAGCACCTGGGGGCAACATTGCCCTGGCTTGTCCCACCTTGCCACGAAGCCGCCCGGGCGCACCCGGACGAGCCCGCGGTACGGGTCCGCGCCGGGCCGCCCGCTCAGGCCAGCAGCCGCAGCGCCCCGGCACCGTCTCCGCGGCCACCGGCAGCGGCCCACCCGCTCACCGTCCGCGTACGCCGTGACGTCCGGCGCGGCCAGCCGCACCCGGGCGGCCGGTGCACGGCCACCACCGGGTGCCGGGGGTGGGAACCGGAGTAGACCAGCGGGAAGACCCGTACCAGGGTGGTGCGGCTGCACGGCCCGACCACGCACACGTCGAAGAGGCCGTCGGCCATGTCGGCGTCCGGGCAGATCCGCATCCCGCCGCCGTAGGAGGAGCCGTTGCCGACCGCTATCAGCACCGCCTCCAGCTCCCGCTCGGGCCCGTCGTCGAACGTGACCCGGTACGGGATCGGGCGCAGCGCGGCCAGCTCGGCGAGCATCGCGGCGTCGTAGCGGAACCGGCCGAGCGGGAGCGACATCCGGTTGCCCCGGTCGTTGACCCGGGAGTCGAAGCCGGAGGCCAGCACGGTGCCGAACCAGCGCCCCTCGACCCGGCCGAGGTCCAGCCGGCGGGTCCGGCCCGCGGCGACGGCCTCCGCGACCCGTTCGGCGGCGGCCCGCGGATCGCGCACCGGCAGGCCGTTGACCCGCGCGAAGTCGTTGCCGGTGCCGACGGCCACCACGCCCAGCGGGGTATCCGTGCCGGCCACCGCCCGCAGGGCCAGCCCGACCATGCCGTCCCCGCCGACGACGACCAGCGCGTCCGGGCCGCCGGCCACCGCGGCCCGCGCCAGGTCCAGCGCCTCGGCCGCGTCGCGGCCGACCACGGTCCGCACCCGGTGCCCGGCGCGGCGCAGCGTTTCGAGCACCGGCACGGCAGCCCGGGCGCCCCGGCCGCGGCCCGCCGAGGGGTTGACGAGGAGCGCGATGTCGCGGGTCACGGGCGGACCCTACCGGCTCCCCCGGCCCGCGGGACATCCCCTGGATTGCGCTCCGCCGAACCTCCCGGGCGCCTCGGGTGCGCCCGGGCCGACCACCGGTCTCAGGTGGCGTCGTCGTAGTCCGCGTCGGTGGCGCGGCGCTCGGCCTCGGCGTCGAAGGGCTCGGCGGCGATCTGCTCCGGCACGTGGGCGAGGCCGGACGCCTCGTCCGGGTCGAGGCCGAAGTCCGGGTCGGCGGCGCGGAGCCGGGCGCGGCGGCGGTCGTTGAGGAAGCAGACGGCCATCGCGAGGAAGTACAGGAAGACGATCGGCGCGGCCAGCAGGCACATCGTCAGCGGGTCGCCGGTGGGCGTGGCCACGGCCGCGAAGACGGTGATGCCGATGACCATCCACCGCCACCAGCCGAGCATCCGGCGGCCGGTGACGATGCCGGTGAAGTTGAGCAGCACCAGCACCAGCGGCAGCTCGAAGGCGAGCCCGAAGACGACGACCATGCGGACCACCAGGTCCAGGAAGTCGTCCAGTGCCAGCAGGTTGGTGGTGTCGTTCGGCACGAAGCCGATCATGATCCGCGCGGTCTGCGGCAGGATCTCGTAGGCCAGCGTGGCACCGGCCAGGAAGAGCGGCACGCCGGCGGCGACGAACCCGAGGGTGTAGCGCTTCTCGTTCTTGTGCAGGCCCGGCGCGAGGAACGCCCACAGCTGGTAGAGCCACACCGGCGAGGAGAGCACCACGCCGGCCATCAGCGAGACCTTCAGCGCGATCGAGAAGCCGCCGAGCAGACCGTTGACGGTCATCTGGGCGCAGGGCGCGGTGCTCTTCTGGTGGGTGGCCCCGTTCACGCAGCGCACGTTCGCGGGGATGCGGTGCTGGAGCAGCTCGATGATGTGCTTGTAGAAGAACGCCGCCACGATGGTGATCACGATGATGGCGAGCACCGACTTGACCAGCCGGTTGCGCAACTCACGCAGGTGGTCCGCCAGGGGCATCCGCCCTTCGGGGTCCTTGTCCTGCTTGGGGGCGGTCTTGGGCACCCACGTCCTCGTCTCGTGCGGCAGCCGTCATCGTTCCGTGACGGCTTCGTCCTTCACCAGGGCCCCGTCCGCTTCGGCGGGGGCGGGGCCGGTCGGTCGTCTGTCCGGGCGGTCAGCTCGCGGCGGAGGTGTGCTCCGGCTCGGCGACCGGGCGGGCGCTGGCGGTGTCGCCGGGCGCGGACTGGATGGTGCGGGCGGCGGCCTGCTGCGCGGCGGCCGACTCTCCCTTGCCCGCCCACTCGTCCTTGACCTCGTCCTTCATGGCCTTGGCCTCGCTCTTGAGGATACGGGCGGACTTGCCGAGGGAGCGTGCCAGATCGGGCAGCTTCTTGGCGCCGAAGAGGACGACGATCACAGCGAGGATGAGGAGGAGTTCCAGGGGCTTCAGGTTGCCGAGCATCAGTGTTCCACCTTCTCACCTGGGCGGCGTGTGCGTTGCATCGTAACGTGGCACGGTGAACGCCCGGCGGACTGCCGGTGGCCACCAGGCGGCCGCCCCCGCCGCGCTTGGGTGCCACCGCCTGGGCCAGCGTACCCGCACCCCCCGTCATAGCGGCAGGTTCAACGGCGTGAGATCTCGCCGGCCCGCACGGCCAGCGGCTCAGCCGCCCGGCGCAACCGGTCGCTCGCGGCGCCCAGCGCCTCCGTACTGGCGGCCACCTGGAGGGCCAGCCGGCGGACGGCCGTGAAGACCCGGACGGCGCACAGCGCGAGCACGGCCAGGCCGGCGGCCGCCAGCCCGACGGAGAGGAAGAGCCACCACATGGGCCGCGAGCCTACCGGCCGGTGAGCCGCATGGTGCGCACCCCGGCGCCGGTGAGCAGCTCCACGATCCGCTCCCCCGCCGGCTTGCGGACCGCCTCACCGCACTCCGGACAGGTGAAGGAGTAGAACGTGGTGCGCGCGGAGGCCCCTATGGCCAGCCGCAGCGCCCCCGCTGGGAGTTCGAAGCAGGTGCGGCAGTGCGGGCAGCCGGCCCGGAAGGCGGGGGCGGGGATCTCCGCGGCGGCCGCGACGCTCCGGGGCGCCCGGTCGGAGGCCGGCGCCGGAGGAACGGCCCCGCCGCCGGTGCGGTCACTCACCGTAGGCGGCCAGGGCGCGGACGGCGGCCTCGCGGGCCTCGTCGACGAGGTCGGACGGCGAGGTGATCCGGCCGTCCCGGCCCAGCCGCAGCGCCAGTCGGCGCAGGGAGCCCGGGTCGGGGGTGCGCAGGGTGATCCGCAGGCCGCCGTCGGGCAGCTCCTCGGCGCTGTCGTGCGGGTAGTACTCGGCGACCCAGCGGCCGCCCGGACCGACCTCCACGACCACCTCGGGGTCGTCGCCGGCCGGCTGCACCAGGCCCTGGGACAGGTCCCGCGGCTCGATCCGGGGCGGGTCCGACGGCTCGTCGAGGAGCCGGATCTCGGCGACCCGGTCGAGCCGGAAGGTGCGCCGGTCCTCCGACAGCCGGCACCAGCCTTCGACGTAGGTGTGGCCGACGGTGAACAGCCGGATCGGGTCCACCTCGCGCTCGGTGAGGGTGTCGCGGGCCGGCGAGTAGTAGCGCATCCACAGCCGGCGGCGCTCGGTCAGGGCCCGGTCGACGGTGGCGAACACGCTGCCCTCGGCCTCGAAGGTGACCGACAGCCGTCCGCTGGCGCCGGCCGCCTCGCCCGCCGCGGCCTCCAGCTTGGCGGCGGCCCGCTGCAGGGCCTGCCGGTCCTGCTCGCGCAGGCCCGGCAGCTCGGCGACCGCGCGGGCGGCCACCAGCAGCGCGGTGGCCTCGTCGGCGGCCAGCCGCAGCGGCTGCGCCACGTCGTCGGCCGTGCCGGGGTTGTGCCACCAGATCCGCTCGCCGTCGGTGTCGATGTCGAGCAGGTCGCCGCCGCGGAAGCTGGTGCCGCACAGCGGCAGCACGTTCAGGTCGCCGATCAGCTCGGCCTCGGTCACGCCGAACGCGCGGGCCACCTCGCTCACCCGCGCCCCGGGCCGCTCCCGCAGATAGGTCACCAGCGACAGCATCCGCCGGGTCTGGTCGATCGCGTTGCTCACGCCGTTCTCCCCCTCAGCCCTTCGCCACGGCGCGCAGCCGGTCCAGCAGGTCGGCGCGCAGCTCCTCGGGGGCCAGGACGACGACGTCCGGCCCGAACTCGGCCAGCCAGGCGTCCAGGCCGTGGCCGTAGGGCACCTCCAGCTCGTCCCAGTCGGCGTCCATGGGCTCCGTGGTGACCGCACGGGCCCGCAGCGGGTAGCCGCTGCCGCGGCGCAGCCGCAGCCGGGCGGTGGCCGCTGTGGCCCCGTCGCCGGCCCACCGGGCCACGGCCTCGCGCACGTCCACGTGGTCGGGCACCTCGGCGGTGAACGCGCCGCGCACCTTCACCCGTCCGGTGATCCGGGAGAGCCGGAAGACCCGTACGGCGCCGCGGTCCCGGTCGTGGCCGGCCAGGTACCAGTGGCCGCGCCAGCACTCCAGGGCCCACGGCTCCACCAGCCGCGGCTCGGGCCGGGCGGCGTTGGCCTTGCGGTAGTCGAAGGCGACGGCCCGGCGCTCCCGGGTGGCGAGCATCAGCGCCTCGAAGGCGGGCTCGGGCGCGGGGATACGCGGCTCCAGGGCGCTGTTGACGTCCTCGTAGGGGACCCCGGCCGCGCGCAGCTTCTGCAGCGCGCCGCTGGCCGCCTCGGCGAGCCGAGCCTGCTGCCACACCTTAGCGGCCAGCGCGAGGGCGGCGGCCTCCTCCGGGTCCAGCACGATGTCGGGCAGCCGGTTGCGGTCGCTGCGCGCCTGGTAGCCGAACTCGCCGTCGACGCTCTCCACGGTGTCGATCACCAGGCCGAGCTCGCGCAGGTCGTCCTTGTCGCGCTCGAACATCCGGTTGAACGACTCGTCCGAGGTGACCTCGTGGTACGCCTCGATGGAAGCGCGCAGCTCACGCTTGCTGAGCGGGCGCCGGGTGTTCATCAGGCACAGCGCGAGGTTCATCAGCCGCTCGGCCTTGGCGATCGCCATAGTTCCCCTTTTGTGTGTCCGCCCGCCTCCGGGAGCGCGACCCGCTGCCGACGGTCGATCGCGCTCGACCCGCTCTCCCCCGGGTTCCGTCCAGGACCCGGTCACGGATCTCCGCGCGTTCTCCCCGACGGCGGCGGCGCCCCCTTCGGCTCACTCACCGGCTCGCCCTCGCACCGGGCAGCCTGCGGCCGTACGGCGCGGCGTACGGCTGGGTCTGGCCGTTGTCCGTGCCCTCGCAGAGGGACCGTACCGCCCCCGGGGGCCGCTCCCCAAACCCCGCCCGTCCCAGGCCAGGACGGGCCCGGGGGTGCCGGAAGGCGCTCGGGGCGGCGGCGCCGGCAGCGCCACCGCCCCGAGCCCGCCCGGGAACCTCAGACCGCGACCAGGTCGCAGACGAAGATCAGCGTCTCGCCCGGGGCGATCGCGCTGCCCGCGCCGCGGTCGCCGTAGGCGAGGTGCGGCGGGATGGTCAGCTGGCGGCGGCCGCCGACCCTCATGCCCTCGACGCCCTGGTCCCAGCCGGTGATGACCTGGCCGGCACCGAGCTGGAAGCGCAGCGGGGCGCCGCGGTTCCAGCTCGTGTCGAACTCCTCGCCGGTGGAGAAGGCGACACCCACGTAGTGGACGGCGACGACGGCGCCGGCCTTGGCCTCGGGGCCGTCGCCCACCTTGAGGTCCTTGATCTCCAGGTCGGCCGGCGGCTCGCCGCCCGGGAAGTCGACCTCGGGCTTTTCGGTGCTCACTGCGTGCTCCTTGTAGTGGTGCGGGCAACCTGCACAGTCTTGCAGACCGGGCGCGGCGGCCCCGGCGCCCGGCCCGCACGGCGGGGCGCCGGGGGCACGGCGCGGGGTGGGGGCACCCGGTCACAGGTCCCCCTCCCCCGGTCGGCGGCCGGTCACATCACCGCGAGGATGTCCAGGGTGAAGACGAGCGTCGCGTCGGCCGGGATGCCGCTGCCGCTCGGCGGGGTCTTGCCGTAGCCGAGGGCGGGCGGGGTGACCAGCAGGACGCGGCTGCCGGCCTTCTTGCCGACCAGGCCCTGCTGCCAGCCGGGGATGAGCTGGCTGAGCTGGAGCGGGGCCAGCTGGCCGTGGCTGTAGCTGGAGTCGAAGGACTTGCCGGTCGTCCACACCAGGCCCTGGTACTGGGCGAGCACGGTGGAACTGGACGTGACCGCGGGCCCCGAGCCCTCCAGGATGTACTCGGCGACCAGCTTCGTCGGCTCCTTGGCGCCCTTGGGGATGGTCACCGAGGGCTGCTTGCCGTCGGTGTTCGTACCCACCTTCGGCAGGTCGGGGTTCTTCTGCGGGACGGGCTTGCCGGTGGCGGAGCTGGTGCCGTTGAAGCGGTCGAGGACGTCGATGACGAAGACCAGCGTGTCGGTGCCGGAGATGCCCGCCTGGGCGTTGCCGGAGTCGCCGTAGCCGAGCGAGGGCGGGATGGCCAGCTCCAGTCGGCTGCCGGTCTTCCGGCCGAGCAGCCCCTCGTCCCAGCCGGGGATGACCTGCCCCTGCCCGATGACGGTGGTGTACGGGCCGCGGCCGAAGGAGGTGTCGAAGACCTTCGCGGTGTTCCAGATCTGGCCGAGGTAGTTGACCGTGACGTAGTCGCCGCCGGCGACGGTCGGGCCGCTGCCCTGCACCACCGTCTTCACGGCGAGCTGCGGCGAGGGGGCGACGGTCCCCTTGGCGACGGTGGGCTTCTGGCCGAAGCCCTTGCCGGCGGTGATCTCCGGGACCGGGCCGGAGACGATCTGCGTGGAGGGCGTGGCCGTGGTGCCGGACGCCCCGGGGCTGGTCGGGGTGGAGCCGGTCGGGCTGGCGGTCGCCGAACCGCCCTTGTCCTTGTTGTCGCTGCCGCAGCCGGCGGCGGTGAGCAGGAGAGCGGGCACGGCGAGCAGGGCGGAGCGTCGGCGCACGGGGTCCTCGTTCGGGTCGGTGTGGGGGCAGGGGTCGCGGGGGCGGATCAGCTGGTCCGATATGACGCCCCCACACCTTAGGACGTGGTGCAGGCCCCGCACGAGGTACGCACGGGGCCTGCGGTGCCGCCGGGGCGGCGGGTGGCCCTCCGGAGGGACGGGCCGGGAGGACCCGGGTGCCCAGGAGGACCCGGATGCGGAGGCGGGCCGGGCGGACCGCTACGGCTACATGCCGGCGATCAGCTTCTCCACCCGGTCGTCCACGGCCCGGAAGGGGTCCTTGCACAGCACGGTGCGCTGCGCCTGGTCGTTGAGCTTCAGGTGGACCCAGTCGACGGTGAAGTCCCGCCGCTGCTCCTGGGCGCGGCGGATGAAGTCGCCGCGGAGCCTGGCCCTGGTGGTCTGCGGCGGCACCGACTTGGCCTCGAAGATCTTCAGGTCGCTGCAGATCCGGCGGGCCTGGCCCTTGCGCTCCAGCAGGTAGTAGAGCCCGCGGCGGCGGTGGATGTCGTGGTACGCGAGGTCTATCTGGGCGACCCGGGGGTGGGACATGGTGATGTTGTCCCGGTTCCGGTAGCGCTCGATGAGCTGGTACTTCATCACCCAGTCGATCTCGGTGGAGATCCGGTCGAGGTCGCCGCTGCCGATCGACTCCAGGGTGCGGCCCCACAGCTCCAGCACCTGGTCGATCACGCCGCTGCGGATGCCGCGCCGCTCGCAGAACTCGACGGCCTTGTCGTAGTACTCCTGCTGGATCTCCAGGGCGGACGCCTCGCGGCCGGAGGCGAGCCGGACCTTGCGGCGGCCGGTGATGTCGTGGCTGACCTCGCGGATCGCCCGGATGGGGTTCTCCAGGGTGAGGTCGCGCATGACGGTGCCGGCCTCGATCATCCGCAGCACCAGGTCGGTGGCGCCGACCTTGAGCAGCATGGTGGTCTCGGACATGTTGGAGTCGCCGACGATGACGTGCAGCCGGCGGTACCGCTCGGCGTCGGCGTGCGGCTCGTCCCGGGTGTTGATGATGGGGCGCGAGCGGGTGGTGGCGGAGCTGACGCCCTCCCAGATGTGCTCGGCCCGCTGGCTGACGCAGAAGACCGCGCCCCTGGGGGTCTGGAGCACCTTTCCGGCACCGCACAGCAGCTGCCGGGTGACCAGGAACGGAATGAGGATGTCCGCCAGCCGGGAGAATTCCCCGTGCCGGGCCACCAGGTAGTTCTCGTGGCAGCCGTAGGAGTTGCCGGCGGAGTCGGTGTTGTTCTTGAACAGGTAGACGTCCCCGGCGATCCCCTCCTCGTGCAGGCGCCGTTCGGCGTCCACCAGGAGCCCTTCGAGGATGCGTTCGCCGGCCTTGTCGTGCGTGACGAGTTCGGTGACGTTGTCGCACTCCGGAGTGGCGTACTCCGGGTGTGAACCGACGTCCAGGTAGAGCCGGGCGCCATTGCGCAGGAACACGTTGCTGCTGCGACCCCATGACACGACACGGCGGAAGAGGTACCGAGCCACCTCGTCAGGAGACAGGCGCCGCTGTCCCCTGAACGTGCAAGTGACGCCGTACTCGTTCTCCAGCCCGAAAATGCGGCGGTCCATGTCTGAACATTACGCCCGATCCGACGTGCTGAAACGGGGATCGGCGCCCGGGTTCCGATCTTTTTCACCCTCGGCCGCCGCCTTCGGAGGCGTCAGGACCGGCGCGGCGCACAGCAGTACGGCCAGCGCCGCGACACCGCCGACCGCGCAGACGGCGAACGCGGCCCGGCCGCCGCCGTGCTGGGCCTCGGCGCCGGCGAGGGCGGTGCCGGCCGCGCTGCCGACGCCGATGGCGGTCACCACCCACGAGAACGCCTCGGTGACGGTGCCGGCCGGCGCGTGCCGGTCGACCACCAGGAAGGCGCAGGCCAGGGCGGGGGCCAGGAACACCCCGGCCAGGGCCGACAGCGCCAGCATCCAGCCGAGCCCGGGGGTGAGCATCAGCAGCGGATAGCAGAGGGCCAGGCCGGCCACCAGCGGCCACAGCCGCCTCTCGGGCGCGCCCTCCCAGGCGCGGGCGCCGTACAGGAGGCCTCCGGCGAGGGCGCCGGCACCGTTGGCGGCCAGCAGGCACGAGGCGGCGCCCCCGCCGCCGTGGCGGTCGGCGTAGGCGACGGCGGCCAGCGCGAAGGCGCCGAGGGACACGCCCACGCACAGGCAGGCGGCCAGCAGCGCGACCAGCGCCGAGGAGCGCAGGGCGCCCAGCCAGTGGGCCTCGTGGGCCGCGGCCCGCCAGCGCCGGGACGGCGCGGAGGTGACGACGACGAGGGTGCCGGCGACGCCGAGCAACCCGGTGAACACCAGCGCGGCGGCCTCGGAGGCGGCCGCGACGGCGACTGTGACCAGCAGCGGCCCGAGGGTGAAGAGCACCTCCTGGGCGGCGGCGTCGAGCGCGTACGCCCGCTGCACCTGCTCCTCACGCTCCAGGACGGCCGGCCACAGCGCGCGCAGGCCGCCCTCCAGGGGCGGTGTGGCCCCGCCCGCGAGCACCACGGCCACCACCGCGACGGGCAGCGGGCGGGGCCCGTTGACGGCCAGCAGGGCCAGGCCCGCGCCGGAGACCAGCGCCGCCCCCGTCATCACCCGGGGCTGGCCGCGCCGGTCGACGGCCCGGCCGAGCAGCGGCTGGCCCAGCGCCATGGCCAGGCCGTAGAGCGCCGACAGCGCCCCGGCGAGGCCGTAGCCGCCGCCGTGGGCGCGGGTGAAGAGCACCACGGCGAGTGCGGCCATGCCGTTGGGCAGCCGTCCCAGCAGGGTGCCGCCGATGAGTCTCGCCGCGTGCCGTGTACGCAGCAGTTCGCCGTATCCGGCCGCCATGTCCGCTTCCCCTCCGCCGCGCCGACGCGTAGTTGTACGTATAACCTGCGGGGGTATATGTACCATCCCCGCATCCGCCGGGTCCACCCGCGCGGCACGGGCGAGAGCGGGGCGGTGCGGCAGTGGGGCGCGGAATCGGGGGGCACACGGCGGTGGGTGCGCGGGCGGACGGCGGGCACGCGCCCGCGGGTGCGCGGGCGGACGACGGCGGGGCGGCGGGCGGCGGGGCCCCGGCGCGGATCAGTCCGGCTCCGGACCGGCGGGCGGCGGGGCGCCGAGGCCGACCTCGCGGGACGTGGCGCGGGCGGCGGGCGTTTCGCAGGCGACGGTGTCCCTGGTGCTGGGCGGCAAGTGGCGCGGCCGGGTGTCGGAGCGGACGGCGGAGGCGGTGCGGGAGGCCGCCGGGACGCTGGGGTACCGGCCCAACCTGGCGGCGCGCAGCCTGCGCCTGGGCCGTACCAGGACGGCCCTGCTGGTGGTCCCGGCGCTCACCAACGAGTACTTCGCCCGGGTCTACACCGGAGCCGCCGAGGTGGCCCACGAGCACGGCTTCGGGGTGGTCCTCTACCCCAGCCCGCAGGGCGTGGGGCCGGCGCGGGACCCGTTCGGCTCGGCGCGGGCGGCCATCGACGGGGTGATCGCCTCCTCCATGGCGGTGGACGCGCTGGCCGGGATCGCCGAGGGCGGGAGCGGCGAGGGAGGCAACGGCGACGGCGCGGGTGGCGGCCTGCCGCTGGTGATGCTGGACAGCGGTCCCGCCCTGCCGGGCGGCCCGCCGGCCGTGGACCTGGCGGTCGGCGACGGCATCCGGCAGATGGTGCGGCACCTGCTGGCGCTCGGCCACCGGCGGATCGCCCACCTCGCGGCGGAGGTGGACACCTGGACGTTCCGGGTGCGGGCGCGGGCGGCGGCCGAGGAGCTGGCGGCGGCCGGGCTGGGGCGCCGCGCACGGAGCGGTGCGCGCTGGACGTCGGCGCGGCCCGGGAGGCGGCGCTGCGCGCGCTGACCGGCCCGGGGCCGCGGCCGACCGCGCTGCTGTGCGACGGGGACGTGCTGGCCGCGGGCGCCTGCAAGGCGGTGCGGGAACTGGGGTTGCGGGTGCCGTCGGAGGTGTCGGTCACCGGCTTCGACGACCTGTCCATGGCGGTGGCGCTCGATCCGGAGCTGACCACGGTACGGCTGCCCGCGGAGGAGGTCGGCGCCCAGGGCATGCGGGCGCTGCTGGCGCTGCTGGACGGGCAGGCCGTGGAGCCGGTGGAGCTGCCGGTGGAACTGGTCGTCCGCGGCTCCACGGCCCAGGCGCCGTCCTGAGGCTCCTTCGCGGGCCCTGCCGTCTCGGGGGCGGCGAGGAGCCGAAGAGGGCCGGGACGCCCCGTACGACGCCCGAGGCGGGCCCCGGCGCTCCGGGGACCCGCCTCGGGCCGGTTCGGCGGACCGGATCAGCCGTTGGGGAGGATCACGGCGCGGCCGTTCACCTTCCCGGCGTGCAGCCGCTCGTAGGCCAGCGGCGCCTCGTCCAGGGAGAACGTCTCGGTGTGGACGGAGACCGCGCCCGAGCGGGCCAGGGCGAGCACCTCCTGGAGCTCGCCGCGGCTGCCCCAGTAGGGGGCGCTGACCGACACCTCGAACGGCATCAGGCCGAACCCGACCGGCAGCGCGCCGCCGCCGATGCCCACCAGGACCACCTCGGCCTCGACCCCGGCGACCGCGCCGGCGATCCGCACGGTGGGGTCGGCGCCGACGAAGTCGAACACCGCCTGGGCGCCAAGCCCGCCGGTCAGCTCGCGCACGGCGGCCGGGGCGCTGTCGTCGGAGAGCACCGTCTCGTGGGCGCCGACCGTACGGGCCAGCTTCAGCTTCTCCTCGCTGACGTCGAGGGCGACGACCCGGGCCGGGGTCAGCGCGCGCAGCAGCTGGATCGCGGTGTGCCCGAGGCCGCCGGTGCCGATGACGACCGCGGTCGAGCCCGGGACGAGCTTCGGCAGCGCCCGCTTGATGGCGTGGTACGGCGTCAGGCCGGCGTCGGTCAGCGGCACGGCCGCCACCGGGTCGAGCCCGTCGAGCGGAACCAGGTGGCGCGGGTCGTCCACGAGGAGGTACTCGGCGATGGCGCCGGGCGCGCCGAGACCCGGCGGGCGGATGCCGAGCTCGTCGGCGCGCAGGCAGTAGTTCTCCTTGCCCTCGGCGCACTTGGCGCAGCGGCCGCAGCCCCAGGGGCCGTAGACGGCGACGGCGTCGCCCTCGCGTACGCCGGTCACGCCCTGGCCGAGGGCGGCGACGGTGCCGACGCCCTCGTGGCCGAGGGTGAGCGGCAGCGCGTAGGGGAAGCTCTCGGCGGGCCAGCTCATCACCGCGATGTCGGAGTGGCACACCCCGGCGGCGGTCACCTTGAGCAGCACCTGGCCGGGGCCGGGCTCGGGATCGGGGACGGTCACCACCTCGGGGGCGGCGCCGATCGTGCGGTACTGGAGTGCCTTCATGGCTTTCTTCTCCTCTCGGATGACTCGGATGACTCAGGTGACCCACGTGAGTCGGGTGAGTCGGCTGAGTCGGTGGCTCGGCCGGCTCAGACGGCGGTGTAGGCGCCGTCGACGAGGTGGTAGCCGCCGGTGACGAACGAGGCCCGCGCCGAGAGCAGGAACGCGATCAGCTCCGCGACCTCCTCGGGCCGGCCCAGCCGCCCGGCCGGGTGGAGCGCGACGAGGCCGTCGTACGCCTCCTTCTCCATGCCCTGGAGCAGCGGCGTCTCGATGAAGCCGGGGCCCACCGCGTTGATCCTGATGCCCCGGGCGCCGTACTCGGCGGCCGCGGTCTTGGTCAGCCCGACGACGCCGTGCTTGGCGGCGACGTAGGCGGGCGATCCGGCGAAGCCGACCGAGCCGAGGATGGAGGCGACGTTGACGATGCTGCCGCTGCGGCCGGCGGCCTCGATCGCGGGCAGCTCGTGGCGCAGGCAGTAGAAGACGCCGTCGAGGTTGGTGCGGATGACCCGGTCGTAGGCGGCGATGTCGTACTCGCCGGTGGGGGCGCTGGGGCCGCCGATGCCGGCGTTGTTGACGGCGAGGTGGAGGCCGCCGAAGGTGTCGGCGGCGAACCGGACGGCCGCCTCGGCCGACTCCGGCCGGGTGACGTCCAGGCCGGTGGCGGCGGCGGACAGGCCCTCGGCGGTCAGCGCGGCGGCGGCCTTCTCGGCGCCCTCGGTGTTGTAGTCGGCGATGACGACGTTCGCGCCGCCGGCCGCCAGCCGGCGCGCGGTGGCCAGGCCGATACCGGAGGCGGCGCCGGTGACCAGGGCGGTGCGCCCGGCGAACTCGGTGGCGTCGGGGGCGGCGGGGACTTCGGCGGGCGTCGCCGGGGTGGGGGTGGTGCTCATGGTGCTCTCACTCATCGGTAGTGCGGTGGAGGTCCGCGTCGGCGGCCTCCGTGTTCAGGGCGTCGTAGGCGCGCTCCACGAGGTCGGCGAGGTCGTCGGCCGCGGTGTCCGGGTCGCCCTCGTCGCACGCCCAGGCGCGCAGCGCGGCGGTCAGCACACCGGCGGCGGCCGCCACGACGACGGCCGGGCGCAGGTCCCCCGGGCCGGCGCCGAGGCGGTCGGCGATGATCCCGACCGACTCGTCCTGGGCGTCCACCCGGATGCGTTCGTACGCGGCGAACAGCGCGGGCTCCCGGTTGACCAGGGTGATCATCCGGCGCGTCTTCGGCCTCAGGTGCCATGCCGGGTTCTCCCGGTCGGCCAGCCAGGCGCAGACCGCCCGGCGGTACGCCACCAGCGGCGGCTCGGCCGCGGGCCGGGCCCGCAGCAGGGCGTTGATGCGCTCGCCGTCGTCGCGGACGAAGCCGAGGGCGGCGTCCTCCTTGCCGGTGAAGTACCGGCTGAAGGTACGGCGGGTCACGTCGGCGCGCTCCGCGACGGCCTCCACCGTGGTGGCGGCCAGGCCGCGTTCCAGGATCAGGTCGAGGGCGGCGGTGGCGAGCGCGTCGCGGGTGCGGCGGGCCCGGAGCAGCCGGCGGTCCTCGACCGGTGCTCCGGTCAGCGGTTCGGGCTCTTCGGCGTCCATGCCGCTCACGCTACGCCCGAATGTCCCCATGGGACATATTTCCCGATGAGACATATGTCCCACAGGGACATCATGGAATCAGCGGATCGTCGAGCGGGTCATCGAGCGGACCACGGCCCTCGGAGAGCGCGAAAGGGCCGCCCCCGGTCCGCTCCGGGGCCCTTGACGGGTTCCTGGAGCGGACCGGGGGCGGCCCTGGCGGGAGGGACGGGCCGGCTACTCCGGCGCGTCGGCGGAGCCGGCGGCACCCGGCTCGCCGTCGCCGCCCGCCGTGGCGTCGCCCTCCTCGTCCGGCTCCGGGGCCGCCCCGCCGTCCGCCGCCAGCAGACGGGTGAGCTGGCTCCCCAGGATGCGCTTGAACTTCCGCTGCTGCGGCCGGGTGCGGTCCAGCACGGCCACTTCCAGCTGCTCGGCGGTGAGCTCCCGGTCGCCGCTGCCGTTGCTGTCGCGCACCAGCGACTCCACGGCGAGCTTCAGCGCCTCGGCGAGCGTCATGCCGTCGCGGTGCCGCTGGTCGAGGTAGCTGCCGATCTGGTCGGAGTTGCCGCCGACGGCGACCGCGCCGTGCTCGTCGACGATGGAGCCATCGTGCGGCAGCCGGTAGATCTGGTCGTCCTCGGGGCCGGCGCCGACCTCGGCGACGATCAGCTCCACCTCGTACGGCTTCTCGCCGACGCTGGAGAAGATCGTGCCCAGCGTCTGCGCGTAGACGTTGGCCAGGCCGCGCGCCGTCACGTCGTCGCGGTCGTAGGTGTAGCCGCGCAGGTCGGCGTAGCGGACGCCGCCGATCCGCAGGTTCTCGAACTCGTTGTACTTGCCCACGGCCGCGAAGGCGATCCGGTCGTAGATCTCGCTGACCTTGTGCAGGGCGCGGGAGGGGTTCTCGGCGACGAAGACGATGCCGTCGGTGTACTGGAGGACGACGACGCTGCGGCCGCGCGCGATGCCCTTGCGGGCGTACTCCGCGCGGTCCGCCATGGCCTGCTGGGGTGAGACGTAGAACGGGGTGGACACCGGCTATCCGTGCCTTTCTGCTGTCGGCGCTGGGGCGGGGGTGGCGGGGGCCGCCGGTCGGGCGGGGCGGCCGGTTCGCGGCTCGGCCGCTGTCACAGCACCTCGGCCCGCGGGCCGTCGGGGTTCTCCAGCCGGCCGTCGAGGACGGCGCGGGCGACGTCGGCGACCTCGGAGTCGGGCAGCCGGCGGTAGCCGTCCTCGGTGATCACGGTCACCACCGGGTAGATGCGGCGGGTCAGGTCGGGGCCGCCGGTGGCGGAGTCGTCGTCGGCCGCGTCGTAGAGGGCCTGGACGACCGCCGTGACGGTCTGCTCCTGCGTGAGGTCCCGGCGGTAGAGCTTCTTCAGCGCGCCGCGGGCGAAGACCGAGCCGGAGCCGGTGGCCGTGAAGCCCGTGTCCTCGCTGCGGCCGCCGGTGACGTCGTAGGAGAAGATCCGGCCGCGGCCGCGGTCGGTGTCGTAGCCGGCGAAGAGCGGGACCACCGCCAGGCCCTGGAGCGCCATGCCGAGGTTGCCCCGGATCATGGTCGACAGCCGGTTGGCCTTGCCCTCCAGCGAGAGGGTGGCCCCCTCGATCTTCTCGTAGTGCTCCAGCTCGAGCTGGAAGAGCTTGACCATCTCCACCGCGAGGCCGGCCGTGCCCGCGATGCCGACGGCGGAGTACTCGTCCGCCGGGAAGACCTTCTCGATGTCGCGCTGCGCGATCAGGTTGCCCATGGTGGCGCGGCGGTCGCCGGCCAGGACCACGCCGCCGGGGAAGACGGCCGCGACGATCGTGGTGCCGTGCGGCAGCTCGACCGCGCCCTTCACCGCGGGCAGCGGGCGGCTGCCGGGGAGCAGATCGGGGGCGTGGTCGCCCAGGAAGTCGAGGAACGAGGAGGAGCCGGGCGTCAGGAAGGCGGCCGGCAGACGCCCGGTGGTGCTGCGAGTGTTGGCTTCCACGCGATTCCTTCCACACGATCATGACGTTAGGTACGGACCCTACCCGTGCCCCGGCGCGTCCACCCGCGGCCCGCGCATCCGTCCGCCCCGCGGCCTGGCGACGGGTTGACGGCAGGCGCGGGGCGGAAGGAACCGGGTGAGCGGACAACGAGTACGGACGAGCACGGATGAGCTCGATCGGGCACGGTCGGGCACAGCCGAGTGCGCACGGGCGCCGGCGGGTGCCTCCGGCCGCGGACGGCGGCCGGCTGCCCGCCGGCCTCCGGAAAGCCGCTGGAGGCCCCTGGAGGCCGCTGCCGTACCGCGCCGCGCGGACCCCGGCGTGCCCGGGCGCGCCCCCGGCTCGGGACCGGACGCGGATCAGGCCCGGACGAGGCCCGGCTCAGGCCGGGAGCAGGCCCGGACGAGGCCCGGTCGCGGCCTTCCGGCTGCTACTGGCCGCCCTTCTGGACGAAGGAGCGCACGAAGTCCTCCGCGTTCTCCTCCAGCACGTCGTCGATCTCGTCCAGGACGGAGTCCACGTCGTCCGAGAGCTTCTCGTGGCGCTCCTTGAGGTCATCGGCGGCCTTGGTCTCCTCCTGGACCTCCTCGGCCTCGTCGCTGGAGCGTGTAGCCCGCTGCTGCCCGCCGTCGGTGTCCTTCGTAGCCATGTCCCTCACCCCGCTCGGTTGCGTGCCTACAAGATCAGACCCTACAAGGAGGGCCGGATCGCGGCTCCCGGATAAGTCGCCGCTTGGTGAACGTCCGCGGACCGCGGTCCTGTTTCCCGGCGCGTCCCGGGCTCTACCCGGTTCTTCCCGGTTCCGGCCCGTTTAGCCGCCGGACAGCGTGCGGACCAGTTCCTCGGCGGTCCGGCAGCGGTCCAGCAGCGTCTTGACGTGCTCACGCGTACCGCGCAGGGGCTCCAGGGTCGGCACCCGCTGGAGGGAGTCCCGCCCGGGCAGGTCGAAGATGACCGAGTCCCAGGACGCCGCGGCCACGTCGTCCGCGTACTGCTCCAGGCAGCGGCCCCGGAAGTAGGCCCTGGTGTCGTCCGGGGGCTGCTGTACGGCCCGCAGCACCTCCTGCTCGTCCAGCAGCCGCTGCACGCGCCCGCGCGCCGCCAGGCGGTTGTACAGGCCCTTCTCGGGGCGCACGTCGGCGTACTGGAGGTCGACCAGGTGCAGCCGGGCGGCGTCCCAGCCCAGGCCGTCGCGGCGCCGGTAGCCCTCCAGCAGCTCCAGCTTCGCCACCCAGTCCAGCTCCCCGGCCAGGCTCATCGGGTCCCGCTCCAGCCGCCCCAGCACGTCCTCCCAGCGGGTCAGCACGTCGCGGGTCTGCTCGTCGGCGTCGCTGCCGTACCGCTCCTCGGTGTACTTGCGGGCCAGGTCCAGGTACTCCATCTGGAGCTGCACCGCGGTGAGGGTGCGGCCGTTGCGGAGCGTGACGAGGTGGCGCAGGGAGGGGTCGTGCGAGACCTGGTGGAGGGTGCGCACCGGCTGGTCCACCGCGAGGTCGACCTTGATGAAGCCGTCCTCGATCATGGCCAGCACCAGGGAGGTGGTGCCCAGCTTCAGGTAGGTGGAGATCTCCGAGAGGTTGGCGTCGCCGATGATGACGTGCAGCCGCCGGTACTTCTCGGCGTCGGAGTGCGGCTCGTCGCGGGTGTTGATGATGGGGCGCTTGAGGGTGGTCTCCAGGCCGACCTCGACCTCGAAGTAGTCGGCCCGCTGGCTGAGCTGGAAGCCGTCCTCGCGACCGTCCTGGCCGATGCCGACCCGGCCGGCGCCGGTGACCACCTGGCGGGAGACGAAGAACGGCGTCAGGTGGCGCACGATGTCCGAGAACGGCGTCTCCCGGCGCATCAGGTAGTTCTCGTGGGTGCCGTAGGAGGCGCCCTTGTTGTCGGTGTTGTTCTTGTACAGGTGGATCGGCTGGGCGCCGGGGAGCTGGCCGGCCCGCAACGCGGCCTCGGCCATGATCCGCTCCCCCGCCTTGTCCCACAGCACGGCGTCGAGGGGGTTGGTGACCTCGGGCGAGGAGTACTCGGGGTGGGCGTGGTCCACGTAGAGGCGCGCGCCGTTGGTGAGGATGACGTTGGCCAGGCCGATGTCCTCGTCGGTGAGCTGCGTGGAGTCGGCCGCCTCCCGGGCGAGGTCGAAGCCGCGGGCGTCCCGCAGCGGGTTCTCCTCCTCGAAGTCCCAGCGGGCGCGGCGTGCCCGGTGCATCGCGGCGGCGTAGGCGTTCACGATCTGGGACGAGGTGAGCATGGCATTGGCATTGGGGTGGCCGGGGACGGAGATGCCGTACTCCGTCTCGATGCCCATTACTCGCCGTACGGTCATGCGGCCCTCCTTGCCCGGTTCCGGCCCGTCCGAACCGGAAACACACCGGCTGCGGGTGCCCGCTGTCGGGACCCGCAGCCGGCGCGGTGGTGCTTGCAGCCGGATCGCTGGTGCTTACAGATACTGTCCGGTGTTCGCGACGGTGTCGATGGAACGCCCCGTGTCGGCACCCTGCTTTCCGGTCACCAGGGTGCGGATGAAGACGATCCGCTCGCCCTTCTTGCCGGAGATGCGCGCCCAGTCGTCGGGGTTGGTGGTGTTGGGCAGGTCCTCGTTCTCCTTGAACTCGTCGACGCAGGCGGCGAGCAGGTGGGAGACGCGCAGGCCGCGCTGGCTGTGGTCGAGGAACTCCTTGATCGCCATCTTCTTGGCCCGGTCCACGATGTTCTGGATCATCGCGCCGGAGTTGAAGTCCTTGAAGTACAGGACCTCCTTGTCACCGTTGGCGTAGGTGACCTCCAGGAAGCGGTTCTCCTCCGTCTCCCCGTACATCCGCTCGACCACCGACTGGATCATGGCGTCCACGGTGGCGGCCGGCGACTGGCCGTGCTCGGCGAGGTCGTCGCCGTGCAGCGGCAGGGTGTCCAGGAGGTACTTCGAGAAGATGTCCTTGGCCGCCTCGGCGTCCGGCCGCTCGATCTTGATCTTGACGTCCAGCCGGCCGGGCCGCAGGATCGCCGGGTCGATCATGTCCTCGCGGTTGGAGGCGCCGATCACGATGACGTTCTCCAGGCCCTCGACGCCGTCGATCTCGGCGAGCAGCTGGGGGACGATCGTGTTCTCGACGTCGGAGCTGACGCCGGAGCCGCGGGTGCGGAAGAGGGACTCCATCTCGTCGAAGAAGACGATCACCGGGGTGCCCTCGGATGCCTTCTCCCGGGCCCGTTGGAAGACCAGGCGGATCTGCCGCTCGGTCTCGCCGACGAACTTGTTGAGCAGCTCGGGGCCCTTGATGTTGAGGAAGTAGCTCTTCCCCTGGGGGCGGCCGGTGACCTCGGCGACCTTCTTGGCCAGCGAGTTGGCGACCGCCTTGGCGATGAGCGTCTTGCCGCATCCGGGCGGGCCGTACAGCAGCACGCCCTTGGGCGGCCGCAGTTCGTACTCCTTGAAAAGGTCCGCGTGCAGGTAGGGCAGTTCCACCGCGTCCCGGATCTGCTCGATCTGGTTGCCCAGGCCGCCGATCTGCCGGTAGTCGATGTCGGGGACCTCTTCGAGGACGAGCTCCTCGACCTCGCTCTTGGGCACCCGCTCGTACACGTATCCGGTGCGCGGTTCGAGCAGCAGCGCGTCGCCGGTGCGCAGGGCACCGTCGAGCAGCGGCTCGGCCAGCCGCACCACGCGCTCCTCGTCGGTGTGGCCGATGACCAGGGCGCGCTCGCCGTCCTCCAGGACCTCCTTGAGGGTGACGATGTCGCCGACGCGCTCGAACTCCAGGGCGTCGACCACGTTCAGCGCCTCGTTGAGCAGCAGTTCCTGCCCGCGCTGGAGGTCGTCCACCTCGACGGACGGGCTCACGGTGACCCGGAGCTTGCGCCCGCCGGTGAAGATGTCCGCCGTACCGTCCTCGTTGGCCGTCAGGAACACCCCGAAGCCGGCCGGCGGCTGCGCCAGCCGGTCGACCTCCTCCTTGAGGGCCACGATCTGGTCGCGTGCCTCGCGCAGGGTGCCGGCCAGCCGTTCGTTCTGCGCGGACACCCCCGCCAGGTTGGTCTGCAGCTCGACGATCCGCTCTTCGAGAACCCTCGTGTGCCGCGGAGAGTCGGCGAGCTTGCGTCGCAGGACGGCGATCTCCTGCTCAAGAAAGGCGACCTGGCTCATGGGGTCTTCCGAACCACGAGCGGGTCGGCCGCCACGGTTGAATTCGTCGTCGTGGGCCGCCACGGTCCTCACCTCCTCCAAGGGGAGCTGGACGTTCCCAGACCCTACCTGGGCTGGTAGGGGTTGAAACCCCTAGATCACAAAGACGATCGCGGTGTGTCCGATCTTCACCCTTGCGCACGCCCCTCCGCCACTGGGATACCCGCCGATCTCCATCCGAAAGCGGCCGGTTGTATCGTCGTTACGATCGGCGAGAGCCAACCGGTGGACATCTCGGTCAACAGCCGCGAGGCACGGTTGCTTCCCGATGTGCTTTCCGAACGACCAACGGCAGGGATGAGTTTCCGTGAGCGACGCCCAGGACACGACTGAGGCCCTTGAGGTCTGGATCGACCAGGACCTGTGCACCGGGGACGGGATCTGCGCGCAGTACGCGCCCGAGGTCTTCGAGCTGGACATCGACGGCCTGGCCTACGTGAAGGGCTCCGACGACGAGTTGCGCCAGTCCCCGGGCGCCACGGTGCCCGTGCCGCTGCCGCTGCTGGTGGACGTGCGGGACTCGGCCAACGAGTGCCCGGGCGACTGCATCCACGTGCGCCGGGTGTCGGACGGGGTCGAGGTCTACGGCCCGGACGCCCCCTGAGCGGCCGCGGCCCCGCCCGGAACGCCCGGAACATCCTGATTCCCGCCGTCCTCACGGCGAGTACGGCCCGGGCCTGAGCCGCCCCGGGCGGCTTGGCGCCGAGGGCGGCCGCTAGGGGCCTCCGCGGCGGCCCGGGACGGTCCGGGCGCACGCGGGGCGCTTCGAAGCGCGGCCGGGGCGCACGGAGGACACCCGACACACGGGCTTCCACGCGGCGTGACCCGCGCGCCGTCCCGCCCGTTCGGCCTCCGAGCGGGGCGGCCGGTCCTCGGACGGTCCCGGCCGCGCTCCTCGGAAGGTCCTCGGACGGGTCCTCAGATGCTGCCGGGGGCGGCGCCGGGGATGGCCACGTACGTGTCCGTACGCCACTCCCAGGTGTAGTCGCGCTTCATGTCCGGGCAGCAGCGCGGGGTGCTGTCGCTGGAGTATCCGAGGACGGTCGCGCCGACCACCGCGCCGCGCGCGTACAGGCCGGTGACCTGCCGGTCGTCCCTGGGGTTGACCAGCATCGCGGCGATCTTCGGGGCGCCCTTCCCGCTCTTGGCGGAGGAGAGCACGTAGACGCCGTTGGGCGGGGTGCCGGTGTCGGACTGGCAGCGGACCACCGCCACGGTCTCCGGCCGCCCGTCGCCGTCCATGTCGTCCTTGACGGACGCGGTCACGTCGACGGACGCGCCGGGCGCGCAGGTCAGCGGGTACTTCGCGGCGTGCGGGTCGGGAGCGGGCACGGTCGGCCGCGGGGGCTTCGCGTCCGCGGCGCCGTCCTTCGTACTGGCGTCGGCCGGCTGGACCAGGGCCGCCGCCGCGACCACGGCGGCCAGCACCGCGGCCGTGCTCAACCAGTGCACGGCACCGCTGCGGGTGTGGGGGAGGTCCGGGCCTGCGGACAGCTGCACTCGCCTGTCTCCTGGGGTCGGTCGACGGGGGTGGCCTGCGTGTGGCCAGCATCGTGCCACACGTCACAGCGGGGTGGAACGGCGGGGACCCCTGGTGCGCGAGAGCCGCCGCCGACTGCCCTAATCGGACAAAACGGCGACGGCTCGGCGAAGTTGGCCGGAACGGGCGGTGGACCCGTCGGCGGTCCGGGCTTCCGCTACGCCTCCGCGCCGGCCCCGCCGCTCCCGCTGCCGGGGCCGGTGTAGTCCTCCCCGTACGCGCCCTTGGCCGGGCGCCGGCGCCGCAGCGGCGGCTCCACCCCGTCGGCCAGCCGGCGGGCGGTGAGCAGGAAGCCGGTGTGGCCGATCATCCGGTGGTCCGGCCGCACGGCCAGCCCCTCCACGTGCCAGGTGCGCACCATGGTCTCCCAGGCGGCCGGCTCGTTGAACGTGCCGTGCTCCCGGATCGCCTCGACGGTACGCGCCATCTGCGTCGTGGTGGCCACGTAGGCGCACAGGATGCCGCCGGGCACCAGCGCCTTGCTGACGGCCTCCAGGCACTCCCAGGGCGCCAGCATGTCCAGCACGACCCGGTCGACCTCGGTGTCGGACAGGTTGTCCTGGAGGTCCCCGACGGTCAGCTGCCAGGCCGGGTGCGGACCGCCGAAGTAGCGCTCGACGTTCTGGGAGGCGATCTCCGCGAAGTCGGCGCGGCGCTCGTAGCTGTGCAGCATCCCCTGGTCGCCGATGGCCCGCAGCAGGAACGTGCTGAGCGAGCCGGAGCCGACGCCGGCCTCCACCACCCGGGCGCCGGGGAAGATGTCGGCCATCGCCAGGATCTGCCCCGCGTCCTTCGGGTAGACCACGGCGGCCCCGCGGGGCATGGACAGGACGTAGTCGGGGAGCAGCGGGCGCAGCGCGAGGTAGGCGACGTTTCCCGTGGTACGGACCACACTGCCCTCGGGCGCACCGATCAGCTCGTCATGCGGGAACGCACCCTTGTGGGTGTGGAACTGCTTCCCGGCTTCGAGCGTGAAGGTGTAGTGGCGTCCCTTGGGGTCGGTGAGCTGGACCTGATCCCCGACTTTGAAGGGCCCGCGCCTGCGAGCCGCACCAGTCGGTTGCATACGTTCACTTTAGTGGCTGAGCAGCTTCTTTTTTCCCGGCCCGTCTCCCGGGCACGCCCCGCACGCCTCCCGGACTGTCCGGTGGGCGCCTCCGGCCGGGTGGACCGGGGAGCGGAGGAGCTCAGTTCCGCGTCATCGCCGCGAGGAAGGCGCGTTCGACGTCGGTGGTGGACAGGACGCCGTAGATCTCGCCGGTGGGCTCGACCACGAGGTACTCGGTGGCGGGGTTGGCCCGGAGGATGTCGAGGAGCTCCTCGCCGCCGAGTTCGGCGGAGACGCGCATACCGGGGGTGAGGTCCTGGGCGAGGCCGCTGACCGCCACCCAGGGACGGCGGTGCTCGGGGACGGAGACGATCGCGGACTCACGGACCAGGGCGGTGGGCGCGCCGCGGCCGTCGACCACGACCAGCGCGCGGGCGCCGGCCTCGTTGGCGCGGCGCAGCGCCTCGGAGAGCGGGGTGTCGGAGGAGACCGGCACGGCCCGGCGGGTCAGCGTGCGGGCCCGCAGGCCGGGGAGGCGTTCGCGCAGCCGGGCCATGCGCAGCGCGTTGCCCGCGCCGGTCCAGATGATGGCGGCCAGGACCGCGGCGAGCAGCGCGTCGGTGAGCGAGCCGGCGCCTCCGCCGTTACCGCCGGCGTAGGAGAGCAGGGGCAGGCCGACCAGGAGGGCGACGGCGAGGGCGCGGCCGACCCAGGCGGCGGCCACGGTGCCGGTCATGGGGTTGCCGCTGGCCTTCCAGACGACGGCGCGCAGCATCCGGCCGCCGTCGAGGGGCAGCCCGGGCAGGAAGTTGAAGATCGCAACGATCAGGTTGCTGATCATCAGCCCGGCGAGCAGCACTCCGGGGACGGTGCCGCGCTCCACCAGCTGCATGCCGCCGAAGAAGACCCCGGCCAGCACCAGGGAGAGCAGCGGCCCGACGAAGGCGAGCACGAACTCGCGGCCCGGGGTCTCGGAGTCCTTCTCGATCTCCGAGACGCCGCCGAAGAACTGGAGCTGGATGCGGCGCACCGGCAGCCGGAACCGGATCGCGGCCACGGTGTGGGCGAGCTCGTGCACGAGCACGGAGGCGTAGAAGGCGACGGCGAAGAAGAGCGAGACGAGGTAGCGCACCCCGCCCAGCTCGGGCAGCACGGTGTCGAGCTGGTCGCCGAAGACCCAGGTGATCAGCGCGGCCACCAGGAACCAGCTCGGAGCGACGTAGATGGGCACACCGAAGAACCGGCCCATCAGAATGCCGCCGCCGGACTCCCGCTGCTCCGGCTTGCCGGTGCTGCCGCCGGACGGCCGCGGGTCGGGGGGCCGGGTGTCCTGGGTAGGCGGCTGACCGCTCTCGCTCACGTGTTCCCCTTCTGGCCACGGTCCTCGCATGATCATGCGGCACGAGGGCCGTCACCCCCATGCTATTGCCCTGCCCGGCGCCGCACACCGGCACACCGCCGGGAGCGCGGCGCGACCGGCGGGAACGGCCGCCGGGCGGGGCGGCGGGCCGGGTCCGGGGCCGCTGCCGGGCGGGGCCAAGGCCGGCTCCGGGACGGCTGCCGGGCGGGGCCGAGGCCGGTTCCGGGACGGCCGCCGGGCAGGACCGGCGGGCCGGGTCCGGGTCCGCTGTCGGTGGCAGGCCGTAGGGTCTGGTCCCATGGGGATCCCCGCACCACGCCCGTCCCGCCCGCCGCGCCCGCCGGAGTCGCTGTCTCCGTCACGCGCGGCCGACTTCATGCGCTGCCCGCTGCTGTACCGGCTGCGGGTGATCGACCGGGTGCCGGAGAAGCCGAGCCCGGCCGCCACCCGCGGCACGGTGGTGCACGCCGTGCTGGAGCGGCTCTTCGACGTGCCGGCCGCCGAGCGCACCGCCGAGCGGGCCCGCGCGCTGGTCCCGGTGGAGTGGGAGCGGCTGCTGGCGGCCCGCCCGGAGCTGGCCGGCCTCTTCGAGGCCGCCGAGGGGGCGGCCTCCGCGGGGGCGCTGGCGGAGTGGCTGGCCGGGGCCGAGCAGCTGGTCGAGCGCTGGTTCACGCTGGAGGACCCCACCCGCCTGGAGCCGGCCGAGCGCGAGCTGTACGTGGAGACGGTGCTGGAGTCCGGGCTGACCCTGCGCGGCTACGTGGACCGGCTGGACGTCGCACCGGCCACCGGCGACCTGCGGGTGGTGGACTACAAGACCGGCAAGGCACCGCGCCCGGAGTACGCGGACGAGCCGCTCTTCCAGATGAGGTTCTACGCGCTGGTGCTGTGGCGGCTGCGCGGGCTGGTGCCGCGCCGGCTCCAGCTGGTCTACCTCGGCAGCGGCGACGTCCGGACGTACGACCCGACGGAGGCGGACCTGCGGCTGACGGAGCGGCGGCTGCTGGCGCTGTGGCAGGCCATCCGGGAGGCCACCGAGTCCGGGGAGTGGCTGCCCCGGCGCACCCCGCTGTGCGGCTGGTGCGACCACCAGGCGCTGTGCCCGGAGTTCGGCGGCACTCCCCCGCCCTACCCGCTCCCCGTAGGCGGCCTGGAGCAGCCGGCGGTGGGCGACAATGGTGCGGTCTCATGAGGAGGAGTGCCCTGTGGCGATCCGCGTGCTGCTGGTGGACGACCAGCCGCTGCTGCGTACCGGCTTCCGGATGATCCTGGAGGCCGAGCCGGACCTGGCCGTGGTCGGCGAGGCCGGCGACGGCCAGCAGGCGCTGGACCAGGTGCGGGTGCTCCAGCCCGACGTGGTGCTCATGGACATCCGCATGCCGCGGATGGACGGGGTGGAGGCCACCCGGCAGATCACCGGCCCGGACCGCGCCGGACCGGCGAAGGTGCTGGTGCTCACCACCTTCGACCTGGACGAGTACGTGGTGGAGGCGCTGCGGGCCGGCGCGAGCGGCTTCCTGCTCAAGGACGCCCCCGCCGCGGAGCTGGTGCAGGCCATCCGGGTGGTCGCGGCGGGCGAGGCGACGCTCGCGCCGAGCGTCACCCGTCGGCTGCTGGACAAGTACGCGGGCCGGCTGCCGTCGGGCGACGAGACCGTGCCGCAGCCGCTGCACACGCTGACCGAGCGCGAGGTCGAGGTGCTGAAGCTGGTGGCCCGCGGCCTGTCGAACGCGGAGATCGCCGCCGAGCTGTTCGTCAGCGAGACGACCGTCAAGACGCACGTCGGGCACGTGCTGACGAAGCTCGCGCTGCGGGACCGGGTGCAGGCCGCCGTCTACGCCTACGAGAGCGGCCTGGTGCGGCCCGGCGCCTCCTGACGCCCCCGGGCTCCCCGGGCTCCCGGGGCTCCCGGGGCTCCCGGGCCCCCAGCATCCCTCGGCCCCGGTTCACGGGGTGGCACCCGCCCACCCGGCCCCCCGTCAGCCGTGCGAGGCCGCGGACCGGGCCGGGCCGGGTCCGGCGGCCGGGCGGGGTGAGCCCCCTCCCGGCCGCCGGACGGGCGCCTGGGCCGGTGCGACCGTCGTTCCGGCCCGGCCGTCACTCCGGCTCGGAGGTCACTCCGACGCGCCGCGGCCGAGCTCCCAGAACTGCGTGGTGCCCGTGCTGCTCTGCGCCCACTCGACGCCGGTGATGTCGGAGCGGGACACGATGTACTGGTTGCCCTGCCACAGCGGGATCATCGGCACGTCGTCGGCGACGATCTGCTGCGCCCGCTCGAACGCGTCGGCGGTCGCGCTGCGCGCGGCCTCCTGACGGGTCTCCGGCAGGATCGTGTCCTGGATCTCCTTGTTCTGGTAGGGCAGCGGAATAAACGTTTCCTTGTCCAGGAACGGCGCGACGTAGTTGTCCGGGTCGGGGAAGTCGGGAAGCCAGTCGACCGCGAACACCTGGTACTTGCCCGCGGCGGCGGCCTGGAGGAAGACGTTCCACTGCTCGGCCTCGGTCTTGACGTCGAACAGACCCGAGGCGTCGAGCTGCTTGGCGATCATCTGCGCCTCGGCCTTGTAGGCCGTACCACCCAGGTCCCGGCGGAAGTTGATGGTCAGCGGCACCTTGTCGGTGAAGCCGGCCTTCTGCAGGATCGAGCGGGCCTTGCTGGTGCTGGGATCGCCGTACTTGTCGAAGAACGAGTTGACGTGCGCGGTGGTGCCCTGCGGGACGATCGAGTACAGCGGCACGTCGGTGCGCTTGTAGATGTCGCGGGTGATCTCCTGACGGTCGATGAGCTGGGCGATCGCCTGGCGCACCGCGAGGTTCTTGAGCGAGCCGTCCTTGGTGTTGAGGAAGAGGTAGCGGGACTCGCCGCCGGCCACCTGGGTGAGCTTGACGCCGCTGGGGGGGTTGTCCTGGAGGGCCTGGATCTGGTCCGGCGCCAGCTCACGGGTCATCACGTCCAGCTGGCCGCTCTTGAGCGCGTCCTCCATCTTGTTGGAGTCCCCGTAGAGCTTCATCGTGACCGCACTGTTGTTGATCTTGTATATGCCCTTGTAGTGCGGGTTCTTGGTGAAGACGGCCTGCTTGTCCTGGGAGTAGGAGTTGAGGACGTAGGGCCCGGAGCCGACGACCCGCCAGCCGGTGAGCGTCTTCGTCGCCGAGTAGACCTGGTGGTCCACGATCGCGGCGGCGGGCGTGGCCAGCTTGGCCGGGAAGGTGGCGTCGGCCGCCTTGAGGTGGAAGACCACCACGCTGGCGCTGGGCGTCTCGACGGACTTGACGTCGGAGAGCAGCGAGGAGGGGCCGGCCGTCGCCTTCAGCGAGATGACCCGCTCCACGGAGAACTTGACGTCCTGGGAGGTCATCGGGTGCCCGTTGGAGAACTCCATGCCGCTGCGCAGCGTGCACTGGTACACCAGGCCCGAACTGTCCGCGTAGTGGCACTCCTTGGCCGCGTCCGGGGAGGGGGTGGTGCTGCCGCGCGGGTAGGCGAGCAGCTCCTGGAAGGTGTTGTAGAAGACCTGCCAGGTGTCGGCGTCGTACTCCGCGGCGGGGTCGAGCGGCGCCGGGTTGTCCTTGTTCAGCTCGATGCTGTCGGTGCTGCCGACGACGATGGGCTTGCCACCGCCGCTCCCTCCTCCGGAGCTGCCGCACCCGGTGACGACGGGTGCCAGCGCGCCCAGCAGGGCGGGCAGCACCAGAAGCTTGCGGTTCATCGTGGTCGTTCTCCTCTTGCCCGTGTACCTGTGGTGCGGTGCCCGCGCGGCCGGTCGGCGCCGTGGACGAACCGCCCGCGCACCCGGGCCGGGGGCCTCGGCGGTGGGCAGGGCGGACGTGTGGGGGCGCGGGCCACCGGGGCGTCCTGATGCGGCCTGCCGCCGGTATTCCAGCACATCCGGTGGGGCACGCTCGGGCGACGATACCGACATTGCCCTGCCCCAGCACCAACGGGAGGCCAAAGACGCCCGCCGGGCGGCCGGCGGGCGTCTTCGACCACACGCTCAGTGAAGGCGCGTGTTCACAGCGCGGAGGAACGGCACGGTCAGCTCCTCCAGCGAGCGCACCACGGTCCGGCCCGGCGCGGGCGGGATCGGCACCACGGACGGCACCGCGACGACCTGGCAGCCGGCCGCCTCGGCGGAGGCCACGCCGGTGGCGGTGTCCTCGACGACCACGCAGTGCGCCGGGTCGGCGCCGAGCCGGGCGGCGGCCAGCAGGTAGGGGTCCGGGTGCGGTTTGGTGCGGGCGATCTCGTCGCCGGCCAGGGTGAACGCGAAGTGCTCGCGGCCCAGGGTGCGCAGCATGGCGTCGATGGTGCGCCGGTGGGACGCGGACACCAGGGCGGTGGGCACGCCGTGGGCGGTGAGGTCGCCCAACAGCCGCAGCGCTCCGGGCATGAGGGGGGCGCCCGCGCGTTCCAGCAGCCGCTCGAAGGTGCTGTTGACGGCGGCGCTGAGCTCCCCGAGGGTGGCCCTGACACCGGTGGCCTCGATGAGGTGCCCGATGCTGCGGGCCATCGGGCCGCCGACCACCACCGCGCGGTGCGCCTCGTCCAGCACGTGGCCCAGCGCCGCGAACACCTCGGACTCCGCCGCCCACCACAGGCCCTCCGTGTCCACGAGGGTGCCGTCCAGGTCCAGCAGGACGGCCCAGGGCGTGCCGCCCTGGGCCGTGACGGTGTCGACCGCGGGAACGCTACTGGTCATGGGCCCCACTCCTCGGCTCCAGGGGGACACGAAGGCCGGTCGCCGCGCCCCGCTGGACCGCGGGACGGCGACCGGCCTCCGCCGGATCGTCCAGTCTACGTCGGGCCGCCCACGGCCGCCCGGTGGCCGCGGGGAGGTGTCCGGCCGGCGCCCGCACCGGCGGCCCGGCGGCCGGGGGCCAGGTCGGCGGGCGTTGCCCGTCGGTTGCCAGGTCGTCGGCGGGTGGCCGGGTCAGCGGGCGTTGAAGTACTTCGCCTCCGGGTGGTGGATGACGATGGCGTCCGTGGACTGCTCCGGGTGGAGCTGGAACTCCTCGGAGAGCTTCACCCCGATCCGCTCCGGCTCCAGGAGGTCGGCGATCTTCGCCCGGTCCTCCAGGTCGGGGCAGGCGCCGTAGCCCAGCGAGAAGCGGGCGCCGCGGTACTTCAGCTGGAACATGTCCTCGACGTCCGAGGGGTCCTCGCCTGAGAAGCCGAGCTCGCCGCGGACCCGGGCGTGCCAGTACTCGGCCAGCGCCTCGGCGAGCTGGACGGACAGGCCGTGCAGCTCCAGGTAGTCGCGGTAGGAGTCGCTGGCGAACAGCTCGTTGGCCGCGTCGGAGATCCGGTTGCCGACGGTGACCACCTGGAAGCCGACGACGTCGGTCTCGCCGGACTCCTCGGGCCGGAAGAAGTCGGCCAGGCACAGCCGCCGGCCCCGGCGCTGCCGGGGGAAGGTGAAGCGGGTGCGCTCGGTGCCGTCCTCGTGCAGGACGATCAGGTCGTCGCCCTTGGAGACGCACGGGAAGTAGCCGTAGGTGACGGCGGCTTCCAGCAGGCCCTCGGACTGGAGGCGGGTCAGCAGCCCGCGCAGCCGCGGCCTGCCCTCGGTCTCCACCAGCTCCTCGTAGCTGGGCCCGCCCACCCGGGACTGCTTCAGGCCCCACTGGCCCTTGAAGAGGGCGCCCTCGTCCAGCCAGGAGGCGTAGTCGGCGAGCTGGATGCCCTTGACGACCCGGCTGCCCCAGAACGGCGGGGTGGGCACCGGGTTGTCGGTGGCGACGTCGGAGCGGACCTGGCCGAGCGCGGCGTCCGGCTCCTGCTCGGGCTGCTCCCGGCGGGCCACCCGACGGGCCTTCAGCTCGGGCAGGGCGGCGCCGGGCACGCCGCGCTTGACGCCGATCAGGGCGTCCATCAGCCGCAGTCCCTCGAAGGCGTCCCGGGCGTAGCGGACCTCGCCCTGGTAGATCTCGTGCAGGTCCTGCTCGACGTAGGCGCGGGTGAGGGCGGCGCCGCCGAGGATCACCGGGTACTCGGCGGCCAGGCCGCGCTGGTTGAGCTCCTCCAGGTTCTCCTTCATGATCACCGTGGACTTCACCAGCAGCCCGGACATCCCGATGACGTCGGCCTTCTGCTCCTGCGCCGCCTCCAGGATCGCCGAGACGGGCTGCTTGATGCCCAGGTTGACGACGTTGTAGCCGTTGTTGGACAGGATGATGTCGACGAGGTTCTTGCCGATGTCGTGGACGTCGCCGCGCACGGTGGCCAGCACGATGGTGCCCTTGCCGCCGGTGTCGTCGCTCCGCTCCATGTGCGGCTCCAGGTAGGCCACCGCGGTCTTCATCACCTCGGCGGACTGGAGCACGAACGGCAGCTGCATCTGGCCGGAGCCGAACAGCTCGCCGACCACCTTCATGCCGTCCAGCAGCGTCTCGTTGACGATCTCCAGGGCGGGCCGCTCGGCCAGCGCCGCGTCGAGGTCGTCGGTGAGGCCGTTCTTCTCGCCGTCGATGATGCGGCGCTTGAGGCGCTCGTCCAGCGGCAGCGCGGCCAGCTCCTCGGCCTTGCCGGCCTTCATCGAGGAGGTGCTGACGCCCTCGAAGAGCTCCATCAGCCGCTGGAGCGGGTCGTAGCCCTCGGCGCGCCGGTCGTAGATCAGGTCGAGCGCGGCCTTGGCCTGCTCCTCCTCAAGGCGGGCGATCGGCAGGATCTTGGAGGCGTGCACGATCGCCGAGTCCAGGCCGGCCTTCACGCACTCGTCCAGGAAGACGGAGTTGAGGACCACGCGGGCGGCCGGGTTGAGGCCGAAGGAGATGTTGGACAGGCCGAGGGTGGTCTGTACCTCGGGGTGGCGGCGCTTGAGTTCGCGGATGGCCTCGATGGTGGCCACGCCGTCCTTGCGGGACTCCTCCTGGCCGGTGCAGATGGTGAAGGTGAGGCAGTCGATGAGGATGTCGGACTCGAGGATGCCCCAGTTGCCGGTGAGGTCGTCGATCAGCCGCTCGGCGATCTCGACCTTCTTCTCGACGGTGCGGGCCTGCCCCTCCTCGTCGATGGTCAGCGCGATCAGCGCGGCGCCGTGCTCCTGGGCCAGCCGCGTGACGCGGGCGAACCGGGAATCCGGGCCGTCGCCGTCCTCGTAGTTGACGGAGTTGAGCACCGCGCGGCCGCCGAGCTTCTCCAGGCCGGCCTGGAGGACGTCGACCTCGGTGGAGTCCAGCACGATCGGCAGCGTCGAGGCGGTGGCGAGCCGGCCGGCGATCTCCGCCATGTCGGCGGCGCCGTCCCGGCCCACGTAGTCGACGCACAGGTCGAGCAGGTGGGCCCCCTCGCGGATCTGGTCGCGCGCCATCTCCACGCAGTCCTCCCACCGGCCCTCCAGCATGGCCTCGCGGAACTTCTTGGAGCCGTTGGCGTTGGTGCGCTCGCCGATCGCCAGGTACGTGGTGTCCTGCCGGAAGGGCACGGTCTGGTAGAGCGACGCGGCGCCGGCCTCGGGGCGCGGGTTGCGCGGGGTGAGGTCGTGGCCGCCGATCCGCTCGACCAGCTGGCGCAGGTGCTCCGGCGTGGTGCCGCAGCAGCCGCCGACCAGGGACAGCCCGTACTCCTGGGCGAACACCTCGTGGGCGTCGGCCAGTTCGCTGGGCGACAGCGGGTAGTGGGCGCCGTCCTTGGTGAGGACCGGCAGGCCGGCGTTGGGCATGCAGGTCAGCGGGATGCGGGAGTGCCGGGCGAGGTAGCGCAGGTGCTCGCTCATCTCGGCCGGGCCCGTGGAGCAGTTCAGGCCGATCAGGTCGATCCCCAGCGGCTCCAGGGCGGTCAGCGCGGCGCCGATCTCGGAGCCGAGCAGCATCGTGCCGGTGGTCTCCACGGCGACCGAGCAGATCAGCGGCACCTGCACGCCCGCGGCGGCCATCGCCCGGCGGGAGCCGACGAGGGCGGCCTTGACCTGGAGCAGGTCCTGCATCGTCTCGACGACCAGGGCGTCGGCGCCGCCGGCGATCAGGCCGGCCGCGTTGGCCTCGTAGCCGTCGCGCAGCGTGGCGTAGGTGGTGTGGCCGAGGGTGGGCAGCTTCGTGCCCGGGCCGATGGAGCCGAGCACCCAGCGGCGGCGGCCGTCGGCGGCGAAGCCGTCGGCGACCTCGCGGGCCAGCCGGGCGCCGGCCTCGGACAGCTCCCCGATGCGGTCGGTGATGCCGTACTCGCCCATGGCGGAGTGGTTGGCGCCGAAGGTGTTGGTCTCCACGCAGTCCACGCCGGCCTGGAAGTACGCCTCGTGGACGGAGCGCACGATGTCCGGGCGGGTGACGTTGAGGACCTCGTTGCACCCTTCGAGCTGCTGGAAGTCGTCCAGCGTGGGGTCCTGTGCCTGGAGCATGGTGCCCATGGCGCCGTCGGCGACGACGACGCGCGAGGCGAGCGCCTCGCGCAGCGCGGCGATGCGGACGGGGTCCGCGGCGCTGGGCGCGGTGGACGCGGACGAGGACGGCGAGGCCATGTGCTGTCTCCCTGGATGCGACGGCTGTCGGCTATGCCGTGTCCGTCCCGGTCCGCGCTCGGGCCCCGGCGGACCGGCGACCCGCGCGCCCGCGGCGGACACGCACCCCGCCAGGGTAGCCGGAGCGCTTCGCCGAGGCCGCATCCCCGGTGCGGACGAGTGGCAACCGGCCCGCACACGGTGGCGTCCGGACGGCACACGGGTAGCGCACGGGTGGCGGAGAATCGACTCTCTGCGATGATGGGGGGCGCCACCGTTCGACAATGTCGAATGGGCCGGCGCACGCCGGCGCATGGTGGCGCACGTCCACCGGACCTCTACCGGCGCGTCGTCGCCCTTGCCCCGCCGTCCCCCGCGTGAGTTGTGGAGCCGCCCGTCATGCCAGGTCCCATCCAGTCGCTGGAACGCGCCGCGTCGATCCTGCGCCTGCTGGCCGGCGGGGAGCGCCGACTCGGGCTGTCGGACGTGGCGTCCTCGCTCGGCCTGGCCAAGGGCACCGCGCACGGCATCCTGCGCACGCTCCAGCAGGAGGGCTTCGTGGAGCAGGACCCGGCGACCGGCCGGTACCAGCTCGGCGCGGAGCTGCTGCGGCTGGGCAACAGCTACCTGGACGTGCACGAGTTGCGCGCCCGGGCCCTGGTGTGGACCGACGACCTGGCCCGGTCCAGCGGTGAGGCCGCGTACCTGGGGGTGCTGCACCAGCAGGGGGTGCTGGTGGTGCACCACGTCTTCCGGCCCGACGACAGCCGCCAGGTGCTGGAGGTGGGGGCCATGCAGCCGCTGCACTCCACCGCGCTGGGCAAGGTGCTCGCGGCCTTCGACCCGGTGGCCCACAACGAGGCGGCCGAGGGCGAGCGCGCGGCGCTGACCCCCCGCACGGTGACGGGGGCGGCGGAGTTCGAGGAGACGCTGGCGCTGGTGCGGGCGCAGGGCTGGGCGGCGGACCTGGAGGAGACGTGGGAGGGGGTGGCCTCCGTGGCCGCGCCCGTCTACGACCGGCGCCGGATGCCGGTGGGCGCGGTCGGGGTGACCGGCGCGGTGGAGCGGGTCTGCGAGGACGGCGCGGTCCGGCCCCGGCTGGTGGCCTCGGTCCGCGACTGCGCGCGGGCGGTCTCCCGGGATCTGGGGGCCGGCCGCTTCTGACCCGCGGGCCGCCTCCGGTCCGCGTTCGCGCTTCCGGTCCCGCGGCTCCGCGGGGGGTTTCCGCCGCCGGCCCGGCCCGCCCGGGAGCTCGGGGGCCGACGGACGCGCGCGCCTTCCAGGGGCGGGCGCGTGCCGGCGCCGGCGGCCCCTTCGAGGCGTGATTCCGGCGCGTCCGGGCAGGTGGGAGCCGTGCCGCCGGCTCCGTGGCGCCGTGCTGCCGGTGTGGCGAACCGTCCGTTACGCCGCTCTTGACCTCCGGAAGTCCACGTACGAGACTTTCGACCTGCGGTCGACAATGTCGAACACCGGATGGATTTCGAAGGTCGCCGCACCTGGACGTGAGACAAGGGAGTCGATGTGTCCAACGGCCACATAGTGATCGGCGAGCTCTTCGGGACCGCCGTCCTCATCCTGCTCGGCGGCGGCGTCTGCGCGGCCGTGACCCTCAAGCGGTCCAAGGCGCAGAGCGCCGGCTGGGTCGCGATCGCGTTCGGCTGGGGCTTCGCGGTGCTGGCCGGCGCGTACATCGCCAACGGCTACTCCGGCGGCCAGCTCAACCCGGCGGTTACGCTGGGCGTGGCGATCAAGACCGGCGAGTGGAGCACCGTGCCGTACTACCTGATCGGCCAGTTCGCCGGTGCGATCATCGGCGCGGTGCTGGTGTGGGGGGCCTATCTCGGCCAGTTCCAGGCCCACCTGACCGATCCGGAGGTCGTCGAGGGGCTGCGGGACGACCCGGCCGGCGGGCCGGTGCTGGGCGTCTTCTCCACCGGCCCGGAGATCCGCAACCCGGTGCAGAACCTGCTCACCGAGGCCATCGCGACCTTCGCGCTGGTGCTGTTCATCCTCACCCAGGGCATGACCAAGGGGCTGGCCCTCAACGGCCTGGGCATCCTGCTGACCTCGCTGGTGGTGGTGGGGATCGGCCTGTCGCTGGGCGGGCCGACCGGATACGCCATCAACCCGGCCCGCGACCTGGGCCCGCGGATCGTGCACGCGCTGCTGCCGCTGCCCAACAAGGGCCGTTCCGACTGGGGCTACGCCTGGATACCGGTGGTCGGCCCGCTGGTGGGCGCCGCCGTGGCCGGCGGGCTCTACCGGCTCGCCTTCACGTAACCGCCCGGGGTCTCCGGTCCCCGGGCGAGCGTCCCGGGGACCGCGGCCCCCGCCGGCCTCCCGTCCGCCGTCCAGGCCGGGCCGCCCGCCGTCCGGCCCGCGGCCCGGCAGCCCGCCCGCCGTGCCGCCGCCCGCGCCCGCCGTGCCGCCCGCCCGGCCGCGCCGCGGCCCGCACCGGCGCCGCCCACCCGTACCGAGGAGCACACCGTGACCGACGCCTCCACCACACCGACCCCCTCCCCCGCCGGCTCGCACGGCACCGGACCGTTCATCGCCGCCATCGACCAGGGCACCACTTCCAGCCGATGCATCGTCTTCGACCGTGACGGCCGGATCGTCGCCGTCGACCAGAAGGAGCACCAGCAGATCTTCCCCAAGCCGGGGTGGGTCGAACACGACGCGGCCGAGATCTGGGCCAACGTCCAGGAGGTGGTGGCCGGCGCCGTCGCGAAGGCCGGCCAGGACGTGCCCGGCTTCACCCCCGGCGACGTCAAGGCGATCGGCATCACCAACCAGCGCGAGACCACCCTGCTGTGGGACCGGCACACCGGCGAGCCCGTGCACAACGCCCTGGTGTGGCAGGACACCCGCACCGACGCCCTGTGCCGCGAGCTGGGCCGCACCGGCGGCCAGGACCGGTTCCGCGCCACCACCGGGCTGCCGCTGGCCTCCTACTTCGCCGGCCCGAAGATCCGCTGGCTGCTGGACAACGTCGAGGGGCTGCGGGAGCGGGCCGAGGCCGGGGACATCCTCTTCGGCACCATGGACTCCTGGGTCATCTGGAACCTGACCGGCGGCCCGGACGGCGGCGTCCACGTCACCGACGTCACCAACGCCTCCCGCACCCTGCTGATGGACCTGCGCACCCTCGACTGGGACCAGGAGATCCTCGACGCGATCGGCGTGCCGGCCGCGGTGCTGCCGCGGATCGGCTCCTCCTCCGAGGTGTACGGCACCACCGGCGTCGGCGGGCTGGACGACGTGCCGGTGGCCTCGGCGCTCGGCGACCAGCAGGCGGCGCTCTTCGGCCAGACCTGCTTCGCCCAGGGCGAGGCCAAGTCCACGTACGGCACCGGCACCTTCATGCTGATGAACACCGGTGACACCCCCGTGGACTCGCACAACGGCCTGATCACCACGGTCGGCTACCGGATCGGCGAGCAGCCGCCCGTCTACGCGCTGGAGGGCTCGATCGCGGTCACCGGCTCGCTGGTGCAGTGGATGCGCGACCAGATGGGGCTGATCAGCACCGCCGCCGAGATCGAGACGCTGGCCCTGACGGTGGAGGACAACGGCGGCGCCTACTTCGTGCCCGCCTTCTCCGGCCTGTTCGCCCCGTACTGGCGGGACGACGCGCGCGGCGTGATCGCCGGGCTGACCCGCTACGTCACCAAGGCGCACATCGCCCGGGCGGTGCTGGAGGCGACCGCCTGGCAGACCCGGGAGATCGCCGACGCGATGACCAAGGACTCCGGCGTCGAGCTGGCCGCGCTGAAGGTCGACGGCGGCATGACCTCCGACAACCTGCTCATGCAGACCCTCGCCGACGTGCTGGACGCTCCCGTGGTGCGCCCGATGGTCGCCGAGACCACCTGCCTGGGCGCCGCCTACGCGGCCGGCCTGGCCGTCGGCTTCTGGCCGGACACCGACGCGCTGCGGGCCAACTGGCGGCGGGCGGCGGAGTGGACGCCCGGCATGGACGCCGCGGTCCGCGACCGCGAGTACCGCAACTGGCTCAAGGCCGTGGAACGGACGATGGGCTGGATCGACGACGAGCCCGAGCCGCAGAAGAACAACCAGAACGCGCACGACGAGAACGACGAGAACTGAGGACGGCCATGGACACCCTGCAACGCGTTCCCTCGCTGGGGACGCACCCGACCGCCGGTGCCAACCCCGGGCGGGCCGAGACCCGGGAGCTGCTCGACCGGGCCGCGTTCGACCTGCTGGTGGTCGGCGGCGGCATCCTGGGCATCACCACCGCCTGGCACGCCGCGCAGTCGGGGCTGCGGGTGGCCATGGTGGACGCCGGGGACTTCGCCGGAGCGACGTCCTCGGCCTCGTCCAAGCTGCTCCACGGCGGGCTGCGCTACCTGCAGACCGGCGCGGTGCGGCTGGTGGCGGAGAACCACGTCGAGCGGCGTGCCGTCTCCCGGGACGTGGCCCCGCACCTGGCCCGGCCGCTCACCTTCTACCTGCCCGTCTACAAGGGCGGCCCGCACGGGGCGGCCAAGCTCGGCGCGGGCGTCTTCACGTACTCCGCCCTGTCGGCGTTCCGGGACGGCGTCGGGCACGTCGTCAGCCCGGCGCGCGCCGCCCGGGAGGTGCCGGAGCTGCGTACGGACGGCCTGCGGGCGGTCGCCGTCTACGAGGACGGGCAGATGAACGACGCCCGGATGGCGCTCATGGCGGTGCGGGCCGCCGTGGAGGCCGGTGCCACGGTGCTCAACCACGCGGAGGTGACCGGGCTGCGCACCACGGGCGGCCGGGTCACCGGCGCCGAGCTGCGGGACCGCACCGACGGCACCGAGTTCGGGGTGGACGCCCGGCTGGTGCTCAACGCGACGGGCCCCTGGGTGGACCACCTGCGGCGGATGGAGGACCCGGGCGCGGCGCCGTCGATCCGGCTGTCGAAGGGCGCGCACCTGGTGCTGCGGCGCACCGCCCCGTGGCGGGCGGCGCTGGCCACGCCGATCGACCGCTACCGCATCACGTTCGCGCTGCCCTGGGAGGACATGCTGCTGCTGGGTACCACCGACGAGCCGTACGAGAGCGACCCGGCGGACGTGGCGGCCACCGAGGCGGACGTGGCGCAGATCCTGGACGAGGCGTCGCTGTCCGTCCGCGACCAGCAGTTGTCGCGGGACCTGGTGGCCTACTCCTTCGCCGGACTGCGGGTGCTGCCGGGCGGGCCCGGGGACACTGCCACGGCCCGCCGGGAGACGGTGGTCACCGAGGGCCCGGGCGGCATGCTGTCGGTGGCGGGCGGCAAGTGGACCACCTTCCGGCACATCGGACGCACGGTGCTGGCCCGGCTCGCCGCGCTGCCCGACCGGCCGCTGGCCGGGGGGATGCAGCCGGTCTCCCGGCTGCCGCGGTTCGCCCCGCTGCCCGGGTTCGCCAACCCGGACGCGGTGGCGCACCGGCTGCTGGTGGACGGCGCCGAGGGCGGCCCGGCCATGGCGCCGGACACCGCCCGGCACCTGGCCGGGCACTACGGCTCACTCGCGTTCGACATCGCCCGGCTGGCCAACGAGGACCCGGCGCTGGCCGAACGCGTCCACCCGGACGCGCCGGAGATCTGGGCGCAGGTCGTCTACGCCCGGGACCGCGAGTGGGCGCTGGACGCGGACGACGTGCTGCGCCGCCGCACGACCCTGACCGTGCGCGGCCTGGACACGCCCGAGGTACGGGCGGGAGTGGAGCGCCTGCTGCGCGCCCGGGGCTGAGGGGGCGGGGCTGGGCGTCCGGAACCGGGGCGGGGCTGGGGCGCGGTCCGGCTGCGAACGGCGGGCCGCGCGCACCGGATACGTCGGAGTTCCGGCGGCACCGTCCGCCGAGGCCGCCGTGGTCGCGGCCTCGGCGGACAGTGCCGCCGGGCCGTTCCGGGGCGCGCGGCGGACCGGGGGCTCCGGCGGCGGACCGTTGTGAAATGGCGGGAGCCCGGCGCCGCGCGGGCTGTGGCGGGGTCGCGGGTGGTGGTGGAGCGATTCCGGAGGCTGTCCGGTGCGCGAGTTGCGGAAGGTTGGCCCTCCGGCCGGTTTCTGACTCATAATGGACTGATACATCGGAGGTCTGGCGCGCTCGGAGTGCCAGTCGGAGTGCCAGGAATCGGCACTGGACAGTGGGGAGGGCGGGCGCTGATGGCCGTCACAGATGAGGCAATCGAGAAGATCAAGGCGATGATCGTCTCGGGGGCGCTGCGCCCGGGCGACCGGCTGCCGAAGGAGAGCGAGCTCGCCGCCGAACTGGGGCTCTCCCGCAACTCGCTGCGGGAGGCGGTGCGGGCCCTGTCGCTGATCCGCATCCTGGACGTGCGCCAGGGGGACGGAACCTACGTCACCAGCCTCGACCCGCAGTTGCTGCTGGAGGCGCTGAGCTTCGTGGTGGACTTCCACCGCGACGACACCGTGCTGGAGTTCCTGGCGGTGCGGCGGATCCTGGAGCCGGCCGCCACGGCGATGGCGGCGACCCGGATCTCGCCGGAGGAGCTGGATGCCCTGGAGGGCAAGCTCGACGCCCTGGGCCCGACCCCTTCGGTGGAGGAGCTGGTCGCCTCCGACCTGGAGTTCCACCGCGGCATCGTGCAGGGCTCGGGCAACTCGGTGCTGTGCTCGCTGCTGGACGGCCTGTCCGGGCCGACCACCCGGGCGCGGGTGTGGCGCGGCCTCACCCAGGAGGACGCGGTCAGCCGCACCCTGCACGAGCACCGGGCGATCCTGTCGGCGCTGCGTGACGCCGACGCGGAGGCCGCCCGTTCCTGGGCCACCGTGCACGTGGCCAGCGTCGAGCAGTGGCTGCGCTCCACGCTCTGATCCCGCCTCGGGCGCGGGCCGCCCGGCCGGCCCCCGTGGGTCGGCCGGGCGGCGCCCGGTCCGCGGCCGGGAGCCGCGGGCCCGGGAGCGCGCGAGCGCCCCGGGCCCGCCCCCCGGGTCAGCCGCTCAGCCGCTCTGCGCCAGCCCGTAGACCCGCACGGCGTTGGCGCCGAGGACGCCGTCCCGTTCGGCGGGGGTGAGCTGGTCGAGGGCCTGGCCGGCCAGGGCGTACACGTCGGCGTAGGAGGCGGCGAGCGTGCACACCGGCCAGTCGGAGCCGAACAGCAGCCGCCCGGGGCCGAAGGCGTCCAGCAGGTGCCGGGCGTAGGGGAGCACGTCCGCCGGCCGCCAGGTGGTCCAGTCGGCCTCGGTGACCAGACCGGAGAGCTTGCAGGCGACGTTGGGCAGTGCGGCCAGCGCGGTCACGCCCGCCGCCCACGGCTCCCGCTCCCCCGCGGCGATCGGCGGCTTGGCGCCGTGGTCGAGGACGAAGCGGACCTCGGGCAGCTCGCGGACGGCCCGTTCGGCCGCGGCGAGTTCGCGCGGGGTGACCAGCAGGTCGTAGACCAGGCCGGCCGCGCCGACCGCGCGCAGCCCGGCGCGCACGTCGGGCCGGTCCAGCCAGTCCGGGTCGGGCTCGTCCTGCACCTGGTGGCGGATGCCGGCCAGCGGCCCGGCCGTCCGCAGCTCGGCCAGCTCCTGCCCCAGGCCGGGCGCCGTGAGGTCGGCCCAGCCGACGACGCCGGCGATCCGCCCGCCGGAGCCGGCCGCCTCGGCCAGCAGCTCGCGGGTCTCGGGCAGCGAGGAGCTGGACTGCACGACGACGGTGGCGTCGACGCCGTGCGCGTCGAGGTGCGGCTCCAGCTCGGCGAACCGGAAGGTCCGGCGCAGCGGCGCCAGTTGCTCGGCGGCCTGCCACGCCTGCGGCCGCGCGCCGAGGTCCCACAGGTGGTGGTGGGCGTCGATCCGCACGGCGCTCACCGCTCCCCGCCGTTACCGCCGGCCGCGGCGGCGTGCCCGGCGGCGTTGGCGGCCACCACCGAGGACAGCGGCAGCGGCACGTCCGCGTCCAGCAGCCCGCGCTCGACCAGCGCGGGCCACAGCTCGTCGGGGATGGGCCGGGCGAACATCGCGGCGTTGTCCCGGGCCTCGGCCGCGCCGGCCGCGCCGACCAGCGCGGAGACCACGGACGGGTGGGCGAACGGGTAGCGCAGCGCCGCCGCCCGCAGCGGCACCCCGAACTCGGCGCAGACGGCGGCGATGGACTGCGCCCGGCGCAGGAGTTCCTCGGGCGCCGGAGTGTAGTTGTAGGGGGCGCCGGGCCGGGGGTCGGCCAGCAGCCCGGAGTTGTAGACGCCGCCGACGACCACCTTCGTACCGCGCCGCTCGCACACCGGCAGCAGGTCGTCGTAGGCGGTGCGCTCCAGCAGCGTCCACCGCCCGGCGCACAGCACCACGTCGACGTCGAGGTCGGCGACCAGCCGGGCCAGCACGCCGCTGACGTTCATGCCGAAGCCGATGGCCTTCACCACGCCCTGCTCGCGCAGCGCGGCCAGCGCCGGGAAGCCGGTGGCGTACACCTCGGGCAGGTGGTCCTCGACGTCGTGCAGGTAGACGATGTCGACGCTGTCCACGCCCAGCCGGTTCAGCGAGCCCTCCAGGGTCGCCTGGATGCCGCCGGCGGAGAAGTCCCAGACCCGGGCGCGGCGCGGGGAGTCGGTGAAGCCCTGCTCGTCGGGGGACTCCCCCGGCTCCAGGTCGCGCAGCCGCCGTCCGACCTTGGTGGACAGCACGTAGGAGGCGCGGTCCCGGCCGGCCAGGGCCCGTCCCAGGCGCTCCTCGGAGCGGCCCAGGCCGTAGTGGGGCGCGGTGTCCAGGTAGGCGGGCGCGTCGCCGGCGGCGTCGAAGGCCGCCGCGACGGTGGCCTCGGCCTCCTCGTCGGAGACGGCGCGGTAGAGGTTCGCCAGCGGGGCGCAGCCGAGGCCGAGCCGGGGCAGTGCCGGTACGGGCATGGGTGGTCTCTCTCCTTGCGGTCCGTGCGGGCGCCGGTACGGGGTGGTGGCGGTACGGGGCCGGACACGGATGGCGGACGTGCGGGTGTGCGGGTGTGCCGACGTGCGGTGCGCGGGTGTGCGGGTGCGGGCGTCCCGGGCGGCGGACGGAGGGGGAACGAGCGGGAGCAGACGGGACGGGGGAAGAGGCGGAGCGGGGAACAGGACGGGCCCCGGAGGGCCGCGGGCGGTGTGCCCGCGACCCTCCGGGGCCGGTGCCCGGATGCCGGAGGCGGCTGCCGCCCCCGGTGTCCGGGCCGGGTCAGTCCTCCTGCTCGCCGCTGGCGAAGCGGGAGATGATCAGCGCGACGATGATGATGGCACCGTAGAGGAACTGGTCCCACAGCGGCGGCACACCGCCCAGCGTCATCACGTTGACCACGAGCTGCAGGGCGACGACGCCGGTGAGCGCGCCGAACAGGGTGCCGCGGCCGCCGTTGAGGCTGACCCCGCCGATGACGGTGGCGGCGAAGACCTGGAAGATCCAGTTCTGGCCCTGCGTGGAGGAGATGGCGCCGTAGTGGCCGACATACAGGATGCCGGCGAACGCGGCCAGCACCGAGGCGATGATGAGCACCGTCCAGGTGATCAGGTCCACCCGGATGCCGGCGGCGCGGGCCGCCTCCTTGTTGCCGCCGATCGCGTACAGCGCCCGGCCGTGCCGCATGTAGCCCAGCCCGAGGCCGCCGGCCACGAACAGCACCAGGCAGAGCCAGATCGCCGCGGGGGCGCCCAGCCAGGTCGCGCCGCCCAGGTAGGAGAAGGACTTGGGGACCTCGACGATGGACTTGCCCTGGGAGATGCCGACCTGGAGGCCGCGCAGCATGGTCAGCATGCCGAGGGTGGCGATGAAGCCGTTCACCCGCAGCCGCAGGATCATGAAGCCGTTGAACCCGCCGACCAGCACGCCCACCAGCAGGCAGAGCGGGATCGACATCCAGCCGGGCAGTGCCCCGATGCCGTGGTAGGTGGCCGAACCGGTGCTCGGCATCACCAGCCACATGGCGATCACCGGGGCCACACCGATGGTGGACTCCAGCGACAGGTCCATCCGGCCCAGGATGAGGATCATCGCCTCGCCCAGCACCAGCAGGCTCAGCTCGCTGCACTGCTGGAGGACGCCGATGAGGTTGTCCGAGGTGAGGAAGGTCGGCGAGACGATGAAGCCGACCACGCCCACGATCAGGATCACCGGGATCAGTGACAGGTCCCGGTAGTTGCCGAGCCGCAGCCGCGGCGCGGCCCGTTTCGACTGCAGCTCGGGGGCGGCCGGGTCGGCCGTCAGCTGGCTGGTGTCACTCATTGCCGTCGACTCCCTTGTCGCCGCCCGCGGGCAGCCCTTCCATCGCCGAGACCAGGTCCCGGTCGTTCCATCCGCTGCCGAACTCGGCGATCACCCGTCCGTGGAAGAGGGCGATCACCCGGTCGCACACCCGCAGGTCGTCCAGTTCGTCGGAGACGATGACGGCGGCGTCGCCGCGGTCGGCGACCCCCCGTACCACGCCCAGCAGGGCGTCCTTGGACTTCACGTCGACCCCCGCGGTGGGCCTGATGGCCACCAGTACCCGGGGTTCGCGGGCCAGCGCGCGGGCGATGACCACTTTCTGCTGGTTGCCGCCGGACAGGTCGGACACCGGCTGCGCCGGCCCCGAGGTCTTGATGTCCAGCGAGTCGATCATGCCCTGCGCGAACCGCCTGGTGCGGCCCGGCAGGACGGTCCCGTACGGGCCGAGCTGGTCGGTCACCGTGAGGGTGGCGTTCTCCGCGACGCTGCGGCCGAGCACCAGGCCCTGCCGGTGCCGGTCCTCGGGCACGTAGCCGATGCCGGCGTCCAGCGCCTTGGGAACGCTGCCGGGCTTCACCGGCCGGCCGCCCACCAGGGTGCGGCCGCCGGTGGCGCGGCGCAGGCCCGCCAGGGTCTCGCCGAGCGCGGTGTTGCCGCTGGCGGTGGCGCCGGCCAGGCCGACCACCTCGCCGGGCCGCACCTCGAAGTCCAGCGGCTCGAACGCGCCCTCCAGGGCGAGCCCCTCGGTGCGCAGCACCGCCTCCGCCGGCTCGGCGCCGGCCGGCGCCGCGGCCTTCGCCCCGGCGTGCCAGGCGACCTTGGCCTGCGCCGCCTCGCCCGTCATCGCCTCCACCAGCTCCGACTTGCCGAGCTCGGCGACCGGCGCGGTGAGCACGTGCCGGGCGTCGCGGTAGACGGTGACGGTGGTGCAGAGGTCGTAGACCTCCTGGAGGTGGTGCGAGATGAACAGGAACGCGACGCCCTGGTCCTGGAGTTCGCGCAGCTTGGTGAAGAGGCGGTCGATGCCGCCCGCGTCGAGCTGCGCGGTGGGCTCGTCGAGGATGATGAACCGGGCGCCGAACGACAGCGCGCGGGCGATCTCCACGAACTGGCCCTGCTCCACGGTGAGGTCGGCGGCCAGCGCGGTCGGGTCGACGTCCACCCCGTACTCGCCGAGCAGGTCGCGGGCCCGGTCCCGCAGCGCCGACCAGCGGATGCGGCCGACGCCGCCGAAGCGGTTGAGGAACAGGTTCTCCGCGACGGTGAGCTGCGGAACCACCATCGACTTCTGGTAGACGCAGGCCACCTTGGACTGCCAGGCGGCGGTGTCCCCCGGGGCGGGGGCGGGCTCGCCCTGGAAGGCGACCCGCCCCTCGTCGGGGGTCTGGAGCCCGGTCAGCACCGACACCAGCGTCGACTTGCCGGCGCCGTTGCGGCCGACCAGTGCGTGCGAGTCGCCGGCCTTCACGGTGATGCCGACGCCGTTGAGCGCGACCGTGGCCCCGAACTTCTTGACGATGCCCTCCGCGTGGACCGCGGCGGGCGCTGCGGCCTCACCCATGGGTCAGCTCTTCCCCATCTGGTTCGCCCAGAGGTTGGGGTCGTCCACGTTCGCCTTGGTCACCAGGGGCGCGGGGAGCTGGTCCTCCAACCCGTTGGGGATGCTGATGATGTTCGAGCCGTGGTCGGTCGGGCCGGGCGTGAAGGTCTTGCCCTCGGTCGCCGCCTTGGCGTAGTACAGCGCGTACTTGGCGTAGGTGTCGGCGGGCTGGGAGATGGTGGCGTCGATCTCGCCGGCCTTGATGGCCTTGAACTCCTCGGGGATGCCGTCGTTGGAGATGATGGTGATGTGGCCCGGGCTGCCGGCCGGCTTGAGCAGGCCCTTCTGCTTCAGCAGCGCCAGCGTGGGCTGCAGGAAGACGCCGCCGGCCTGCATGTAGATGCCGTTGAGGTCCGGGTTGGACGCCAGCGTGGTCTGGAGCTTGGCCGAGGCGGTGGCGCCGTCCCAGTTGGTGGGCAGCGCGATCACCTTGATGGCGGGGAACTTGCTCTTCATGCAGGAGGCGAACGCCTCCGAGCGGTCCCGGCCGTTGATCGAGGACAGGTCGCCCTCGAACTCGGCGATCTTGCCCTTGCCCTTGAGCTGCTGGCCCAGGTACTCGCAGGCCTTCTCGCCGTAGGCACGGTTGTCGGCGCGCACCACCATGTACACCTTGCCCTTGTCGGGGCGGGTGTCGACGCTGATCACCGGGATGTTCTTCTTGGCCAGCTGGTCGAGCGTGGAGGCGACCGCGCCGGTGTCCTGGGGGGCCATGACGATCGCCTTGGCGCCCTCGTTGGCGAAGCTGTCGACGTTGGCGACGAGCTTGCCGATGTCGTTCTGCGAGTTGGTGCGCGGCAGGGCGGAGACGGCGCCCGCCTTGACGTCCTTCTCGATATAGCTGTTGTAGGAGTTCCAGAAGTCGCTGTCGGAGCGGGGCAGGTCGATGCCCACCTTGCCGGACGAGGAGGAGGAGGAGCCTCCGGCCTTGCTGTCGTCGCTGCCTCTGTTGCATCCGGCGAGCGCGGTGACCGCGAGCAGTGCGGCGCACGCCGCCACGGTCGTGGTGCGCAGTCTCATCGTCGAGTCCTGACCTTCCGGTTGTGTTGTTCGGCTCGATGCGGGGGGGTTGGGCGCCGCACGGGACGGGCCGCGTCCGTTCCCGCGGGTTCTTCGCGGGTGTCGCTGGGGTGTTCCTCGGTGGAGCTGGTGTTCCTCGGTGGAGCTGGTGGAGCTGGGGTAGGGCTCGGGTGGAACGGGGCGGTACGGGTCAGGAGCCGGCCGGCCGCAGCCGAAGGCCCTGCATGCCGCCGTCGACGGCGATCGAGGCGCCGGTGGTGCTGGCGGCGGCGGGGCTGGCCAGGTGGACGATCGCCGCCGCCACCTCCTCGGCGCTGACCAGACGGCCCATCGGCTGCCGGGCGTTGAGCGCGGCCCGCTCGGCGCCCGGGTCGTCGGCCTGGTCCAGCAGCCGGCCGACCCACGGCGTGTCGGCGGTGCCGGGGTTGACGCAGTTGACGCGCACGCCCTCGCGGACGTGGTCCGCGGCCATCGCCAGCGTCAGCGCGAGCACCGCGCCCTTGCTGGCGCTGTACAGGGCCCGCTGCGGCAGCCCGGCGGTGGCGGCGATGGAGCAGGTGTGCGTGATGGACGCGCTGCCCGGGCGGACGGCGGCGGCCCGCCGCAGGTGCGGCAGGGCGGCGCGGGCGGTGCGCACCAGGCCCACCACGTTGATGTCCAGGACCCGCTGCCACTCGTCGTCGGCGTTGGACTCGACGGTGCCGACGGCGCCGATGCCGGCGTTGCCCACCAGGATGTGCAGGCTGCCGAGTTCGGCCACGGCCTGCGCGACGGCGGCCCGCACGTCCTCGTCGGAGGTGACGTCGGCCTGCACCGGCACGGTGCCCTCGGGCGCGCCGGAGGGGTCGCGGTCCAGTACGGCGACGCGGGCGCCGCGGGCGGCCAGCAGCCGGGCGGTCGCGGCGCCGATGCCGGAGGCGCCACCGGTGACCAGGGCGGTCAGGCCGGTCAGGTCGTACGGGTCGGCGGGCAGGGCCGCGGAGGCGGTGTCGGGGGTGGCGTCGGTCATCGGGCGAGCTCCTGTCGGGCCACCCAGACCGGGCCGTCCGGGTAGCGGTAGTCGGTGAGGGTGGCGTCCACCATGCGGGCGGAGAAGCCGGGGGCGGCGGGCGCCTGGTAGCGGCCCTCGGCCATGACGACGGGGTCGGTGAAGTGCTCGTGCAGGTGCGGGACGTACTCGATCACCCGGTCGTCCCAGGTGCCGGAGACGGCCACGTAGTCGAACATCGACAGGTGCTGCACCAGCTCGCACAGGCCCACGCCGCCGGCGTGCGGGCAGACCGGCACGCCGAACTTGGCGGCGAGCAGCAGGATGGCCACGTTCTCGTTGACGCCGGCCACCCGGGCCGCGTCGATCTGCACGAAGTCCACGGCGCCGGCCTGCAGCAGCTGCTTGAAGACCACCCGGTTGGCGACGTGCTCGCCGGTGGCGACCCGGACCGGCTGGCCGGCCCGCACGGCGGCGTGCGCGAGGACGTCGTCGGGGCTGGTGGGCTCCTCGATCCAGTAGGGGTCGAACGGCGCCAGCGCCCGCATCCAGGCGACGGCCTCGTGGACGTCCCACCGCTGGTTGGCGTCCACCGCGATCCGCACGTCCGGGCCGACCGCCTCGCGGGCCAGCCGCATCCGGCGGATGTCGTCGTCGAGTGAGGCGCCGACCTTCAGCTTGATCTGGGTGAAGCCGTCCTCGACGGCCTCCTTGGCCAGCCGGGTCAGCTTGTCGTCGGTGTAGCCGAGCCAGCCCGGCTCGGTGGTGTAGGCCGGGTAGCCGAGCTCCCTCAGCCGCGCGGCGCGCTCGGCGCGGCCGGGCTCGGCGCGGCGCAGGATCTCCAGCGCCTCGTCGCGGGTGAGGGCGTCGCTGAGGTAGCGGAAGTCGACGAGGTCGACGATCTGCTCCGGAGTCATCCCGGACAGCAGCTCCCACACCGGCTTCCCGGCCTGGCGGCCGGCGAGGTCCCAGGCGGCGTTGACCACTGCGCCGGCGGCCATGTGCATCACGCCCTTCTCGGGCCCGAGCCACCGCAGTTGGGAGTCGTGGGTGAGCAGCTTGTAGAAGTCGCCAAGACCCCCCGTGACACTGTCCACCGCGCGCCCGACGACGTAGGGTCGCAGTGCCTCGATCGCGGCGGCGACGACGTCGTTGCCACGACCGATGGTGAAGCACAGGCCGTAACCCGCCAGGCCGTCGGGCGAGTCGGTACGGAGCACCACGTAGGCGGCGGAGTAGTCGGGGTCGGGGTTCATGGCGTCCGAGCCGTCGAGCTGCTCCGAGGTCGGAAAGCGGATGTCGTAGACGTCGACCTCGGTGATGGTCGGACTCATGCACACTCCCGTCGCAAGACATCGGATCTTTTTTCGGTGATCCGATGTATAGCGGCGGACGGGCTCACTCGTCCAGGGGGATGCGGCAAATTTATGGACGGCCGCCGGGGCGAATCGGTCTACAGGTCGGATGTCTACGGCCTGCACGTGGTCGGCAAGTGACCGGTAAGTGACGATCTCCGCCATACCGTCACTGACCTGCCCGCCTCGCGCGCCGCCGGGTGCGCGCAGGCTGCGAACCCTGGGGGGTGACGCCGTAGGCTGGTGCCGCACGTTGATGGATCAGCAGCCGGTGGGCGGACGGCACAGCCGCCGGACGCCGGCCGGAAGGAGGCGCTGGGTGATCGAGCTCGAGGGGGTGCCCGAGCTGATCGACCCGGTCATGGTGGCCGCGTTCGAGGGCTGGAACGACGCCGGCGACGCGGCCTCCACCGCGGTCGACCACTTGGACCGGGAGTTCGGCGGCGAGGTCTTCGCGGCCCTCGACGCCGAGGACTACTACGACTTCCAGGTCAACCGGCCCACCGTGTGGATGGACGGCGGCGTCCGCAAGATCACCTGGCCGACGACCCGGCTGTCGGTGGTCCGCGTCAAGTCGCCCAAGCCCCGCGACCTGGTGCTGGTGCGCGGTATCGAACCGAGCATGCGCTGGCGGTCGTTCTGCAACGAGCTGCTGGGCTTCGCGCACGAGCTGGGCGTGGAGATGGTGGTGGTCCTGGGCGCGCTGCTCGGGGACACCCCGCACACCCGCCCGGTCCCCGTCACCGGGGTCACCTCGGACCCGGACCTGGCCACGTCGATGAACCTGGAGGAGTCCCGCTACGAGGGCCCCACCGGCATCGTCGGCATCCTCCAGGAGGCGTGCACGCACGCGGGCATCCCGGCGGTCAGCCTGTGGGCCGCCGTCCCGCACTACGTCTCGCAGCCGCCGAACCCGAAGGCCACCCTGGCCCTGCTCAACCGGCTGGAGGACCTCCTCGACCTGCGCATCCCGCAGGGGGAGCTGCCCGAGGACGCCCGCGCCTGGCAGGTGGGGGTGGACCAGCTGGCCGCCGAGGACACCGAGGTCGCCGAGTACGTCCAGACGCTGGAGGAGGCCCGCGACACCGCGGAGCTGCCGGAGGCGTCGGGCGAGGCCATCGCCAAGGAGTTCGAGCGCTACCTGCGCCGCCGCGAGCCCGGCGGGTACGCCACCAGCGAGGGCGCCGAGCGGTCGCCCCACTTCCGCCCCTCCGAGCCGGGCCGCGGCGGTCCGGACGACGGCCCGGACACCAGCAACCCGGGCGGCGGCACTTCGGACGGCGCCGCCGAGGACACCGGGACCGCCGAAAACGGGGAGGACGCCGGGGACCCGCGGGAGCCGCGGTCGCCCGAGCAGCCGGAGGCCGAGAGCTCGTCCGCGCCCGAGAAGGGTGACGGGCCCGAGAAGGGCTCCGGCGACGGCGCCGGCGACGGCTCCCCGGCCGAGAAGCGCGAGGGCGACAGCCCCGAAGAGGACTGACCGGCCCGGGACACGGCGGCGGACGGTCGGCGGCGGGACGCCTCCCGCCGCCGACCGCGTCCGCACGTCTGCGCGCGCGTCGGTGGGCGTCGGTGCGCGTCGGTGCGTCCATGCGCCCTCACGGACTCTCATGGGCAGCAGAACGGCGTCCCCGGCCCTTGCTGGCCCGGGGACGCCGTCGGAGGGCTCTGGCGGTCCCTAGAGCGCCACGCCCAGGAGCGCGTCGACGAGGCGGGAGAGCAGGCCCGGCGCCCCGGTGTCCGTGCCGCCCGTAGCCGTCTGCTCGGCCGCCCACGCGTCCACCGCGGCCAGAGCCCGCGGCGAGTCCAGGTCGTGGGCCAGGGCCTCGCGGACCTCCGCGAGCACCCCCTCCGCCGCGGGACCGTCCGGCCGGGAGACCGCTGCCCGCCAGCGGCCGAGCCGCTCCACGGCCTCCGCCAGCCCGCCGTCGGTCCACTCCCAGTCCGAGCGGTAGTGGTGCGCCAGCAGCGCCAGCCGGATCGCGGCGGGGTCGACGCCCTGCTCGCGCAGCTTCGAGACGAAGACCAGGTTGCCCCGGGACTTCGACATCTTCTCGCCGTCCAGCGCCACCATCCCGGCGTGCACGTACGCCTTGGCGAAGGGGTGCGAGCCGGTGAGCACCTGCGCGTGCGAGGCGCCCATCTCGTGGTGCGGGAAGGCCAGGTCGGAGCCGCCGCCCTGGACGTCGAAGCCCATGCCCAGGTGGTCCAGGGCGATGGCCACGCACTCGATGTGCCAGCCGGGCCGGCCGGCGCCGAGGGAGCCGCCGTCCCAGCTCGGCTCGCCCTCGCGGGCGGCACGCCACAGCATCGGGTCCAGCGGGTTCTTCTTGCCCGCCCGCTCGGGGTCCCCGCCGCGCTCGGCGGCCAGCGCCCGCATCGTCGCGGTGTCCAGCCCGGAGACCTCGCCGAAGTGCGGGTCGGAGCCGACGGAGAAGTACACGTCGCCGTCGAGGTCGTAGGCGGCGCCGGCGTCGCGCAGCCGCTCCACCAGCGGGACGATGCCGGGTATGGCCTCCACGGCACCGATGTAGTGCGCCGGCGGCAGCAGCCGCAGCGCGCTCATGTCCTCGCGGAACAGGGCGGTCTCACGCTCGGCGAGCGCCACCCAGTCCTCACCGGTAGCGGCGGCCCGCTCCAGCAGCGGGTCGTCCACGTCGGTGACGTTCTGCACGTACTGGACCTGGCGCTTCGTGTCGAGCCACACGCGCTGAACGAGGTCGAACGCGTTGTAGGTGGCCGCGTGGCCCATGTGCGTCGCGTCGTACGGGGTGATCCCGCAGACGTAGATGCGGGCGACGGGTCCGGGGTCGACGGAGACGGGTCCGCCGGTCGACGTGTCGTGGAGTCGGAGGGGGCGTCCGGTGCCCGGAAGGGCGGGGACGTCGGAAGCTGGCCAGGCATGCATGTCTTGAGGTTAACCGCACGTCCGGCCGAGAACACGACCGGGAGCAGCACGGACGCCCGCCCCGGCCCGCTCGCGGGAGCGGGCCGGGGTGGCCCCGGGCGGCCTCCGAGGGCAGCTCAGACCGGTGGCCAGGGGATGCTCGGCCACTCACCGCCGGGCTCGGGGTGGCGGCCGCTCTCCAGCAGGGACCGCACCCTCGCCCGCAGCGCCGCCGTCTCGGCCCGCGTGATCAGCTCCTCCAGCCGCTCCCCCAGGGCGCCGGACAGCTCGCCCGACAGCTTCTCCAGCACCACCAGGGCCTCCGCGGGCAGCGGCTCGCCCGCCCATCCCCACAGCAGGGTGCGCAGCTTGTCGTCGGTGTGGAAGGTCACTCCGTGGTCGATGCCGTGGAGCCGGCCGCCGGCCGAGGCGAGCAGGTGGCCGCCCTTGCGGTCGGCGTTGTTCAGCACCGCGTCCAGGACGGCGAGCCGGCGCAGCCGGGCGTCGTCGGCGTGCACCAGCAGCACCGGGCGGCCGTCCGCCAGCTCCGCCCGGACCACGGCCTTCCAGCCGGGCGCCGGCTCCAGTTTTTCGGTCAGCGCCAGCAGCCCGCCGGCGCCCAGCTCGATCGCCTCCCCCGACCCGGCGTCCCCGGCAGACTCGGCGTCCTCGGCCTCGGCGTCCTCAACAGACCCGGCGTCCTCGGCGTCGGGCTCCTCGGCGTCGTCGTCCTGGGCGTCGACCCACAGCTGGACCATGCCCTCGCCGTACGGGCCGTCGCGCAGCACCGTGGGCGGTACCAGGCCCCAGCCGGTGGCCTCGGAGACGAGGTAGGCGGCGACCTCGCGCTGCGCGAGCGTGCCGTCGGGGAAGTCCCACAGCGGCCGCTCCCCCGCGACCGGCTTGTACACGCAGGCCACGGTGCGTCCGTCGTGGCCCGCCTCGCAGTACAGCACCGCGTTGGAGGCGTCCCGGATCTGGCCCTTGACGGTCAGCTCGCCGTGCAGCAGCGCCTCGACGTCGCGGGGGTCGTGGCCCTGGCGCGCGGCGGGGCTCAGGCCGACCTCCGGTATCCGTTCTGGCGCGGGCATACGTGTCCTTCCGGGTCCAGGGGCAGGCTGCACAGCGGGCACGGCGGCCGGCCGGCGGAGACGACGTGGAGGGCACGCTTGGCGAAGGACCGGGCCTGGGCGCCGGTGAGCATCACCCGGAGCAGCGGCGGGCCGTTCTCCTCGTCCTGGAGCATCTGCTCCTCGGCCGCCTCCAGGTCCTCCTCGTCGTCGCCGGCCAGCTCGACCAGGGCCTGCGCCTCGACGACCATCCGGTCGTGGGCGCCGTCCCAGGCGAGCGCCATGGTGCCGACCCGGAACTCCTCCTCGACGGGCGCGTCCAACGGCGCGGTGTCGGAGAGTTCAGCCGGGGCCACGGCCGGTACGGGGGCGCTGCCGCCGCTGCGCCGCACCACCTCGTCGAGGAGCTCGTCGATCCGCTCGGCGAGCGCGGCCACCTGGGTCTTCTCCAGGGCGACGCTGGTGGTCCGGCCGGCCGCGGTGGCCTGGAGGAAGAAGGTCCGCTGGCCCGGCTGGCCCACGGTGCCGGCTACGAAGCGGTCCGGCTGCTCGTAGAAGAAGACCTGACGGGGCACGTCTTGCTCCGTTTGCTCGACTGATCGGTTTGCTCTGACGATCTGCTGGCGCGCCGCCTTACGCTGTGGCTGGTGGGCGCCGGCGCCACACCGCTCACCGCTGGTGGCACCGGGCATCCACCCTACTGCGGAAGCCGATCACCGGGTGCCCGTGGACCCCCCGACGACCGCGTCGCCCGCGTCGAGGCCGCCCGCGGCGGGTCCCGCGGGCCCGGCGGAGGCGGCGGCATCGGCCGCCTCGGCCTTGGGCGGCGGCGGGATCAGGCCGGTGAGGTCGCCGGTGTCGCCCAGGCGCAGCAGGAACGGCCGGTGCGGCGTGTAGCGGACCACCGTGACCGAGCAGGGGTCGGCGCTGATCCGCTGGAACTGGTCCAGGTGCAGGCCGAGCGCGTCGGCGGCGAGCGCCTTGATGACGTCGCCGTGGGAGCACACCGCGTACATCGCGTCGGGGCCGTGCTCGGCCTCGATCCGCTCGTTCCAGTCCCGGACCGCGTCGACCGCGCGGGCCTGCATGGCCCGCATCGACTCGCCCTCGGGGCCGGGGAAGACGGCGGCCGAGGGGTGCCGCTGGACGGTGGTCCACAGCGGCTCGCCGGCCAGCTCGCTGATCTTCCGGCCGGTCCAGTCGCCGTAGTGGCACTCGCCGACCCGTTCGTCGGTGTGCAGCGGCAGCTCGGGGCGGGTGGCCAGCAGCGGGCCCACGGTCTCCTGGCAGCGCTGGAGCGGGCTGCACACGACGGCGGCGAGCGGGAGGGCGGAGAGGCGGGCGGCGAGGGCGGTGGCCTGGGCACGACCGGTGTCGTCGAGGGCGACGCCGGCGCTCCAGCCGGCCAGCACTCCCTCGGTGTTGGCGGTCGAACGGCCGTGCCGGACAAGGATCACGGTGGGCATGCCCGCCACCGTAACCCTTCCCGGGACGACGCGTTGTGCTGGGTGACGGCCGTGGCGGGGAGGACCCCCGAGCCCCCACCACGGCCGCGGATCTCCACCCCCGGCGTCTCCCGGACGTCCCCGGCCGCTCCGCCCGAGGTGCCGGCCGGACCGCCGCCAGGCCCGAGCCCGGGTCCGCGCCGGGTCCGCCGCGACCGGTGTCACTCCCTGTCGCCACGCCCCCTGGGTAAGGTGACGGCGGCGGGGGCGCACCCGGACCCCGCGGGATCGGGAACGCGAAGCAGGTGGCGATGTTCGGCAAGGCGACGAAGAGCCGTGCGGCGGCGGGGGCGGGCCCCGGCCCCGTGGGAGCCGACTGGTCGCCCTACTCCCGCCTCCAGGACGCCGCCGGGGCGTACTTCCTGCACGCCGAGATCGCCATGGAGGCCATCGCGGGCGTCCTGGGCCGGCGTCGCGTCCGCGGCTTCACCCTGGAGCGGGTGGTGGATCTGACGGAGTCCGGCGCCTCGGTCTGGCAGGAGGCGGCCGTCTGCGACGGCCGGCGCCTGATCCTGTGGCACAGCGAGGAACTGGCGGACGCGACGGCGCCGGGCGGCACCGTGCTGGACTCCTCCGTGCAGGTGCTGCCGCTGGACTCCATCGGCCACATCGGCATGCGCACCCTGGTGGGCCACGACGAACGCGGACGGCGGGTGGACCGCGGGGTCTACCTCGTACTCGCCACGGCGATGCCGCACGAGCTGAGCGCGGTCCCGGCCGACCCGGACTCCCCGCTGCCGGCCGCCGCGAAGCTGCGTCCGGAGTCGTTCCGGTTCAGCAAGTCCCTGGACGACGGCGGCGCGGGCCAGATGGCCCGCCTGGTCGACTTCGGCAACCTCCTGGGCCGTCTCGTCCCCTCCTCCTGACCGCCGGCAGCGCCCGCCCCTACGCCAGGCCCGCCCGTTCCAGGGCCTCGACGCCCGCCCGCAGCCCGGCCACGCGCTCCTCCAGGGTGAAGCCGGAGGGGGCCAGGGTGAGGGTGGTGACCCCGGCGGCGGCGTACTCGGCCATCCGGTCGGCGATCCGCTCCACCGGGCCGAGCAGCGCGGTGGAGTCGACGAGGTCGTGCGGCACGGCCGCGGCGGCCCCCGCCTTGTCGCCGGCGAGGTAGAGGTCCTGGACGCGCTCGGCGGCCTCCTCGTAGCCCATGCGCCGGGCCAGCCGGTTGTAGAAGTTCTGCTCGCGGCTGCCCATGCCGCCGACGTACAGGGCGGTGTACGGGCGGAAGGTGTCGGCCAGCGCGGGGAGGTCGGCGGCGGCGCCCAGGGCGAGCGGCAGCGTGGGGCAGACGTCGAAGCCGTCCATCGTCAGCCCGGCCCGCTCCCGGCCGGCCCGCAGATGGCGCAGCGCGGTCTCCTCCAGGTGGGCGGCGGACGGGAAGATCAGCAGGGCCCCGTCGGCGATCTCGCCGGTCTGCTCCAGGTTCTTCGGGCCGATCGCCGCGATGTAGAGCGGGATGTGCTCGCGCTGCGGATGCACCGTCAGCTTCAGCGGCTTGCCCGGACCGCCGGGCAGCGGCAGCGTCCAGTGCTCGCCCTCGTGGACCAGGCGCTCGCGGGCCATCGCCTTGCGGACGATCTCCACGTACTCCCGGGTGCGGGCGAGCGGCTTGTCGAACCTGACGCCGTACCAGCCCTCGGACACCTGGGGGCCGGAGACGCCCAGACCGAGCCGGAAGCGGCCGCCGCTCAGCGAGTCGAGGGTGGCTGCGGTCATCGCCGTCATCGCCGGGGTGCGCGCGGGGATCTGGAGGATGGCCGAGCCGACGTCGATCCGCTCGGTCCGGGCGGCGACCCAGGACAGCACGGTGGGCGCGTCGGACCCGTACGCCTCCGCGGCCCAGCACACCGAGTAGCCGAGCCGGTCCGCCTCCTGCGCGACGGCCAGGTTGTCCCCGTCCATGCCGGCGCCCCAGTAGCCGAGGTTGATCCCGAGCCGCATACCGCTCCCCTTTGTACTGGCGAGTAACGTCGCTGACCCTCCGGACTGTAGCGCCCTCGGGCGACGTTCGCGCCTGTCGGGTACGTCACTGCTGCCCAATCCGGTGGTACGGGCGCTAGCCTCAGCGGTCATGGAGCACAGGCACCTGGGGCGCACGGGGCTGCGCGTGTCCCGACTCGGACTCGGCACGCTCACCTGGGGGCGCGACACGGGCGAGCGCGACGCCGCCGACCAGCTCAAGGCGTTCTGGGAGGCGGGCGGCACGCTCGTCGACACCGCCGACGTCTACGCGGACGGCGGCGCGGAGTACCTGCTCGGGCGGCTCACCGAGGAGCTGGTGCCGCGCTCGGAGCTGGTGATCGCCACCAAGGCCGGCAGCGTGCCCGACCCGGACCGCCGTTTCGACACCTCCCGGGGCTACCTGCTGGCCGCGCTCGACGCCTCCCTCCAGCGGCTGGGCACCGACTACGTCGACCTGTGGCAGGTGCACGCCTACGACCAGCGCACCCCGCTGGAGGAGACCCTCAACGCGCTCGACATCGCCGTCAGCAGCGGGCGGGCCCGCTACGTCGGCGTGTCGAACTTCTCCGGCTGGCAGCTCGCCAAGGCGGCCGCCTGGCAGTTGTCGGGGAGCGGCTCGGGCCGGACCCCGCTGGCCAGCACGCAGATGGAGTACTCGCTGCTGCAGCGCGGAGTGGAACGCGAGGTGCTGCCGGCCGCGATCGACCTGGGCGTGGGGCTGCTGCCCTCCTCGCCGCTGGGCCGGGGCGTGCTCACCGGCAAGTACCGGGGCGGCGCCACCCCGGCGGACTCCCGTGGCGGGTCGGCGGACATGTCCGCGTTCGTGGCACCGTACCTGGACGAGACGGCCGGCCTGATCGTGGACGCGCTGGCCATAGCGGCCGACGGCCTGGCCGTCTCCCCCCTCCAGGTGGCCCTGGCCTGGGTGCGCGACCGGCCCGGGGTGACGGCGCCGATCCTCGGCGCGCGCAACGCGGCGCAGTTGGCGGCGGCGCTGTCGGTGGAGGGCCTTACGCTTCCGGAAGAGATCTACCTGGCGCTCGACGACGTGTCGGCGCCGCTGCACCGCTACCCGGACCACGACTGGACGACCCTCTGAGGCGCCGCCGCGGCTCTCCCCCGCAGGCCCTCGGGGCGGCGTCCGGGCGGGTCCGGACCGTCCGCGAAAGGCGCCTCCCGTGACCGACCCGACCTCGCCGAACGGCACCCCCTCTCCCGGCGGCGGGCCCGCGGAGCAGCCCGCCGAGGGCTCGGGGGGCGCGCCGGGCGGCCGGGCCGACCTGGCGGACCTGGCCGCGGCGATCCGGGCCATCGAGCGCGGCGAGAACCCGGCGGCGCCCGCCCCGAAGGGGGACGCCGCGGAGGCCCGGCGGCGGCGCAAGGAGGCGATGGCCGCGGAGACCGAGGCCATGCGGGCGGCCGAGCTGGCCGAGGCCGGCGGCTCGGCGGCCGCCCCGGAGAGCGCCGCCGCGGAGGCGGAGGGCGCCGAGGGGGTCCCGGAGGCCGCCGCCGACGCGTCGGAGGCGCGGGAGGCCGCCGCGGAGGCGGAGGGCGACCCGTCGGACGCCCCGGAGGGCGCCCCTGAAGCAACCGCGCCGGAAACCGTCCGGGACGCCTCCCCTGACGCCTCCCCTGAGGCCGCGGATGATCCGTCGGACACGCCTGGGGCAGCCCCTGAGGCAGCGCCCGGCGCGGCCGAGCCGCAGGACACCGCGGCGGCCTCGGGTTCGGCCCGGGCCGACGCCGAGCCCGGGCAGGTACAGCAGGGCGCGCGGGCGGCGGGCGCCGCCCAGGCCGTTCGGGGCCCCGCCGAGGTACGGCGAGCGGTCGCGGCCAACGCCCCCGTCGACCCGGCAGCCGTCGACGCGGTGCGCGCCGTCCTCACTCGCGGCGGCGCCCCCGAGGGGCTGGCCGAGGCGCTGGTGCGCACCCTCGGCGGCGGTGCCGCGCAGCAGCTGGCCGCGGACCCCTGGCTCGTCCTGGGGCTGGGCGGCGGGCTGGTCCAGCCCCGTGACGCCGACGCGTTCGCGCGGGCCCTGCTCGGCGCCGAGGCCGGCCCCGGGGACGTCCGGCGGGGCCGGGCGGTGGTGGCGTACATGCTCGGGTACGCCGCCGAGCAGGGCCACACCGCGCTGGAGGGCGGCACCCTGCGGCAGGCGCTGGCCCGCGCGGGGGTGCCCGACCCCGACACCGCCCTGGGCGCGGCCGTCGAGGAGGGCGGGGTGCTGGTTTTCCGCGCCGAGTCCGGCGGCGGCCCCGCCCAGGAGGCTCCGGGGGCCTTCGAGGAGGCCGAGGACGGGGCGGAGGCCGAGGAGGGCGCGGGTGCCGAGGTGCCGGTGCTGTTCGCCCTCGACCGGTACGCGCTGGCCGAGGAGAGCCTGGCCGACGGCTGCGTGCGGCTGCTGCGCGCCTTCGAGCAGCGCCCGGCCGAGGACGTCGGACGGGACCCGGACTGGGCCGCGGCCGAGCGGTCCGCGCCCTCCCCCTCCGCAGCCGAGCTGATCCGCGCCGCGGCGGCGCACGGCCTCGTGGTGCACAGCGGCGGTGAGGCCGCCCGCGCCGAGCCCGTCGCCCTGGCCGCCGCCGCCCGCGCGGCCGGGCTGCGGGCCCGCGCGGCCGCCTGGACGGAGAACGGCCGCCGCCGGCTGGCCGGACCGCTGGGCGAGGAGTCGGCGTTCACCGTCTCCGGGCTGCTCGCCTCGCCGCGGGCCGCCGACGGCACGCTGCCCGTGGACGTGCTGGTCGTCCTGGACGCCCAGCAGTTGTCCGCCGAGGAGGCGGCCACGCTGGTCGAGGCGGTGCCGGACGGCGCCCGGCTGGTGCTCAGCGGCGACCCCAACGCGCTGTGGTCGCAGGGCCCCGGCCGGGCCTTCGCGGATCTGCTGGCCGCCAAGGTGTGCCCGCGGATCGTCTCCCGCACCCCCGACCCGGGCCCGATCGGCGAGCTGACCTCGTACGTGGCCGTCGGCGAACTGGCCGCGGTGGAGGCGCCGGGCAAGGAGGTCGTGGTGGTGCCGGTGCGCGCCCCGGGCGAGGCGGTGCACCGGGCGGTGCAGCTGGTCGCGGACTCGGTGCCCCGCGCGTTCGGGGTGCAGCCGCAGGAGACCCAGGTCGTCACGGCGGAGCACGGCGGCCCGGCCGGCACGCAGGCGTTGAACGCGGCCCTCAAGGAGCGGCTGAACCCGGGTCCCGGCCGGTTCGGCGGCTTCGACCCGGGCGACCGGGTGGTGCACGTCCCCGCCCCGGGCCGGCTCGCCACCGGCACGGTGGCCGGCGCGGACCCGGAGGGCCTGCGGCTGGTGTGCGAGGACGGTCCGGTGCTGGTGCCGCGCCAGGAGGTCGCCGGCACGGTGCGGCACGGCTGGGCGCTCACCGCCCAGGAGGCCGCGGGCCGGCGCTGGCCGGCCGCGGTGGTGGTCGTCCCGGGGGACGGTCAGGCGCTGACCCGTTCCTGGGTCTACACCGCGTTCGGGCGCGGGGAGCGGCACCTGTCCGTGGTGCAGGGCGCGGAGCAGAAGCTGGCGGCGGCGGTGGCCGGCCCCCACGCCAAGGAGCGCACGACGCGGCTCCGTTCGGTGCTGGCGGAGCTGGCCGCGGAGGGCTGAGGCCGCCACGGTGCCCACGGGGGCGGCGGGCACCGCTGGGCTCAGCCGGGGCCTGGTTGCCCGCCCCCGGCGTGCGGCGGCTCCCCGGGCGCGCCGGGGAGCCGCCGTGTCAGTCGGAGTCGAGGACGCTGAGGTCGTCGTCCTCCTCGTCCTCGAAGGCCGAGCTCATGTCGAACCGGCAGATCGCCAGGGCCGGGTCGGCCTGCTCGAAGGGCGCCTCCAGCCACTCCCCCGGCTCGGCGGGCTCCGCCGCGGCCACCCAGAGGGTGGCGTCGCCCTCCTCCAGGCCGAACTCCTCGTGCCGCTGGGCGATCTCGTCGGGGTCGTACTCGCCGAAGACCGCCGCGAGGGCCCCGTTGACGGTGCCGTCCGCGACGTCCTCGTCCTCGGCCACCCGCCGGGCCTGGGCGATCAGCCGGGCCGGCGCCGCGATCGTGTAGTCGCGGCGGATCAGCACCGAGACGGCCTCCGGGGTCTCCGGGCCGATGTACTCCGGAGCGCCGTCGCCCGCGGGGACCTCGAAGGGAGTGACCTCGTCGTACCGCTCGTACAGCAGCTCGTCGTACGACTCGGCCGCCGAGGCCAGCGCTTCGAAGGCCGTGTAGACGCCGGGGTCGTCCTCACCGGTGCGGTTCTCAATCGCGTCGAGGTGGCGGTCGAGGGCGGCCTTGAAGGCGTCGACGGCCGCTCGGACCTCGGCCGCGGTGGGCTGTACGTCATCAGACATGGAGCAGACGCTATCCGCACCGGGCCGTTGCCCGCACAATAGATGCGATGCCGGAATACGAATTCAGAGAGATGCGCGTGCCGCGCGGGGTCTCCCGCAAGGACGCGGCGCGCCTGCTGGCCGACGAGGCGGAGTACAGGCACTGGGAGTTGGACCGGGTGCGGCTGTACCCCGACGGCAGCCGCTGGGTGCGGTTGCGACGCAGGATCATCCGCCAGATACGGGCCACCTGGTGAGCCCGGCCTGACGGCTGGGCCGCCACGCCCCTGACCGCCCCACGTGCGCCGCGGGCCGAGCCTTCCCGAGGCGGAGCCCGCCCGGGGGCTGCCGTAGGGGCCGTGGGGGTCTGTTCGCGGTTGGCCGGGGGATTCCCGCACCCGGCCGCCGCGGGCCGCAGGAGCGGGTCCTGGAGGGCTTCCTCGGGGCTCCCCCGGGGCGCTGAGCCACCGGCCTCGGCGGACGGTACGCCCCGCGGAAGCGCAGTCCGAGCCCTCCGAGCCCTCCGAGCCCTCCGAGCCCTCCGATGAGGACTCCCCCGGAGCCGGATCCGGCGACCTGACGACCTGACGTGTGCCCGCGAGGGCGTCGGCGCGCGAACCCGCGGCGGAAAACACGGAAAACACGAAGCCCCCGGGCCTGTTGCGGACCCGGGGGCTCGTGCTGTCGTGCTGGTCGTGCCCACCGGTCAGCGGCGAGCGGCACCGGCCTTGCGGTAGAGGACCGCACCGCCGAGCACCAGCCCGGCCGCCGTGGCGGCCGCCAGACCCATCCCGTCGGACCCGGTGTGGGCGAGTTCAGCGGCGGCGGGGCCGGTCTGAGCGGCCGTGGTCGTTCCCGAGGTGCCGGACGTGCCCGGGGTGGTCGTTCCCGGGGTGCTCGGCGTGCTGGGGGTGCTCGGCGTCCCCGGGGTGCTGGGGGTGCTCGGCGCCCCGGGGGTGGTGGGGGTGCTCGGCGTGGTCGGCGTCCCGGGGGTGGTGGGAGTGCTCGGGGTGCCGGGCTGTCCCGGGGGGCACGGCGTGGTGGACGTGACGGGCGCCCCAGGGTGGCCGGGGTGCCCCGGGTGGCTCGGCGTGCCGGGCTGGACGGGGCCGCCCGGGTTGACCGGCATGGTCTGCACCGGCGTGATCTGCACCGGCCCGCCCGTGCTGGCGTTCTCGCACTGGTTGCCGAACACCGGGTTCAGCAGGGCCACCACGTCCACGGTGTTGCCGCAGAGGTTCACCGGCACGTGCACGGGCACCTGCACGGCGTTGCCGGACCCCACGCCCGGCGATCCCGCCGCCGTTCCCATCGCGCCGGCGTCCGCATACGCCAGCCCGCCTGTGGCCGCCAGCACGCCACTTGTGGCGACCACCGTCAGCAGGCTCTTCCTCACGACCTCGCGCATCGCTGCGCCTCCTCAGTTTCCTAGGCTCTTGTGCTCGCGACGCGCGGACGGCTCGGTCCGCGGGTCAGCGTTGTCCGACACTCCGACCGGAGCCGCGTCGAGGAGGCGGGCGCGTGGTCTCGGCGGCTTCGGGCCGCCAGTCCGGCCCTGGGGCCGAGCTGCCCTGCCACCTCACGGAAGGCCGCGCGCCCGCCTCCTCGACGTCCCGGAACAGGCGGCACACCCGTCGTAACGACGAGCCCGGAGCTGGGCTACGACGGAGGAGACGGATTCACCTGAACGTGCGGGTTTGCCCGCGAGTGTGGGCGCGTTGGGGCGAGGTGGGGGCGCGCGGCGCGCTGAACGCGCCGGTGGCGGCGCTGGTGTCGGCACCGGTGTCGGCGCCCGCGCCGGTGCCGGGAGACGGAACGGCGGAGGGGCGGACCGCCGTGGTCCGCCCCTCCGCCGTCATGATCCGCCGCAGGCGGTGGCCCGCCGTCAGCGGTCGGCCGCCGTCAGCAGTTGTCCAGGAACCGGTCCAGCACCCGGGCGCCGAAGCGCAGGCCGTCCACCGGAACGCGCTCGTCGACGCCGTGGAACATGCCGGCGAAGTCCAGGTCCGGCGGGAGCTGGAGCGGGGCGAACCCGAAGCAGCGGATGCCGAGGTCGGAGAAGGACTTGGCGTCGGTGCCGCCCGAGAGCATGTACGGCACGGTGTGCGAGATCGGGTCCTCCGCCTTCAGCGCGGTACGCATGGCCTCGACCAGCGGACCGTCGAAGTCGGTCTCCAGCGCCTTGTCGGAGTGGAGCGTCTCGCGCTTGACCTTGGGGCCGAGAATCCTGTCCAGGTCGGCCAGGAACTCCTCCTCGTAGCCGGGCAGGTACCGCCCGTCGACGTGGGCGGTGGCCTGCCCGGGGATCACGTTCACCTTGTACCCGGCGTTGAGCATGGTGGGCGCCGCGGTGTTGCGCAGGGTGGTGCCGATCATGCGGGCGATGCCGCCGAGCCGCGCCAGGGTGCCGTCCATGTCGTCCACGTCGATCTCGATGCCGAACGCGTCGCCGATCTCGTCGAGCAGGCCGCGCACGGACTTCGTCAGCCGCACCGGGAACTCGTGCCGGCCGAGCCGGGCGACGGCCTCGGCGAGCTCGGTGATCGCGTTGTCCGTGTTCGTCATGGAGCCGTGTCCGGCGGTGCCGTCCACGGTCAGCCGCATCCAGTGCATGCCCTTCTCGGCCGTCTCCACCAGGTACAGCCGCAGGTCCTCGCTGACGGTGAGCGAGAAGCCGCCGACCTCGCCGATCGCCTCGGTGACGCCCTCGAACAGGTCGGGGTGGTTGTCCACGAGGTGGCGGGCGCCGAACACACCGCCGGCCTCCTCGTCCGCGAGGAAGGCGACGACCACGTCCCGCGGGGGCTTGCGGCCCGAGCGCATCCGCTCGCGCACGACCGCCAGCGTCATGGCGTCCATGTCCTTCATGTCGACGGCGCCGCGGCCCCACAGGCAGCCGTCGGCGATCTCGCCGCCGAACGGGTCGTACGTCCAGTCGGCCGCGTTGGCCGGGACGACGTCGGTGTGGCCGTGGATGAGCAGCGCGGGCCGGCTCGGGTCCTCGCCCGCGATCCGGGCCACCGTCGAGGCACGGCCGGGGTGGGACTCGAAGATCTGCGGCTCCAGGCCCACCTCGGCGAGCTTCTCCGCCACGTACTCGGCGGCGGCCCGCTCCCCCGGCCCGGAGTGGTCGCCGTAGTTGCTGGTGTCGATCCGGAGCAGGTCCCGGCACAGGTCGACGACCTCGTCCTCGCCCCTGCCGTGATCGCTCTGCGTCCTGTCAGGCACCGAACCGCTCACGCTGTCTCCTCGCTCATTCCCGGTTGCGCTCACCGGTACGTCCGTGGCCGCGGCCGCCGCGACGCCACGCACCCCCATACTCCACCGCCGCCGCCCGTGATCCCACCCCCACCCCGCCACCCGCCGGCTCCACCCACCTGCCCCGGCCACCCGCTGGTGATCGGCACGCCTCGGACTTTGCTATGGTTATCCCCGTCGCCGCGGCCGATCACCGCGAGGACACACCCGGTCCGGGTGGCGGAATGGCAGACGCGCTAGCTTGAGGTGCTAGTGCCCTTTATCGGGCGTGGGGGTTCAAGTCCCCCCTCGGACACCACTGAGAAACCCCTGTTCATCAGGGGTTTTTCTGTTTTTCCGCCGCCCCGGGAACCCGCTCGGCGCCGATCTCGGCGTGCACCGGGACAGGCGGGCACCCTCCGGTGGGTGCCTCCGCGCGCCGCAACCAGGTGGGGCGCGCGCTCGGGATACCAGCCGCGGGCCACGGCTTGCAGCGGCTCGGCCAGTGCCGCGAGTTCCCCGATCCGGCCGGCCGGGGTGTGGAAGACCGCCGTGGACTCCTGGCCTGTCGGCGGAGTTGGTCCGGGAACCTTGCGAGCATGCGGCGCTGCCGGAAGCCCTCGTGCCCGTGGACGCACACGTCCACGACCCGTCCGGAGCCTACGTCGGCGAGATCCTCGTGTGGACGGACCGCGGAGCCGCGCTCGCAGGCCTGGAGTTCGCCTGGGTCACCGACGAGATGCCCACATCCCTCCCGGCCGTCGTGAACGGCCGGCTCGGCTGGCCGGCCTGACAGCTGAGCCCGCCCAGGGTGCCCGCGGCTTCGCCGCAGACGAGATCGCCGCATGGGACACGGTCGTGCCGATCCACCCGGTCGAGACCATCGAGGCCCATCCGCGCCTGGCGACGCGTATCGAGCCCCAGCTCGAACAGCGCGACCGGATCACCCGAAAGGGCGCGCCCCGTCCTTGGTCCGCACCGCCCTGTCGTCGATCGAGATCAGAAGCGGAGGGCAGATTCAGGAGTCCGACGTCGCCCGTGGCCAGCTGATCACCACGTCAGAACCGGAGCACCGACGGCGTCGGAAACACCCCGCCCCTACGCGCAGGTGGGGCAGATGCCGCGGTAGGTGACCTCGGCCTGGGAGACCGCGAAGCCGAAGCGCTCCTCGGTCGGGAGGTCGGCCAGCGGGTTGCCGGTGGGGTGGACGTCGCGGACGGTGCCGCAGCGGGAGCAGACCAGGTGCTGGTGGGGCTGGTGGGCGTTGGGGTCGTACCGCTTGGCGCGGCCGTCGGTGGTGACCTCTATCACCTCGCCGAGGGAGACCAGCTCGCCCAGCGTGTTGTAGACGGTGGCCCGGGAGATCTCGGGCAGCCGTGCGGCCGCCCGCGCGTGCACCTCGTCGGCCGTCAGGTGCACGTGCTCACCGTCGAGGACCTCGGCGACGACGCGCCGCTGCGAGGTCAACCGCCAGCCGCGGCCCCGCAGTCGCTCCAGCAGGTCACTCATATCGGTTCACCTTTTCAGGTTCGAGGGACGACCGGAGTTTACCAGCGGAGTCCGGAATCTGATCATTTGTGCGCTTGGCGTGGTTCTTGACTTGGACAGCGTCCATCGTAGGATCGGTTCCGGCAATAGCCAAGGGACAGGATGACCCTCATGGGTCACACCAGTAGGCCAGCACGGTCAGGAGACGCCGACGTGACGGGACCACCGCCGAGCCGCGCGGTGCCGGCTTGCGGATGACAGCCGCCCGCGTCCCGTCCGCCGCGGGTACCGGCCCGGGCCCGGCCCCGGCTCCGGTGCGCGCGCCCGGGCGGCCGCCGCCCGGGCCGGCCGGCGCCGACCGCCCGTCCCGCCGTGCCCGCGACGGGGTCCGGTGGCCTCCGCGGGCACCACCGCCGCCCGTCCCCCAGCACCGCACTCCCCGACCCCGAGCACCGCAACCCGCCAGGTCCGGAAGGATTCCCATGTCTGAGAACCATGATGCAATCGTCGTAGACGCGAAGACCGAGGACGCCGCCGGCGGCTGCCCCGTCGCGCACGGGCGTGCCCCCCACCCGACGCAGGGCGGCGGGAACCGCGCCTGGTGGCCGGAGCGGCTGAACCTGAAGATCCTCGCGAAGAACCCCGCCGTGGCGAACCCGCTCGGTGAGGACTTCGACTACGCCGCGGCGTTCAAGACCCTCGACCTGCCCGCCGTGAAGCAGGACATCGCCGAGACGCTGACCACCTCGCAGGACTGGTGGCCGGCCGACTTCGGGCACTACGGGCCGTTCATCATCCGCATGGCCTGGCACAGCGCCGGCACCTACCGGATCAGCGACGGCCGCGGCGGCGCCGGGGCGGGCCAGCAGCGCTTCGCGCCGCTCAACAGCTGGCCGGACAACGCCAACCTGGACAAGGCCCGCCGCCTGCTGTGGCCGGTGAAGAAGAAGTACGGCCAGAGCCTGTCCTGGGCCGACCTGCTGATCCTGGCCGGCAACGTCGCCCTGGAGACCATGGGCTTCACCACCTTCGGCTACGCCGGCGGCCGTCCGGACGTGTGGGAGTCCGAGGAGGACGTCTACTGGGGCCCGGAGACCACCTGGCTCGGCGACGAGCGCTACACCGGCGACCGCGAGCTGGAGAACCCGCTCGGCGCGGTGCAGATGGGCCTGATCTACGTCAACCCCGAGGGCCCCAACGGCAACCCGGACCCGATCGCGTCGGCCCGCGACATCCGTGAGACGTTCCGCCGGATGGCGATGAACGACGAGGAGACCGTCGCGCTGATCGCCGGCGGCCACACCTTCGGCAAGACCCACGGCGCCGGCCCGGCCGACAGCGTCGGTCCGGACCCGGAGGCGTCCCCGCTGGAGCAGCAGGGCCTGGGCTGGAAGAGCACCTACGGCTCCGGCAAGGGCGCCGACACCATCACCTCCGGCCTTGAGGTGACCTGGACCAGCACGCCCACCCAGTGGGGCAACGGCTTCTTCGACAACCTCTTCGGCTACGAGTGGGAGCTCACCAAGAGCCCGGCCGGCGCCAACCAGTGGAAGCCGAAGGACGGCGCCGGCGAGGGCACCGTGCCGAGCGCCCACGACGCGTCGAAGAAGATCGCGCCGTCGATGCTCACCACCGACCTGGCGCTGCGCTTCGACCCGGCCTACGAGCAGATCTCGCGGCGCTTCCACGCCAACCCGGACCAGTTCGCGGACGCCTTCGCCCGCGCCTGGTTCAAGCTGACCCACCGCGACATGGGCCCGCTGGTCCGCTACCTCGGCTCGGAGGTCCCGAGCGAGAAGCTGCTGTGGCAGGACGTCCTCCCGGAGGTCGACCACGAGCTGGTGGACGCCGAGGACGTCGCGGCCCTCAAGGCGCAGGTGCTGGCCTCGGGGCTGACGGTCGCGCAGCTGGTGTCCACCGCGTGGGCCTCCGCCTCCTCCTTCCGCGGCAGCGACAAGCGCGGCGGCGCCAACGGCGCCCGTATCCGCCTGGAGCCGCAGCGCGGCTGGGAGGTCAACGAGCCCGACGAGCTGGCGCTGGTGCTGCGCACCCTGGAGGGTGTCCAGGAGTCCTTCAACGCCGCCCAGTCCGGCGGCAAGCGGATCTCGCTGGCCGACCTCGTCGTGCTGGCCGGTGCCGCCGGTGTGGAGAAGGCCGCCAAGGACGGCGGCTTCGAGGTCGAGGTGCCCTTCACCCCGGGCCGCGCCGACGCCACGCAGGAGCAGACGGACGTCGAGTCGTTCGCCGCGCTGGAGCCCACCTCCGACGGGTTCCGCAACTACGTCGGCAAGGGCCACCGCCTGCCGGCCGAGTACCTGCTGATCGACCGGGCGAACCTGCTGACCCTCAGCGCTCCGGAGATGACGGTCCTGGTCGGCGGTCTGCGCGTGCTGGGTGCCACCTACCAGCAGTCGAAGACGGGCGTCCTCACCTCGACCCCCGGGGTGCTGACGAACGACTTCTTCGTCAACCTGCTCGACCTGGGCACCACCTGGAAGTCGACCACCGCGGACCAGTCCGAGTTCGAGGGCCGCGACGACGCCACCGGCGAGGTCAAGTGGACCGGCAGCCGGGCCGACCTGGTCTTCGGTTCCAACTCCGAGCTGCGCGCGGTCGCCGAGGTCTACGCGAGCGACGACGCGAAGGAGAAGTTCGTCAAGGACTTCGTCGCGGCGTGGGCCAAGACGATGGAGCTCGACCGGTTCGACCTGGTCTGATCCGTCCGAGGAACTGACAAGCCGACGGACCGGTGGTCTGACGGTCAGGCCGTTCGATGACCTGACCGTCCGGCCGTCCGATGGTCCGACGGTGTGAGCAGTCCGACGATCCGGCTTTCCGGTCTCGACCTTCGAGTCGGCCGCGAGTCGAGACCTTCGGGCCTCACCATGGACCCGCCTGAACCCGCCCGGCCGCCGAGCCGGGCGGGTTCCGTGCGTCCGGGACCCGGTGCGGCCGCAGCCCCCGCCGGCAGGCGCGTGCGTGGCGCGGGTTCGAGGTCCCGAGGTCCCGCGCCGTCACGCGTGTTCGGGGCGCGGCGGGCGCGGCGGGTGCGGTCAGGCGGCAGCCCGGGCGGCGCGGGCGGCGGCGCGCACCGCCAGTACCGCGACGGTGACCCCGAGGGCGACGGCCACCACCAGGACGGTGAAGGCGGCCGGGAGTGCTCCGCGCAGCGAAGCGGCGCTGAGGGTACCGGAGTTGAGCAGTGCCCCGAGGACGGAGACGGCGATCAGCGCGCCGCCCTGCCGGGTGGTGTTCTGCATCCCGGACGCCAGTCCGGCCTGCCGGTCGGAGGTGGCGGCCATCAGCAGCGAGGTCAGCGCCGAGAAGACCATGGTGCTGGCGACGCCGACCAGCAGCAGGCCGAGGGCGAGCAGCGGGTAGCGGGCGTCCGGTCCGGCGGCGGTGAGTGTGGCGACGCCGGCCGCACAGCAGCAGAACCCGCCGAGCAGCATCGCCGGGTGACCGTAGCGGGCGGCCAGCGGGCGGTAGAACGCCAGCGGCCCCACCGTGCTGCCGACGGTCATCGGGAGGAGGGCGAAGCCGGTGCTCCCCGGTGACCATCCGCGCAGCTGCTGGAAGTACAGCGACATCACGAACAGCGTGCCGTAGAAGAGGAACCCCATCAGGCCCGCGGAGGCGACCGCGGTGGCCCGCAGGGGCTGCGCCAGGAAGGCCGGCGGCAGTATCGGGTGCGCGCCGCGGCGCTCGGCGCGGTGGAACACCGCCCCGGCCACCACCGCGAGGGCGAGCGGGACGAGGGTGGAGGGGGCGTCCCAGCCCACCTCCCCGCCCCGGATCAGCCCGACGGTGAGCAGGGCGAGCGCGGCCGCGGCGGTGCACTGCCCCAGGCGGTCGACCGGGGTGGCGCGCCGCGGGGTCTCCGGCACACTCCAGCGCGCGAGCGCGGCGGCGGCCACGCCGACCGGCAGGTTGATCAGGAAGATGCTCCGCCACCCGAACGCGTCGATCAGCAGCCCGCCGACGAGGGGGCCGAGCGCCACCGAGATCGCGCCGACGGCCACCCAGACCACGGTGGCCCGCGCGCGCTCGCCCGCGTCCGGGAACAGGTGCGGGATCAGCGCGAGGGTGGCCGGGAGCAGCGCGGCCGCCCCGACGCCCTGCACGACCCGCGCTGCGATCAGGGCCGCGGCGTCCGGGGCCACGGCGCACAGCGCGGAGGCCCCGGTGAACACCAGCACTCCGCCGAGCAGGGTGCGGCGCAGGCCGATCCGGTCGCCCAGGACGCCCGCGGTCAGCAGCAGCGCGGTGAGCGTGAGGGTGTACCCGTTGAGCACCCACTGGGCGGTGGCCAGGGAGCCGCCGAGGTCGCGCCGGATCGCCGGGATCGCGACGTTGAGCACGCTGCCGTCGAGGATGATCGCGAAGTAGCCGAGGCAGATCGCGAAGAACCCGATCGACCTTCGCTCGGGGTGCCCCGGACGGCGGTCCGCCTCCTCGGCCCCCGCCGCGCGCGCCGCCCGGGGGTCCCGCCGCCCGTCAACCATGACGTCTCGAATATTGAGATGGTGATTCCACCATTCGATCTTATCCGAGGCCGGGCGCGCTCCACACGCCTGACGGCGGGGTATCCGGGGCGTCGTCGACCGCCGACGCGACCGCCCCCGGGCACCCCGGGAGTCGGCACGCGGGGAGCCCTCCTACTCCCCGGTCGCCCCGTCGAGGCACTCGCGGAGCAGGTCGGCATGGCCGTTGTGGCGGGCGTACTCCTCGATCAGGTGCGTGATGACGTAGCGGAGCGTGAAGACCTCGCCCCGCCAGTGGAGGGTGTCGTCGAGCGACGCGGCGCCCTCCACCGTCGCCCGGGACCGTGCGCACTCCTCCTCCCAGACCCGGAACGCCTCCTCGGGGTCGGTGCCGTCCACGTCGAACTCCGCCTGGTGGCCGGGCTCCCGGCGGTGCCAGTGCGCCGGTGCCGTCCCGCCCGCCACCACGTTCCGGAACCAGCTCCGCTCGACCTCGGCCATGTGCCGGACCAGACCGATCAGGGACAGGTCCGAGGGCGGCACGGCCCGCCGCCCGAGCTGCTCCGCCGTCAGGCCGGCGCACTTCCAGGCCAGGGTCTCGCGCTGGTACTGGAGGAAGCCGGTGAGCGACGCCCGGTCGCCGGCCCTCCGCGAGGGTTCGGTCCGCTGGTGATCATCCATCGGGCCATCGTGCCGAGCCCGGTCGGGGCCGGGCCAGCCGTTTTCGGCGGTCGGCGGCGGGGCGCCCGTCGTACCGGGCGCGCACCGCGCCCTTCGGGCCGCGGTGCCGTTCACGCCCACCGGGACGGGTCGATGTCACAACCGGCCGGGCTGTCTCGTCTCGGAAGGTGACGACGGGTTTCCGGGAAGCACCGACGGGGTTCCGAGAAACCTCCTCCACCGCAGGGAGCGGGTCATGACCGAGCAGAGCACGTACCGGAAGATCGCCCTGGTCACCGGCGCGAACAAGGGGATCGGCCGGGGGGCCGCCGAACAGCTCGCGGAGCTGGGCTTCACGGTGCTGGTCGGCGCCAGGGACGCGACGCGCGGCGAGGACACCGCCGCGGCGCTGCGGGCGGCGGGCGGCGACGCGCACGCGGTCACCCTGGACGTCACCGACCGGGCGAGCGTGCGGCAGGCCGCGCGGCTCGTCGAGGAGCGCTTCGACCACCTCGACGTCCTGGTCAACAACGCCGGCATCAGCGGCTCCGGCCAGGTCTCGCCGCAGGACGCCCACGACCAGGTCCCCAGCACTGTCGACCTGGACATGGTCCGGCGGGTGTTCGAGACCAACGTCTTCGGGGTGATCGCGGTGACCAACGCCATGCTGCCGCTGCTACGGCGTTCCCCGGCGCCGCGCATCGTCAACGTCAGCAGCCACGCCGCCTCGCTGGCCCTGACCGCCGACCCGAACGGACCGATGGCGGCGCTGCTGCCCTCGGCGGCGTACTCGCCGTCCAAGTCCGCGCTGACCGCGCTGACCGTGCAGTACGCGAACGAGCTGCGGAAGGAGGGCGTCCTCGTCAACGCGGCGGCGCCCGGCTTCGTCGACACGGACAGCAACAACCACACGGGGTTCCTCACGATCCGGCAGGGCGCGGCGGTCCTGGTGCGGCTGGCCACGCTCGGCGATGACGGGCCGACCGCCGGGTTCTTCAGCGCGGAGGGTCCGCTGCCCTGGTGAAGCGGCCTGGTCGACGGCCGGCCCCTCACCCCCCGCGGACCCGGACCGCTCCTACCCGCTGTGGTCGCCGCGGCGCCCGGGCCCGGCGCTCCCCACGGCGCGGGGCGCCGTGGGGAGGGGCGGACGTCCGGGCCGGCACCTTGGGGGCCGGCCTCGGGCGACCGAGCAGGACACCGGCCAGGACCAGCGGGAGGCCGGCCGGCTGCCGGAAGACGAAGGGTGCGTGGGCGACGGCGGTGCCGAGGAGGACGCCGGTGGCGGGTTGAGCAGGCAAGTCAGGCCGACCACCTCGCCGGCATCCAGGCCGCGTGGTCCCGTGAGCGTCCCGATCTCGACGTCGCCCCGCGCGGGGTCATCGGACGGCCGCACCGCGTCGCGGGGCTGCTCACCGAGCAGTTGTGCCTGGTCTCCCCGCGCTACGGCCTCAGCGAGGGCGAGTTCGACGTACCCGCCGCACGGCGCCGGGCCGGAGAACCGTACGAGCGGGCGCCGGGCGAACTGGCCGCGCACACCATGGTCACCACCGGGGCCATGGTCAAGCGGATCGACCGCCTGGAGCGGGGCGCGCTCGTCACCCGGCGGCGCGCGGAGAGCGACGGCCGCGGCCGCGTCGTCGTCCTCGCCCCGGGGGCCGCGAGCTCTTCGACCGCGCGTTCACCGACCACGTGCACAGCGAAAGGCGGCTGCTCGACGCCGCGTTCCCCCCGGGCGAGGCGCACGCCCTGGAGGCCCTCCTCACGACCTGGCTGAACCGCCTCGCCCCACCGCGTCGCGGGGTGCGTCCTGGCGCCCGGAGTCCTACGCGGCGCCGGGACCGTCGAGGAAACGGAGCAGCACGGCGGCCTCCTCAAGCAGCCGTTCAGCCCGGTCGGCCTGTCCGAGAGCGGACAACTGCGCCGCGGCCTCACGTCGCTCGGCGACCTCGGCGCGCACGACATCCGCCACGGCTCGCTCGCTCAGCTCGCGTCGCACCGCTTCGGTGGCACCCGCACCGACCGGCGACTGCTCCAGCGCCAGGCCGCGGAGTTCGGCTCCGCCGACGGGCACCGCCTCCGCGTTGTCCACGGCGGCGAGCGCCGCGCGCAGGGCACCCACCGCGACCTTGTCGCGGACGCGCATCGCTTCTGGCAGCGCCTGACGCATACGAAGGCGTAGAGACATGCGGGCGACCCTACGGCTGGGCCTCCGCAACCACAACGTGTTATCGGTGTGCCGTCGGCGCTGCCCATCGTCGCGCTCCTCAGACGGTCTCCTGCCTCATGGGTACGGCGATCAGGCGGCCAGGTACGTGGACAACGTCCGGCGCCGACCGCCCCCTACGTCGGCAGAATTCCGTCCGTGGAACTTTCCATCGCCACACGGACACCAGTGGCACCACTGGTGTCACCGCTGGCGTCACCGCTCGAACGGCGCCGTCGCAGCCGGAGCGCCCAGCAGAATTCCATCGACGGAACTTCCGTTCACCACACGGACACCATCAGCACCTCCAGACACATCACCCCCCGGCTCCCCTCCCGCGGCGCACCCGGTCGCCCACCCGGGCAGATTCGCCAGAATTCCGCTTCCAGAAATTCCGATCGCCACACACACCCCTCTGTCCCCACCCGTAACCAGCGCCGCCGCTCCCGCGTCGCGATCGGCACGCGCCCGAGTCGTCCCGATCGAACCCTCGCGGCGCGCGGGGCGGGCGAGCGGGGCGTGACGCGACCCTTGACCCCGCGCGGGAGCGTGCTGAAAGAATCCGTGGGCGATTGATCGGATCTGTTTGCTGCTGATCAGTTGTGGTGCCTCGCGCTGTCACTGCGGGCACCCGGCCCCGCATGTCTCGGACCAAGGAGGTCCCCCGTGTCGGTCGACCGCAGATCACTCCTGGCGGCAGGTGCGGCGAGCGCGGCAGGCGCCGCGATGGTGCCCGTCCTCCCCGGGCTCACCGGAACCGCAGCCGCGGCCCCCGGGCACCCGGAGGAGCGGGAGCAGCCGTCGGGCAGCGTCCCCCGTTCGATCCCGCTCGCCGACGGCTGGCGGTTCGCCCTGGTCAACGCGGCCGGCGTCACCGACCCGACGGGCGCCTACGCCGACGCGGCCGACCCCGGCTTCGACGACTCCCGCTGGCGCACCGTGCGGGTGCCGCACGACTGGAGCATCGAGCAGACCCCGACCGCTTCCGGCGGCACGTCCAGCGGCACCGGCTTCCTGCCGGGCGGACTCGGCTGGTACCGGCGGGAGTTCACACTGCCGAAGGCGGCGGCCGGACGTCGGATCTCCGTGGAGTTCGACGGCGTCTACATGGACTCCGACGTCTACTGCAACGGCACCCTGCTGGGCAACCACGCCTACGGCTACACCGGCTTCGCCTACGACGTCACCGACCTGGTCCACACCGACGGCCGCACCCCGGACGTGCTCGCCGTCCTGGTCCGCAACCAACTGCCCAGCAGCCGCTGGTACTCGGGCAGCGGCATCTACCGCAACGCCCGCCTGGTGGTCACCGACCCCGTCCACGTGGCCCGTTGGGGCGCCTACGTCACCACGCCGGGGCTGGCGGACACCGTCGGCAAGGGGTACGGCACCGCGCACGCCGAGGTGTCGGTGCTCAACGAGAGCGGCGCCGCCGCCTCCGCGACCGTCACCGCCACCGTGCTGGACCGCGACGGCCGCCAGGCGGCCCGGTCCAGGACGGCCGTGCAGCTGCCGGCCGGCACGGACGCGCACACCGCCGCGTTCGACCTGCGCGTCGACCGCCCGGAGCTGTGGTCGCCGGACACCCCGGAGAACCGCTACACCCTCGTCGCCGACGTGGCGGTCGGCGGCCGCGCCGCCGACTCGTACACCACCGGCTTCGGCTTCCGCTGGATGAGCGTGGACCCGGACCTGGGCCTGACCGTCAACGGCCGCCACACCAAGCTGCGGGGCGTGGACCTGCACCACGACCAGGGCGCGCTGGGCTCGGCGATCCACTCCGACGCGGTGCGGCGGCAGATGGCCGTCATGAAGTCGATGGGCGTCAACGCCTTCCGCACCTCGCACAACCCGCCCTCGCCGGAGATGCGGCAGGTCTGCGAGGAGTTGGGCGTGGTGATGATGGTGGAGGCGTTCGACTGCTGGCACACGGGCAAGACCACGTACGACTACCACCTGTACTTCGACGCGGACAGCGGCGCGGACATCACCGAGATGGTGCTCGCCAACCGCAACTCCCCCGCCGTGCTGATGTGGTCGATCGGCAACGAGATCCCGGACTCCACCAGCTCCCTCGGCCTGACCATCGCCGACCGGCTGATCAGCACGGTGAAGTCGGTGGACGCCAGCCGGCCGGTGGTGATCGGTTCGGACAAGTACCGCGGCCTGCCGGCGGTCGGCTCCCCGGCCGACCTGATGCTCGCCAAGCTCGACGGCCTCGGCCTCAACTACAACACCGCGGCCTCCGTCGACGCCCTGCACGCGCGCTACCCGCACCTGTTCCTCTTCGAGTCCGAGTCGTCCTCGGAGACCTCCTCGCGCGGCACCTACCAGCAGCCGCAGGCCCTCAACACCGGTGAGAACTACACCCCGGGCAAGCGCGCCACCTCCAGCTTCGACAACAACCTCGCGTCGTGGACGATCAGCGGCGAGTACGGGCTGAAGAAGGACCGCGACCGGCGGTTCTTCGCGGGCCAGTTCCTGTGGTCGGGCACCGACTACATCGGCGAGCCGACGCCGTACAACGTCTTCCCGGTCAAGGCGTCGTTCTTCGGCGCGGTGGACACCGCGGGCTTCCCCAAGGACATGTACTGGCTCTTCCGCAGCCAGTGGTCCGACGAACCCATGGTGCACCTGCTGCCGATGGACTGGACCGGCCACCAGCCGGGCGAGACCGTCGAGGTGTGGGCGTACGCCAACGTGGAGAGCGTGGAGCTCTACCTCAACGGGAGGTCGCTGGGGGTGCGGACGTTCGACCGGAAGACGACCGCGGACGGCCGCTCCTACCTGGAGACCACGGAGCCGACCGGCGACGACAAGACGGTCACCGGCGGCCCCTACCCGGGCAGTTACACCAGCCCGAACGGCAGCGCCGGCAAGCTCCACCTCACCTGGCAGGTCCCCTTCCAGCCGGGCGAGTTGAAGGCCGTGGCGCGCGAGGGCGGCCGGACGGTGGCGACGGACACGCTGCGGACGGCCGGTGAGGCGCGCGCGGTGCGGCTGACCGCGGACCGGGGTACGGCCCCGGCGGACGGCGACTCCCTCGTGTACGTGACGGCCGAAGTGGTCGACGCCCGGGGCGTGGTGCTGCCGGACGCGGCCGAGCTGCTGACGTTCGCCGTCGCGGGCGGTTCGCTCGCGGGCGTCGACAACGGCCAGCAGGAGAGCGGTGAGCGCTACCAGGCCACCACCCGCACCACCTTCCACGGCAAGGCGCTCGCCATCGTGCGCACCGGGACGGCCGCAGGCCGGCTCACCGTCACCGCGACGGCGGCCGGGCTCCACCCGGGGACGGTGACGGTCCACACCGCCGAGGCGGACGGCCCGGTCGCCACCACCGCTCCCGTCCGGCTCGCCCCGGGCCCGGGCCCCGGCGCGGTGGCCTACCCGGTGGCGGACGCCAGCTACTCCGGCTCCCCGACCACCCTCCCGGCGGCGGTGCTCGACGGCGACCCGTCGACCGGCTGGTCCAACGCCTTCAACAAGAGCGCGACGGCCCTGCTGCCCGCCTTCAACGGCGCCAGGACGGGGGACTGGATCTCGGTCGACTGGGGCCAGGCGCGCACGGTGGGCACCCTCTCCGCCACCTTCACCGTGGACGCCACGCACTCCCTGCCCGCGTCGGTCACCGTCTCGTACTGGGACAGGGACCGCTGGGTGGCGGTGCGCGACCAGCAGGTGGCCTGGGCGACGGCGAGCGGCACGCCCACCGCCGTCACCTTCTCCCCCGTGCACGCCGCGCGGTTCAGGCTGGACCTGGTGAGCGCGGGGCCGGGCACGGCGGCGGGCGCACAGCGCATCACCGCGATCACCGCGGGCTGAGGCGGGTTCGCGCGGCGACGGCGCGACGGCTCGGTCCGGGAGAGGGGTTCCTTCCGGGCCGGGCCGACAGCCCGTGTGGGCCGCCCGGTTCAGACCTCCGCGGCTGCCGCGAAGGCCACGAACGACGTCCACGCCTCGACCGTCACCGTCAGGTGCGGACCCTCGGGGTCCTTCGAGTCCCGCACCAGGACGGTGCTCGGCACCGTCGCCGCCTCGACGCAGTCCCCGCCGTCGTTGGTGCTGTAGCTGCTCTTCGTCCAGGCCAGTACGGCATCTCCACCGGTGGAGGGCTTGAGGGTCACAGCGCTCCCCGCAGTTTCTCGATGAAGGCCATCGACTCGCGCGGGGTGAGGGCCTGCGCCCGGATCAGGCCGTACCGCATCTCGATGATCTGGACCTCGCGCGGATCCGTGATCAGACGCGCGGTGAGCGAGACCTCGTCCCGTGCGACGGCCGAGCCGTCCATCAGCTTCAGCACCCGCAACGAACCCCCCAGGCCGGCGTGTTCCTCCGTCTCCGTCGGCATCACCTGGATCTCGACGCACGGCAGCCTGGCGACCTCCAGCAGGTGCTCCAGTTGACGGCGCAGCACCGCTCTGCCCCCGATCGGCCGCCGCAGGGTGACCTCGTCCTGGACGAAGGTCATCAGTGGCGCGGGCCGCCGCTCGAAGATCGTCAGCCTGGACATCCACGCGGCCATGAGCCCTTCGAGCTCGTCCTCGCTGTAGCTGGGACGTCGTTCACGGAAGTTGGCGAGCGCGTACTCCTCGGTCTGCAGGAGGCCCTGGACGACCGTGTTGACATACGCGCCCAACTCGACCGAATCGGCCTCCAGCTTCGCCACGTCGCGGACCCTCTTGGGGTAGCGGGCCTCCTTGACGTCCGGCTTCAGCATGGCGAGCTTGCCGCCCGCGTTGAGGACGCGATCCGCGTTGTCCAGGAACTCCGACTTCGGGACGCGGATTCCCCGTTCGACCTTGGAGACCATCTCCTCGCCGTAGCCGATGGCCGCGCCCAACTCCGTCTGGGTCATACCGGCCTCCTCGCGCCACGCCTTGATCATGCGGCCGACCGCCCGCATGACGCCGCTGGAGTCGTCCTCACCGGTGGAGTCCCAACGGGGGCCGTCGTAGCCCCCCACCACAGGCCCCCGCGGAAGCCTCGGCTCCGTGCTGCCGTCCACACGCACCCCCCGCCTTTCGAACGGTGCGTATGCACACCGCCACATACCGTACTGGTGTTTTCGGAGGCGTACAGATTAGGACCGCCCACGCCGCCACATGGGCAAAGTGACCGAACGTCATCCGAAGGAGGGGTTTCGCGGCCCCCTGCGCACTCGGGCGCGTCAGGCGTCGGAAACGGGGGACGTTCGGCCTGGCCGTGGGGGTAGGGCCCGATGATGCCACGCCGCGGGCCAGGCCGTGGGCCGGTGAGTTTTTTTGACTGTCCGTCATCCCAGGTGGCCGTGAGTCCGCCCGGCTGCCCGAGGGGGCCCGCCGGGCCTGCCCGCCGGCGGCCGTTGCGCGGCCCGGGGCACCACGGCAGACTGACCCGCCGCGGCGCCGTCCGGCCCGCACCAGCCGGTGTCCTCCCAGCCCACAGGGGCCGTCGGACAGACGGACAGGCGGGCCGCCGGACAGCCCGGCGGACGCGGCCCACGACCTCCCAGGAGCACAGGTGCACACTCTGCGGTACAGACGGCCGGCCGACCAGTGGACCGAGGCGCTGCCGATCGGCAACGGCCTCCAGGGCGCGATGCTTTACGGCATACCCGGCGCCGAACGCGTCCTCCTCAACGACGGCGCCGCGTGGTCGGGCGGCCCCGGGAACGAGGCGCTGCCGCCGGTCGTCAGCGCGGAGCGGGCCCGGGCCGCGCTCGCCGACGCCCGCGCCGCGCTGGGCCGGGGCGACGGGCCCGCGGCCGACGCGGCGGTGCGCCGGCTCCAGCACCGGTGGAGCCAGACGTTCCTGCCGTTCGCGGAGGTCGGCGTGCGGGTGGAGGTGCCGGGTACGAGCGGCGCGAACGGCCCGTTCGAGGGGTACGAGCGGGTCCTGGACCTGGACGCGGCGACCCACACGGTCCGCTACCGCCACGGCGGTACGGCGGTGACGGCCGCCTCGTTCGCCAGCCACCCGGACCGGGTGCTGGTCCACCGCGTCACCGCCTCCGGCCCGGTGGACGTGACGCTGGCACTGACCTCCCCGCTGCGGGTGCTCGGCGGCTTCGGCACGGGGACGGACGACCGCGCGCCCGCCGAGGCGGGGCTGCTGCTCCAGCTGCCCAGCGACGTCGCCCCGCCCTTCCAGGGCGCACCCGAAACGCTGCGCTGGGACGGCCGCGAGGGCGCGGCGCTGCGCGGGGCGGTGGTGGTCGGCGTCGCCCACGACGGGCTCGCCGCGCCGGGCACGGAGCCCGGCACGGTGGTGCTGCGGGGGGCCACCCGGGTGGCGGCGGTGATCGCCACGGCCACCACGTTCGAGGGTGTCGGGCTGCCGCCGCGGGGCGACGAGCACGCCGCCTCGGCCCGCGCCCGCGAGCGGGTTCGGACTGCCCTGGCGAGCGGGCCGGACGAGGTGCGGCGCCGCCAACTCGCCGACCACCGGGCGCTGTACCGGCGGGTGAGCTGGCAACCGGCCGACCCGGCGGGACCGTTGCCGACCGACGGGACACCTCCGACCGACACGACGCTCCCGACCGACACGACGATTCCGACCGTCGAGGCGCTTCCGACCGACGAGCGGCTGACCCGCGCCAACGCGGCCGGGGACGCCCTCGCCGCCGACCCGGCACTGGCGCCGCTGCTCTTCCACTACGGCCGCTACCTGCTGATCTCCTGCTCCCGCCGGGGCGGCACCCCGGCGAACCTCCAGGGCATCTGGAACGGCGAGATGCGCCCGCCGTGGAGCTCCAACTACACCGCCAACATCAACCTCCAGATGAACTACTGGGCCGCCGACACCGCCGACCTGCCCGAGGTGCTGCCGCCGCTGGTCGATCTCGTCGGCGCCCTCAGCCGCACCGGGGCACGGACCGCCCGGCGGCTGTACGGGGCCCGCGGCTGGGTCGCGCACCACAACACCGACGTGTGGGCGTACTCCCAGCCGGTGGGGGCCGGGAACGACGACCCGAAGTGGGCGTTCTGGCCGTTCGCGGGGGCCTGGCTGGTGGGGCAGCTCCAGGACCACCTGTCCTTCGGGGGGCGCTCGGCCGCCGACCCGGAGGCGTTCGCCCGGGAGACGGTGTGGCCGCTGGCGCGCTCGGCGGCGGAGTTCCTGCTGGACTGGCTGGTGCCGGAAGGGGAGGAGGACGGCCGGCTGGGTACGGCGCCCTCCACGTCGCCGGAGAACTCCTACCTGACGGCGGACGGGCGTACCGCCTCGGTGGCGCGGTCCTCGGCGATGGACCTGGCGCTCAGCGCGGAGCTGCTCTCCGACCTGGTGGCCCTGGCGGGCCGGCTGGGCCTGGCCGGCGACGAGGTGGCGGCGCGGGCCGCGCGGGCCCTGCCCCGGCTGCCCGGGCCGCGCCAGGGCCGGGACGGCGCGCTGGTGGAGTGGGCGGACGACCCGGCGGCCGACGACCCGCACCACCGCCACCAGTCGCACCTCCACCCGGTCTTCCCTGGCCGGACGGAGCTGCCGGAGGAGGTGCTGCGGGGCGCCGCGCGCAGCCTCGACCTGCGCGGGGACGAGTCGACAGGCTGGTCGCTGGCGTGGCGGCTGGCGCTCCGCGCCCGGTTGCGGCAGCCGGACGCGGTCGGCCGGCTGCTGGCGCTGCTCTTCCGGGACATGGCGACCGAGCGGGGCCCGTGGTCGGGCGGCCTCTACCCGAACCTGTTCGCGGCCCACCCGCCGTTCCAGATCGACGCGAACCTCGGCTACGTGGCGGCCGTCGCCGAGTGCCTGGTGCAGAGCCACCTCGGCCGGATCGAGCTGCTTCCGTCGGTGCCCGCCCGGTTCGCCCCGGCCCGGGTCACCGGCCTCGTGGCCCGCCCCGGGGTGCGGGTGGACGTCGAGTGGCGCGAAGGCGGTTCCGATGGCGCGGAGCTGGTGTCGGTGCGGCTGTCCGCGCTCCACGCGGGCGCCGACGGGCCCCACACGGTGGTGTACCGGGGCGCGTGACCCAGGTCGACCTGTCCGCCGGTCCCGTGGAGCTGACGGCGGCGTCCTTCGCCAACTGACGCGGAGGACAGCGACGTTCAGGGTCATGTGCCGGACCGCGCGGCCCCGGGAACGGGGTTCGCGGGGCCCGGGCGCTCGGAACCGGCTACCGTCGGCAACAGATCGACTCCGGCGCGGAGTCCGCGCCCTGACCGTCAGCAACCCCAGCACCGTCCGTCCCTGGAGGGGCCTTGACGTCCGAACCGCCCGCCCGCAGCGACTCCGTCACCGCGGTCGACGCCCTGCTGGTCAACTCCCGCGGCCAGTACCTGCTGCACCTGCGCGACGCCAACAAGGACATCTGGCAGCCGGGGGTGTGGGCGCTGCCCGGGGGCGGGATCGAGCCCGGGGAGGAGCCGGAGCAGACGATCGCCCGCGAACTCCTGGAAGAGGCGGGCCTGGTGGTGCCCGGGCTGGTCCCGTTCGCCACCGGGCCCGGCCAGCACGGCCTGGTGCGCACCTTCACCGGCTTCTGGGACGGCGACCCGTCGGCGCTGCACGTCACCGAGGGCATCATGTTCCACTTCTTCGACGCGGCGACGCTGCCGTACCTGTCGATGGCCCCCGGTTCCCGCGAGTGCCTCGCACAGTACGAGCGGACCCGTCCGGTACTTCCCGCGGCACCGGGGCCCGGTTCCGTCCCCACCGTGCCGCACCCCCCGCGCCCGCCGCGCCCGTCCGGCAGCGGTGCCGTGCCCAGCGTCGTCGGCGGCCACCTCCACCTCGAACGGGACGGCGCGGTACTGCTGGGCCTGCGCCACCCGTCCTGCGACTTCGCCCCGTCCACCTGGCACGCCCTGGGCGGGCACTGCGAGTCGGAGTCGGTGCGCGCCTGCGTGGCCCGCGAGGCGGCCGAGGAGGCCGGGCTGCGCATCGACCCGGCGGACCTCCGCCTGGTCCACACCGCCCACGTGCTCGACCCGGGCGGTTCCCGCCCGCGCCTCCAGTTCTTCTTCGCGCCCACCCGCTGGAGCGGCACCCCGCGCGTCCTGGAGCCCGACCGCTGCACCGCCTGGCGGTTCTGGCCGCGGGACGCCCTCCCCGGCGACCTCGTCCCCTACACCCGCGCCGCCCTCGCCTGCATCGCGGCGGGCGAACCGTACTCCGAGACGGGCTGGGGGAGTTGAGCACGGCAGGCCGCTGATCCGACGGCCGCACGGCCCCACGGTGTCCCTGCCGTCGGGCGGGCCACCTGGCCACCGGGCCCACCGGGGTGGAGAGCCCCGCGAGACGCGCGTTCCCCGTCGCCGGCGCGCGCCGCGGGGCCGGCGGCGCCGGCAGCTCAAGCCCGCCACCCGTGCCCGTCCGGCGAGTCTGCCGGAGGTGCTCCGCGACGGCGGGCGCGGGTTCTCGCGCGGCCCACGCGGGCCTCGTCGAACACGGCGGTCGGCGGCGGGCCCGGTCCACTCCGCTCCGCTCCGTGGTGGTGATGGGGGCCCGGACGCCGCGCCGGCCCCCGCCGGGACCGCCCAGGGGGCCGCGTGGCCGTCCACCGAGACGCCGTCCCACCTGCGCGGATGACCTGGCCCGTACCGTCCGTCCCGGCACGGACCGCACCGCTTCACCGCCCGCGCCGGGTCCGCCCGCGGCCGCCGACAGGCGGGGCGGGGCATGCCTCCTTACGCTGTAACGGACAGCGGGTGCGGCGGCCCGGGGTTCGGCGACCGGAGGAGCGATGGCCGTACGTCACCAGCTCATCGGGCGGAATCCCGACCAGGTGTGGGCGGTGCTCGCCGACCCCGACCGCTACAGCGACTGGGTCGTGGGGGTCTTCGACTCCAGCGTGGGCCGGGGGGAGTGGCCGGCGGTGGGCGCGGACCTCCGGTACGAGGTGCGGTTCGGGCCGTGGCGGGGGCACGGCCGGACGGTGGTGCGGCGCTCGCAGCCCGCCGAGGCGATCGAGCTGGAGGCGGACAGCGGCCCGCTCGGCACCGCCCGGATCGCCGTCGAGCTGCGCTCGTGGGGCGAGCACGAGTGCCTCGCCGTCCTCGACGAGCACCCGCTGCGCGGCACCGCGGGGACCCTGCACAACTTCGTCCTCGACTCCTTCATCCAGCTCAGGCACCGCACGATGCTCGGCCGGCTGGCCGCCGTGGCCGAGGAGTCCGCGCCCCCGCGCCGCCCCGGCCGGAGCCCTGAGGCCGTGGGGCGCCGGACGGCCGAGGAGGAGCGCTCATGACGGACGCCGTGGTCATCGGCTCGGGCCCGAACGGCCTGGTGGCGGCGAACATCCTCGCCGACGCCGGCTGGCGGGTGGAGGTGCTGGAGGAGCAGGGCGATCCGGGCGGTGCCGTCCGCAGCGACCACGGGGTGGACCCGGCGTTCGTCAGCGACGTGTTCAGCGCGTTCTACCCGCTGGCCGCCGCCTCCCCCGTCCTGGCGGACCTGCGGCTGGACCGCGAGGGCCTGCGCTGGAGCCACGCGCCGGCCGTGCTGGCCCACCCGCTGCCCGACGGCCGGTGCGTGGTGCTGGACCGGGACCGCGCGCGGACCGAGGAGAACCTGGAGGGTTTCGGGGACGGCGACGGCGCGGCCTGGCGGGAGCTGTGCGAGACGTGGGACGGCGTCGGCGCCGAACTGCTGGGCTGCCTGTTCTCGCCCGTCCCGCCGGTCCGGGCCGGGCTGCGGCTGGCCGCCCGGCTGCGGGCGGGCGGCGGACTGCGGCTGGTGCGCGACCTGCTGCTGCCGGCCCGGCGGCTGGGCGAGGAGCGGTTCGCCGGGGAGGGCGGCCGGCTGCTGCTGGCGGGGAACGCGCTGCACGCCGACCTTTCGCCGGAGTCGGCCGTCGGCGGCGGCTTCGGCTGGGTGATGTCCATGCTCGCCCAGGCGCACGGGTTCCCGGTGCCGGTCGGCGGCGCGTCGTCGCTGTCGGGCGCCCTGACGCGGCGGCTCGAACGCCTGGGCGGCGCGGTCCGGTGCGGGCAGGCGGTGACCGAGGTCGTGGTGCGCGGCGGGCGCGCGGTCGGGGTGCGTACGGCCCGCGGTGAGGAGGTGCCGGCGCGCCGGGCCGTCCTCGCCGACGTGTCCGCGCCCGACCTCTTCACCCGGCTGGTGGGCGCCGAGCACCTTCCCGGCCGGCTCCTGGCCGACCTGCGGCGCGGCTTCCAGTGGGACTTCTCCACGTTCAAGGTCGACTGGGCGCTGGACGGCCCGGTGCCGTGGACGGCCGAACCGGCGGCCTCGGCCGGCACCGTCCACCTGGCCGACAGCGTGGACGACCTCACCCGGTTCGCCGCGCAGCTCGCCACCCGGCACGTGCCCGACCGCCCGTTCGCGCTCCTCGGCCAGATGACCACCGCCGACCCCAGCCGCTCCCCCGCCGGCACCGAGTCGGCGTGGGCCTACACGCACGTACCGCAGGAGACCAGGGGCGACGCGGGCCCGGACGGGCTCACCGGCAGCTGGGACCCGCACGAGCAGCAGGTCATGGCCGACCGGCTGGAGGCCCGGATCGAGCGGTACGCCCCCGGTTTCCGCGCGCTGGTGCGCGGCCGCCGCATCCTGGCGCCGACCACCCTGGAGGCGAAGGACGCGAACCTCGCCGGCGGCGCGATCAACGGCGGCACCACCGCCCTCCACCAGCAGCTGTTCTTCCGCCCCACCCCCGGCCTGGGCCGCCCCGAGACCCCCGTCGCCGGCCTCTACCTCGCCTCCGCCTCCGCCCACCCCGGCGGCGGCGTGCACGGCGCCCCCGGGGCCAACGCCGCCCGCGCCGCGCTGCGCGGCGGCCTCGTCCGCACCGCCGTCCGCTGGTCCCACCGCGACCGCTGAGCCGTCGCGGCCCGGTACGGTGCGGCGACGCTTCCCTGACGTCCCTCTCCGACCCGCGCTGTCGCGGCCGTGGCCCGGAGCCGGCCCCGTACCCGGGTGGGGCCCCCTCCTCTCCACCCGGGTACGGCCGGTCCGGGGCCTGTCGGTCAGGCGAACCGGCCCGGCTGGTAGCTGCCGGCGGGCTGGCGGGTGATCACGTTCATGCGGTTGAACGCGTTGATGATCCCGATGAGGGAGACCAGTCCGGCGAGCTGCCCCTCGTCGTAGTGCTTGGCGGCGTTCGCCCACGCCTCGTCCGTGACGCCGCCGGCCGCGTCGGCGATGCGGGTGCCCTGTTCGGCCAGCTCCAGGGCGGCGCGCTCGGCCTCGGTGAAGACGGTGGCCTCCCGCCAGGCGGCGACCAGGTTGAGGCGCAAGGGGGTCTCCCCGGCCGCCGCGGCGTCCTTGGTGTGCATGTCGAGGCAGAAGCCGCAGCCGTTGATCTGGCTGGCGCGGATCTTCACCAGCTCCTGCGTCGCCTCGGGCAGTCCCGATGCCGTGATCGCCGCGTTGGCGGCGACGAAGTGCTTGACGACGGTGGCGGTGTTCTTGTCACCGACGAAGTTCAAACGAGCGTCCATGGCTGAGGCTCCTCTGCCGTATCCGTGCCTGTACGGGTATGACCCCGTAGCCCGGCGCGGTGTGACACGGCGCGGATGTGACGCGCGTCACCCGTCGGCGGACGGGGTCCCGACCCGGCGTGGAGGAGGCCGCGCAAGACCGCCAACGGCCCGGTCACACCTGCGGCGTGGCTCCTCATACTGGGACGCATGGCCGACACGAACATGATCGCCGGGAGCCGCGGCACCGCTCCCCGGACGGCATCGGCCATCAGCGCGGAGGCTCCCGCGGGTCGGCGCCACCTCCCGTCGTGCCCGCCCCCGCCGCGGTCCGCCGGAGCGCTGGACCCGCCGCACCTCTCGCGTCCGTCCGCACCGCCGCGCCCGTCCGGGCCGGCCACCTCATGACCTACGGAGACCGTATGAAGGCCAGCACCCCGCTCACCCGCAGCTGGACCCTGCACCTCGACGCCTCAAGGACCCGCCCGCCGCAGGCGCCGGAGGCGCTGGCCGGGCCGGGCGTGCCCGCGACGGTGCCGGGCTGCGTGCACACCGACCTGCTGGCCGCCGGGCTGATCCCGGACCCGTTCCTGGACCGCAACGAGACGCGGGTCGCCTGGGTCGGCCGCGCCGACTGGCGCTACGACACGGAGCTTCCCGCACCGAGCGGCGGGCACGAACGGGCCGACCTGGTCTTCGACGGGCTGGACACGGTGGCGGAGATCCGGCTCGGGGACACCGTCCTGGGAACGACGCGCAACATGCACCGCGCCTACCGGTTCGACGTCACCGGGCAGGCAGACGCCGCCGGCGTGCCGCTGTCGGTGGCGTTCACCTCCGCGTACGAGGAGGCCGAGGCGGTGCGGGCGGCGCTCGGGCCGCGGCCGAACGCGTACCCGGAACCGTTCAACTTCGTCCGGAAGATGGCCTGCTCGTTCGGCTGGGACTGGGGCCCGACCCTGGTGACCGCCGGCATATGGCGCGAGGTCAGGTTGGAGGAGTGGTCCACCGCGCGGCTCGCCGAGGTCCGCCCGGAGGTGACCGTCGGCGACGGCGGTACCGGCCGGGTGCGCGCGCACGTCGTGGTGGAGCGGACGGCGGGCGGGCGGGAGCGGCCGTTGCGGCTGACCGTCGCCGTGGCGGGCCGGACCGCGGAGGCCGAGCTGCCGCCGGGCACGGACTCGGCCGTGGTCGAGGTGGAGGTGCCGGACGTCGAGCTGTGGTGGCCGCGCGGCCACGGCGGGCAGCACCTGTACGCGTGCGCCGTGGAACTCGCCGGCGGCGACGGCCCGCTCGACCGGTGGGAGCGGCGCGTCGGCTTCCGCACCGTCGAGCTGGACACCGCCGCCGACGAGCACGGCAGCGCCTTCACCCTGGTGGTCAACGGGGTACGGCTGTTCGTGCGCGGGGTGAACTGGATTCCCGACGACGTGTTCCCGTCGCGGATCGGCGCGGCCCGCTACCGGCGCCGACTGGAGCAGGCCGCGGCGGCGGGCGTGGACCTGGTGCGGGTGTGGGGCGGCGGGATCTACGAGGACGCCGCCTTCTACGACGTCTGCGACGAGCTCGGGCTGATGGTGTGGCAGGACTTCCTGTTCGCCTGCGCCGCCTACCCCGAGGAGGAGCCGCTGCGCTCGGAGGTCGCGGCGGAGGCCCGGGAGAACGTGGTGCGGCTCATGCCGCACGCGTCGCTGGTGCTGTGGAACGGCAACAACGAGAACCTGTGGGGCTTCCGCGACTGGGGCTGGGCGCCGGAGCTGGACGGAGCCTCCTGGGGCGAGGGCTACTACCTGGACCTGCTGCCCCGCGTCGTCGCCGAGACCGACCCCACCCGGCCGTACTGGGCGGGCAGCCCCTGGTCCGGCTCCCGCGAGCTGCACCCCAACGACCCGGGCCACGGCACCGCCCACTCGTGGGAGGTGTGGAACCGGCTGGACTACACCGCCTACCGCGACGACGTGCCGCGGTTCGTCGCCGAGTTCGGCTGGCAGGCCCCGCCGGCGTACGCGACGGTCGTCCGCTCCGTCACGGACCGGCCGCTGACCCCCGACTCTCCGGGCATGCTCCACCACCAGAAGGCCGAGGACGGCAACGGCAAGCTGGAGCGCGGCCTGGCCCACCACTTCCCGGTGCCGGCGGACTTCGACACCTGGCACTACCTCACCCAGGTCAACCAGGCCCGCGCGGTGGCCACCGGCGTCGAGCACTGGCGCTCGCACTGGCCGCGCTGCGCGGGCACCATCGTCTGGCAGCTCAACGACTGCTGGCCGGTGACCTCCTGGGCCGCGATCGACGGCGACGAGCGGGAGAAGCCGCTCTACCACGAACTCAAACGCCTCTACGCCGACCGGCTGGTGACCGTGCAGGAGCGCGCCGGGCGCCTGGTGGCCGCCCTGGTCAACCAGGCCGCCGAGCCCTGGAACGGCACCGCGCTGGTCCGCCGGTTCGACGTCTCGGGGGCGGAACTGGCGCAGCTCCAGCTGCCGTTCGAGGCGGGCGCCCGTAGCGTCGTCCTCCTCGACCTGCCGGAGCGGGTGGGCCGCCTGGCCGCTCCGGAGCGGGAGTTCCTGGTGGTGGACGCGGACGGCCTGCGGGCGACCCACTTCGCGGTGCGCGACGACGAGTTCGCCTACCCGGTCCCGGAGATGAGCACGCGGGTGGAGCCGGCCGCCGGGGGCGCCCGGGTCACCGTCACCGCGCACTCGCTCCTGCGCGACCTGCTCCTGCGGCCCGACCGCCTCCACCCCGACGCGCGCGCCGACCGCGGCCTGGTGACGCTGCTCCCCGGCGAGTCCGCGACCGTGACGGTCACCGGCTGGGACGGTTCGGCGGCGGAGGCCCTCCCGTCGGCGCTGGCCTGCGTCAACACGGCTGCGGCTCGCCGCCCGGCGACGGAGGTCGGCGAACAGGCGCGGTGACCCCGCGCGCCGGGCGGGGTGAGCGGCACCCCGCCCGGGTGCGCCGGGCACCCTGTCCGGCCCGCCTCGGGCCTGCCGCGGCGTGCGGGGCGGCTGGTACCGCGACCGGCAGGGGCTGCCCGGTGGCGAGGTGCGCCGGCGCGGGTCGTCGCAAGGCGGCCGACAAAGCCTCGCAGTGGGCCTACGCGGCTCTTTCGTCCGACGCCGCGAGGGCCCGCGCGCCGCGAGGGCTCGTGCCAGGGCGGCGAGCTGGGCACACCGTGCCGGGAGAGGCACGAGCGAGAGCCGGTCGACAGCCGTACCCGCGCGACGCCTTGACGGTCCCGACAGGGCCCAGCACACTCCGACACCAGCACACACGTTTCCGCGGCGCCGGTGATGTTTGCGCAACCATCGCCCGGCCCGCGGAACGGCTCTCCCCTCCCCCACCCCCGCAAGGAGCCACCGTGTCCCATCTGCCGGGTACGTCGCCCGGACGGTTCCGCGCCGTCCGCGGCCTGCGGCTGCTCGCCGCCGGCGCGGCGCTCGCCCTGACCGCCGCGCTCGCCACGACCGCCGCCGCCACCGCCCCGCCCGCGCCGCCGCGCCGAGGGCCGCCGCCGCCGGCACCTCGCAGTTCCACGGCGTCAACTGGGCCGATCCCGACGACAACTTCGCCGACGGCGCCGTCGTCCCCTCCGGCCTGTCCACCTCGGACAGCTACGCGACCACCTACGCCAAGGCCAAGGCCGTCCTCACCGGCTTCCGCGCCGACCTCGGCGCCAACACCGTGCGGCTGCCGGTCAACCCGGCCTCCGTCGGCACCGCCTGGTGGAACTCCTACACCGGGGCGATCGACGCCGCCACCGACCTCGGCTTCAGCGTCGTCCTCGGCTACTGGGAGGGCACCTCCTCCGAGGACGGCCTGGTGGACAACACCACCGCCTGGTGGTCGATGTGGAGCACCATCACCGCCAAGTACGGGGGCGACAGCCTGGTCTACTTCGAGCCGATGAACGAACCGCACGGCTACAGCGCCACCGACTGGACCGACCTGGCCGCGTCCTGGCTGAGCACCTACCCGTCGGTCCCGAAGGGCCGCGTCCTCGTCAGCGGCACCGGCTACGACTCCGACGTCACCGCCGAGTGCGCCGACAGCCGCCTGTCCGGCACCCTGCTCGCCCTGCACGACTACGGTTTCTGGGCCACCCGCGACTACGCCGGATGGGTGGCGCAGCTGAAGGCGTCCATCGGGTCGTGCGCCTCCCGCACCGTGATGGACGAGTTCGGCGCCCCGATGACCACCGGCGAGAACTACGACGGCCCCAGCACCGCGGACAACTTCACCGCCTTCGTCGAAGCCGCCACCGACACCGCCCGCGGCCTCGGTGTCGGCACCGTCTACTGGCCGGGCCTGCGCAACGGCGACACCTACTCGATGGAGACCCTGCACGGCAGCGGCACCGCCCTCTACCTCACCAGCAACGACCCCACCGGCGTGGACCGGCTGGAGTACGCGTGGGGCGGCGGCACGTCCGTCTCGGCCGCGAAGGCGACCACCGCGGTCAAGGGCACCGCCTCGGGCCGCTGCCTCGACGTCCCGGGCGCCTCGCACACCAACGGCACGCAGGAGGAGCTGTACGACTGCAACGGCGGCTCCAACCAGCAGTGGACGCTCACCCCGTCCGGGCAGCTCACCGTGTACGGCACCGGCACCTGCCTGGACGCGTACCAGCAGGGCACCTCGGCGGGGACGGTCGTCGACATCTACACCTGCAACGGCGGCGACAACCAGAAGTGGAGCGTCAACGCCGACGGCACCGTCACCAACGTCCACTCCGGGCTCTGCCTGGACGCCGCCGGCGCCGGCACCGCCGACGGCACGAAGATCGACATCTACACCTGCAACGGCGGCTCCCACCAGAAGTGGTCCCGGGGCTGACACCTCCCTCCGGGTGAAGGGCACGGACAGGTGCCCGGCGCGCCCCGGCGCCGGGCACCTCCCCCGCCGGCGGGCTCACTCCTCCGTCGGCCCGAGGGCGGGGGTGTCGCGCAGGTCCACCGACGCGCGGGCGGTGGCGTGCAGTTCGAGGACGACGATCTCGTTCGCGCCGGCCCGCAGCACCGGGCCCGGCACGTAGAGCCGCTGCTGGGGGCCGCGCGACCAGTGGCGGCCGAGGTGGAAGCCGTTGATCCAGGCGTTGCCCTTGGTCCAGCCGGCCAGGTCGAGGTAGGTGTCGGCGGGCTCCTCCAGCGTGAGCACGCCGCGGTGGAAGGCCGGGCCGGTCGGCGGGGCGACCGTCGGCTGGAAGGCCAGGGGTTCGAGGGTGGCGAGGTCCAGCGGGCGGCTGGTCCACCGGGCGAGCGGCCGGCCGTTGGCGCGGACCTCCCCGAGGACGCCCTTGCGGTCGTGGATGCCGGGGCCGTAGTTGACCCGCCCCTGGTTCTCCACCAGCAGGTCCAGCCGGGCGCCGGCGGTGGGCGCGGTGAAGGTGAGCGCGCTGTGGTGGTTCTCCCGCTCCAGGACGCCCACCGGCTGCCGGTCGACGAACACCTGCGCCCGGTCGGCGACCCGCTCCACCACCAGGTGGACGGGCCCGGCCTGCGGCAGCACGGCCGAGTACAGCACGAACCCGAAGTCCTGCCCCAACTCCTCCATGCCCAGCGGCCGGTCGGCCTCCCGCGCGGCGGCGAGCAGGGGCGCGGCGTCGAGCAGGGGCGCGCTGTCGGGCAGCCGGACGTCGAGCACGTTCAGCTTCTTCGACGGCTCGGGCAGCGGCGTGTCCGGCACCGGCTCGTAGCGGGCGATCACCTCGCGGAAGGCCGCGTACTTCGGTGTGGGGTCGCCCGCCTCGTCCAGCGGCGCGTCGTAGTCGTAGGAGGTGATGGTGGGACGGTAGGTGTGCTTGTCGTTGGCGCCGTTGGTGAAGCCGAAGTTGGTGCCGCCGTGGAACATGTAGAAGCTGACGCCGGCGCCGGCGGCCAGCACCGCGTCCAGCTCCGCCGCCGCGTCCTCGGCCGGGCGGGTGACGTGCACCCCGCCCCACCGGTTGAACCAGCCGTTCCAGAACTCGGTGACCAGCAGCGGGCCGTGCGGCTGGTGCTCGCGCAGGCGCGCCAGGTTGCGGACGGCGCCGCGGCCGAAGTTCACGGTGGCCAGCGCCCCGGGCAGGCTGCCGCGGGCCAGGTCGGCGGGCTGGTCGCAGGTGAACAGCGGCACGTCGACGCCGTTCCGGCGCAGCGTCCCGGCCAGGTGCTCCAGGTATCCGGTGTCGTCGCCGTAGGCGCCGTACTCGTTCTCGACCTGCACCGCGACCACCGGGCCGCCGCGCGTGGCCAGGTACGGCGCCAGCCGCGGCAGCAGCGCCGCGAGGTAGCCGTCGACCGCGTCCAGGAAGCGCGGGTCGGTGCTGCGCAGCCGGATGTCGGGCTCGGCCAGCAGCCACGAGGGCAGTCCGCCGCCCTCCCACTCGCCGCAGATGTACGGCCCCGGGCGCAGCAGCACGTGCAGGCCCGCCTCGGCCGCGAGGTCCAGGAAGCGCGGCAGGTCGAGGCCGCCGTCCAGGCGCAGGCTGCCGGGCGAGGGCTCGTGGAGGTTCCACGGGATGTAGGTGTCGACCGTGTTCAGCCCCATGCCCCGGGCCTTGCCGAGCCGGTCGCGCCAGTGGTCCGGGTGGACGCGGAAGTAGTGCAGCGCCCCGGAGACGACCCGGAACGGCTCGCCGTCCAGGAGGAAGCCGTCGGTGCCGATCAGCAGTTCGGACATGGTGTTCTGCCTGTTCTCCCAAGTGGGCGGTGGTCCGATCGGCGGGTGTTTGCGCAATCATCGGCGATACGCGCGTCCTCCCGCGGGCCGGCCGGCCGCCTTCCGTGTCAAATGGTCGCCGAGACGGTGCCCAGAGCGGTCGACGAGGCGGTCCCCGCCGAGCGCGGACGCCGGGGCCGGTGCGGCGCCGCGCCGCCGGAGGCGGTTGCGGTGCGGCGCCGCACGTCAGGGGGCGGTGCGCGGCGGCGCGGTGCTCGCGCGCACCACCAGCCGGGTGGGCACCAGGTGGGTGCCGGTCTCCTCCTGGTTGTTGCGGATCTGGCGCAGCACGCCGTCGACGCACCGGCGGCCGACCTCGGAGAAGTCCTGGTGCACGGTGGTCAGCGGCGGCAGGAACGACGACGCCTCCGGTATGTCGTCGAAGCCCACCACGCTGACGTCCTCCGGCACCCGCCGGCCCCGCTCGTGCAGGGCCCGCAGCACGCCGAGCGCCATCTGGTCGTTGGCGACGAACACCGCCGTGCAGTCCGGCTCCTCGGCCAGCAGCAGCCCGGCCCGGTAGCCGGAGTCCGCCGACCAGTCCCCGCGCAGCGGCGCCGGCACCTCCCGGCCCTCCTCCCGCAGGACCGCCCGCCAGGTCTCCACCCGGCGCTCGGCGGAGAACGAGTCGGCCGGTCCGGCCAGGTGCCACACCGTGCGGTGCCCCAGGCCCAGCAGGTGCTCCACCGCCGCGCGGGCGCCGCCGACCTGGTCGGTGTCGACCACGCAGTAGCGGTCCCCGGCGTTGGAGTCGGCGACGACCACGTGCGCGTTGGGCGGCAGCGCCACCGTGGCGGCGTCCAGCAGGTGGACCTCCATGAGGATCACGATGCCGTCCACCGCCAGCTCACCCAGCCGGGTGAACGCCCCGCGCACGCTGTCCTGGGTGGGCACCGCCACGGGCAGCAGCGTCGTGGCGTACCCCTCGACCGCCGCGGAGGTCGCGACGGCCTCGATCGTGCGGGTGTTGCCGGTGGTGGACAGGTTGAACATGATCACGCCGATGGTGTGGAACTCGCCGCTCTTCAGCGCCCGCGCCGCGCTGTTGGGCCGGTAGCCGAGCTCCTTCATGGCCGTGAGCACCTGCTCCCGGGTGGACTCCACCACGCCGGCGTAGCCGTTGGAGACGCGGGAGACGGTCTGCGCGGACACGCCGGCGAGCCGGGCGACGTCCGCCATGGACGCGCCCCGCCTGCGACGGCCGGCCGGGGAGGCCGGAGCGCCACGATCCGCCGCGGAGGCCCTGGGGGCCGGGACGTCCGGGTCGCCTCGGCCCGCCGCGCCGGCCGTATCGCTGCTGCCCACTGCTGCTCGCACCTCGCACGTGTTCGGCCGGATGGTGGCCTGCCGAGAGTCTAGGTGGCGGGGAGCACGGGTCCCGCCCCGCCGCCGGGGTCGCCGAGCCCGGGATCAGCCCACGCTGAAGCCCTGTTGCCTGCCGTAGCTGAGGGACTGGTCCTGCCACGCCTTCAGGCCGCTGGACAATGGGGTCCCGGACACGTAGGCCTTGCCGACGGTGTCGTGGAAGACGGAGTTCGCGTAGACCTGGTAGGGCAGGTAGGACCAGCCGGGCAGCACGTTCTTGGCTGACGCGGAGAAGATCTGGTTCGCCTGCTGGCCGCCGAAGTAGGGGAACTTCGTGTCCAGGAACGCCTGGGAGTCGAGGTCGGCGGTGGTCGCCGGGAAGGCCCCGCCCTTGATCCGGGTCTGCACGCCGGCGCCCTGGTCGGCGTACTGGAGGAAGGCGTAGGCGAGTTGCTGGTGGCTGCCGGCCTTCATCACGGCCAGCGAGCTGCCGCCGTTCTCCGCGCTGGCCGTCGCGCCCGCCTGCCACTGCGGGAGCGGGGCCACCCGCCAGTCACCGGAGGCGCCCTTGACGCCGGAGCTGAAGTTGGCGGGCATCCAGGCGCCGGTCGCCAGGGTGGCGATCGTGCCGTCGCCCAGCCCCTTGTACCACTGGTCGCTCCAGCCGGGCACCGGCGCGAGCAGCTTCTCGGAGATGAGCTGCTGCCACACCTTGGTGTAGGCGGCCGTGCCGGAGTCGCTCCCGAAGCCGACCGAGACCTTCGTCCCGTCCACCGTGTACGGCTTGCCCCCGGCCTGCCAGATCAGGCTGGTGGTCATGCCCGCGTCGCCGGTGTCACTGGTGATGTACGCCTTCGGGTCCGCCTTGTGCAGTCTGCGGGCGTCGTCGAGGTACTGGTCCCAGGTGGTGGGCACCGGCAGCTTGTACGTGTCGAAGACCTTCTTGTTGTAGAACAGCGCCATCGGGCCGGAGTCCATGGGCAGTCCGTAGACGCCGCCGTCGATGTCCACGGAGTTCCACGGCCCGGGCGAGTACGTCTTCTCCAGCGACTTCGCCCCGAACCGGCTCAGGTCCACCACCGACTTGCCCAGCGCGAACTGGCTCAGCGCGTAGTACTCGATCTGGGCGACGTCGGGCACGCCCTTGCCGGCCTGCACGGCGTTCTGCAGCGCGGTGTACTGGTCGTTGCCGGTCCCGGCGTTGACCAGGTTGACGTGTACCTTCGGGTACTTCGTCTGGAAGTCGGCCACCACCTGCTTCAGGGTGGGCTCCCATGCCCAGACGGTGATCGAGCCGCCCTTGGCGAGAGCCGCCCGCACCGAGTCCGCACCACTCGCCGTGCTCGCGGAGCCCCCTCCGGAGCCGGAGCCGCCCGAGCCCGAGCCGCCGGAGCCGCACGCCGTCAGTCCCAGGGCGGCCGCGGCGACCACCGCGGCGCCTCGCGCCCAGCGGCGCAGTACCTTGTTCGTCATCTCATGTCACTCCGTTGTGCGTGGTGGACGGGTGCGGACGGGGTCCTTGTGCGTGCTCGTGCTCGCGCGTGCGGCACCGGCGGGGTACGGGGCGGCGGGGCGTCAGCGGTGGCAGGGTGCGGGCCGGGTCACTCCTTGACGCTTCCGGCGGCCAGGCCGGACCGCCAGTAGCGCTGGAGGAGCAGGAAGGCGGCCATCAGCGGGACGACGGTCAGCAGCGCCCCGGTGACCACCAGGTTGAACACCGGCTGGCCGCCGACCGTGGACGCCTGCTCGTTCCAGGCGTTCAGCCCCAGGGGCAGCGGATACCAGTGCGGGTTCTTGATCATGATCAGCGGCAGGAAGTAGTTGTTCCAGGTCAGGACGGTGGTGAAGAGCAGTACCGTGACGATGCCGGGCGCCAGCAGCGGCAGGCCGATCCGGAGGAAGGTGCGCAGCTCGCCGGAGCCGTCCACGCGGGCGGCCTCCAGGATCTCGTCCGGCACAGCCTCGGCGGCGAACACCCACATGAGGTAGAGGCCGAACGGCGAGACCAGCGAGGGGACGATCACCGCCCACGGGGTGTCGGTCAGCCCGATCTTGCTGAACATCAGGAACGTCGGCACCGCCAGCGCCGTACTGGGGACGGCGACGGCGCCGATCACCAGGGCGAAGACGGCCCGCCGGCCGGCGAAGTCGAACTTGGCCAGCCCGTAGCCGCCCAGTGCCGCCAGGATCGTCGCCCCGCCGGCCCCGGCCACCACGTACAGCAGGGTGTTGAGCAGCCAGCGCACGAAGATGTGGTCGTCGTAGGTGAACGTCTCGCGGATGTTGTCCCACAGCGCGAACCGGCCGCTGAACCACAGGCCGAAGGAGTCGAGCAGCCTCGGCTGGGTCTTGGTCGCGTTGACCAGCAGCCAGACCAGGGGCAGCAGGGCGTACAGCGAGACCAGTGCGGTCAGCACGGTCAGCAGCACGCTGCGGCGGGGCCGGCGCCGCTCACGGCGGCGCACGCGGCGGGCGGCCCGGACGGCGGGACGGGCCGCGTCGTCCTGGCGGGCTCCGGCGGGGGCGCCGGCCTCGGGGACGTGGCTGGTAGCGCTCATCGTCCTCACACGTCCTTCCGCATGCCGCGCAGCTGGACCGTGTAGGCGACGACCATGGTGAGCACGCCCATCACGACCGCGACCGCGGCGGCGTAGTTGTGCTCCTGGCCCGAGAAGGAGAGCGCGTACGTGTAGGTGTTGGGGGTGAAGTAGGTGGTGATGGCGTTCGGCGCCAGGCTCTTGAGGATGCTGGGCTCGTTGAACAGCTGGAAGCTGCCGATGATCGAGAAGACGGTGGTGATCACCAGCGCGCCGCGGATCGCGGGGAGTTTGACCGCCGCGATGATCCGCCACTGCCCGGCCCCGTCGATCTCCGCGGCCTCGTAGAGCGATTCGGGGACCGTCCGCAGCGCCGCGTAGAAGATCAGCATGTTGTAGCCGACGAACTCCCAGGTGACGATGGTGCCGATGCCGGCCAGCACCCAGTGCGGGGCGAGCGGGTCCGGGATCGAGGTGTGCAGGTGCGCGTTGACGCTCGCCACCAGTCCGAAGCGGTCGCCCAGGATGAAGCCCCACATCAGCGCGGCCACCACGGAGGGCACCGCGTAGGGCAGGAAGATCGAGATCCGGAAGAAGTCCCGGCCGTACAGCCGCCCGCTGTCCAGCGCGAGCGCCACCAGCAGGGCGATGCCCAGCATGATCGGCACCTGGACCACGAGGAACAGTCCCACCCGCCCCAGCCCGGACCAGAACTCGTGGTCGTGCAGGGCCTGTGTGTAGTTGGCCAGGCCGACGAAGTGGTTGCCGCCGATCAACTGGTTCCGGTACAGGCTGAGATGGACCGAGTACACGATCGGCGCCAGGAAGACCAGCGCGAAGGCGACCAGGAAGGGGCTCACGAAGCCCCACCCGGCCCATCGCGGACGCTGTCCCGGGCGCGCGGGGCGTGCGGAGCGCCGGACGCCCCCGGCACCTGCCCCGGGCGGTGAAATGACGGCCATGGCTCATCCCTGACGTGGTGGACTGCGGTGTCCGGTCGCATGGGAGCGGACGGGGATGGTTGCGCAACCATGGCCGTGCGACGGCGAGGAGGTTTACGCAAACATTTCGGTGACGGCGATGCTGGCACCAGCCCGGACGGCCGTCAAGACTCGGGCCCGAACGGAGCGGCGGCGCGCGGGATCAGCGCCGTCCGACCGCCGAGTCGCGGACCGCCGACCCGCGTTCGGGCGGGCGAACGCCGTTACCGGCCAGCCCCCTTGGCCGACTCGCGAACTCCGCGCGGACCGCCCGAACCGCGGCACCACGACGAGCAGCCACCTCCGTACGCCTCCTTGACGATCCGTCGGTCGACCGCGGAATCCGCGAGGCCTTGACGCGCACCGCCGACCGGACGACACTCCGTAGCCGGCTCACGGACCAGGGAGCGGATGCCCGCGGCGCGGCGAATGTTTGCGCAACCATCCGCCCGCGCCGCCCACTCCCCCACCCCCACACCCGACTCCCCGTCTCCCGGCTCCCGAATCCCTTCGACCGCAACCGACTTCAGCCCCGAGAGGTGACACATGTCCGCCCCACCGGTCGTCATCGCACCCCGCCGGAACCGCCCCCGCCCGCTCCCCTCGTGGCTGCTGCTCGCGGCGGCCGTCCTGCTCGCGGTCGCCGGCTCGCTCGCCGCCGCGACGAAGGCGCCGGCCGCGACCACGGCGACGTTCTCCCCCGGAGCCGCGTGGCAGGACAGCGCGGGCAACGCGCTCCAGCTGCACGGCCTGGGCATCGTCAAGGCCGGCTCCACCTGGTACGGCTTCGGCGAGAACAAGGCAGGCGAGTCGTCGTCCGACGCGGCCTTCCAGTCGGTCTCCTGCTACAGCTCCACCGATCTCGCGCACTGGACCCGGCAGTCGGACGCCCTCACCCGCCAGGACGGCGGCGACCTCGGCCCCAATCGCGTGGTGGAGCGCCCCAAGGTGGTCTACAACTCCGCCACGAGCACGTACGTGATGTACCTGCACATCGACAACAGCTCGTACGGCGAGGCCAAGGTGGGCGTCGCCACGAGTTCGACGCCGTGCGGGCCGTACGCGTACCGCGGCAGCTTCCAGCCGCTGGGCCAGCAGAGCCGGGACATCGGCCTGTTCCAGGACACCGACGGATCGGCGTACCTGCTCACCGAGGACCGCGCCAACGGCCTGCGCATCGACAAGCTGTCCGCCGACTACCTGTCCGTCGCGAGCTCCGTGAAGGTGTTCGGCGACTACGAGGCGCCGGCGATGGTCAAGGTGAACGGGACGTACTACCTCTTCGGGTCGCATCTGAGCGGCTGGTCCACCAACGACAACGTCTACGCGACCGCCACCTCCCTCACCGGCACCTGGTCCTCCTTCCGCACCTTCGCGCCGGTCGGCACCGACACGTACAACTCCCAGACGGCCAACGTCATCCCGGTGGCCGGCGGCAGCGGCACCTCCTACGTCTTCGCCGCCGACCGGTGGACCACCGGCGACCTCGGCTCGTCCCCCGAGGTGTGGCTGCCGCTGACCCTCAACGGCACGACGGCCGCGGTCTCCTGGCAGAACAGCTGGACCCTCGACGTGACGGCAGGCACCTGGACCGGCACCGCCAACCCGGCGGACGGCACCCGCCAGCTCACCGCGGCCAACAGCGGCGAACGGCTGGACGTGGTCGGCGCGGCCACCGCCGACGGCACGGGCGTCGACCAGTGGCCGGCCAACGGCGGCACCAACCAGCAGTGGACCCTGCACCGGGTGGCCGGCGGCACCTACACGCTCACCGGCGTCGGCAGCGGCAAGTGCCTTGAGGTGCCCTCCGGTTCCACCACCACCGGCGCCCGGCTCGACATCCGCGCCTGCGCCTCCACCGCCTCCCAGCAGTGGGTGCTCCAGGCCACCGGCGGCTACACCTCGGCGACGAACGCGAGCTACGTCCTGGTCGACGCGGCCAGCGGCCTCGTCGCGGACATCGTCAGCGGCTCCACCTCCGACGGCGCGCTCGTCGAGCAGTGGACGCCGAACGGCGGCTCCAACCAGACCTGGACGATCAGCTAGCCCCGCGACCGGCGGGGTCTGAGCGGGGCACACCCTGCCGGGAGAGGCTGAGCTCCCCGGACGAGAAGCGGACCGCCCAACGGCCCGTACACGTCGTCCCCGGAGTCCGTATCCGCCGAGTACGGAAGGTGCCGCGCCCTGCGTACGGCGCCGAGCGGGACCCGGTGGAGCGGGGCCCGGGCGTGCCCGGGTCCCGCTCCGGCGGGTGGCCCTCCGGGTCAGGGCTGGAGGGCGAGGGCGAAGACGTGGATGGCGGGCTGCTCAGGGAGGGTGACGGCGGCGACCGTCTTGCCGGCGGTCAGCGGGACCGTGTTGGTGAAGACCTGGTACTTCGTGCCGAAGTTGGCCGGGCCGGACGGGGTGTCGCGGTGGTCGGTGGTGATGGCGACCTTCGCGCCGTAGGTCGTGTTGTCCGTGCAGCACCAGTTGGGGAAGCCGAGGGAGCCGGTGCTGGTCGTCCCGTCGGTGTAGGTGACGGTGACGTCCCCGGCGGTGAACCCGGCTTCCGCGCCCAGGAAGGCGAGCTGGCCGCCCTGGCCGGTCAGCTCGATCTGCTGGCCGTCGGTGGAGACGTTGTCCGGGGTGCCCGGAGCGGCGTCCGGCCAGGTGAAGGTGGCGCCGTTGGCCGTGACGGTGGCGCCCGGGGCGGCGCCGGCCTGGGTCAGCGCGTCGGCGGAGTAGCTGTCGCCGTCACCGTCGAAGTCGCCCGGCGCCGTGGCGCTCTCCGCGGTGGCCCCCACGTTGTCGAAGGCCGAGGCGAGTGACGGGTACGGCACCACCGTGGTCACGGTCAGCGGTCCGCTGACCGTGTCGGCTCCCGCCGCCCCGGCCCGGTAGCGGGCGGTCGCCGTGATGGTGGCGACGGTCGTTCCGGGCGGCGCGGAGCCGGGGCCGGTCACGGTGACCGTGGCACCGGCGCTGCCGCCGGGCGCCACCCGGTTCAGGCGCACCTCCTTGGGGGCGAACGTCTCGCCGTCGGGGCCGGCGAGGGAGAGCACCGTGTCGGAGAGGCCCGTCGGGCCGAGGTCTGCCAGCTCCACCCGGTAGGTGCCGGGGTGGCCGGCGGTGCTGACGTCCTTCCAGGTGATCGCGGTGGCGGGGGCGGTGCCGTGGCCGCCGCCCGCGCTGACCCGGTAGAGCACGGTGGCGTGCGGCGGGACGTCGGCGGAGATGGTCCCGGTGGTGACGGTGGACTTCTTCGTCACCAGGTCCTTCAGAACGAAGGACGAGCCCTTCCCGAAGCCCGCGGCGGCGGCCGTCGTGGTGATCGTCTGCGCGGAGTCGGAACGGTTGAAGAGGGCCACCGCCCGTTCCCCGCCGGCCAGTTGCTTGGACAGGACGTCGTAGTCGGCGCCCTGCTGGACGATCCGGCCCTGGAGGCCGGTCCGGTCCTGGTCGACGGCGATGACGTCCTTGTTGCCCAGGACGGCGCGGGCGTCCGCGGACAGGTGGGTGAGGTCGGTGCTGGAGATGAGCGGCGCGGCCATCATGGCCCACAGCGACATCTGGCTCTGCATCTCGTCGCGGCTCAGGCCGGAGTCGCCGGCGAGCAGGAAGTCCGGGTCGTTCCAGCGGCCGGGGCTCTGCAGGTCGGCCAGGTCGGCGTTGTACTGGTAGTTGTAGAGCAGGGAGCTCCACTTGGCCGGGCCGCTCTCCTGGCCGAGGGCGATGTCGGCACCCTCCCGCCACAGGTTGCCGACCTGCGCGGACCACCCGATGACCTTGTCCCAGTCGGCGGTGCCCTGGAAGTAGGCGGGCGCGGAGACGGAGAAGACCATCTTGCGGCCGGTGTCGAGCATCGCCCGGCTCCACGCGGAGTACGTGTCGTGGTAGCTCTGCTCGTCGGTCTCGCCCGGCGTGGTGGGCACGTTGCAGCCGTCGAGCTTGACGTAGTCGACCTTCCACTTCGCGAACAGGTCGGCGTCCTGCTGCCAGTGGTTCAGCGAACCGGGGTAGCCGCCGCAGGTCTTGGTGCCCGCGTCCTCGTAGATGCCGAACTTGAGTCCCATCGCGTGCAGTCGGGCGCCGACGTAGGCCATGCCGTCGGGGAACTTCACCGGGTCGGGGACGAGGTCGCCGGTGCTGCTCCGGCTGCCGGACATCCAGCAGTCGTCGGTGGTGACCGTGTCGTAGCCGTCGGCTGCCAGCCCGCTGCTCACCAGGGCGCGGGCGTTGCCGAGGATGGTCTGCTCGTCCATGTCGCACTGGTAGTACGACCAGTCGTTCCACCCCATCGGCGGGGTGGGCGCGTAGTCGGGGTACGGGGCCGGGCTGGCCGCCGGAGCCGCTGCGGCGGCGCCGGGGGCCGCCAGCAGCGCCCCGGAGAAGGCGAGCGCTATCGCACCGCAGCCGGCCAGCGCCGTTCGGGCGCGCCGGGCAAGGGGTGATGTCACAGGACACAACCTCGCAAGGATCGGTCGGACCGCCACGACTCGGCGGGCCCAGGGCCTGGTGCCGTCTATTGACGCAGCAGATGCACGTAGTTGACAAGAACATGCCCCAAAATTGCAGTTCCCGTCATCGTCCGCGCACGGACCACCGGGCAGCGAGCACCAGGCACCCGTTCGGGTCCAGGCCGCCCAGGCCGCGTCCGGCCGGGCTTCAGGGGAGCCGCTCGGCGGTCGTCAGCTCCGTCAGGTAGCGCTTGGTGATGCTCCCGCCGTAGCTGTTGTCGATGAGGTCGGCGATGCCCGCCAGCAGCCCCTCGCGCGCCGGCGCGGGCAGGGCGCGGTGGCCCGAGTAGGTGAGGAGCACGTCCAGGTACTCCCGGGTCGTGTACGCCAGGTCCCACGCGTAGCGGCGGATCGCGGCCGGGCCGAAGCGGCCGGAGACGGCGAGTTCGGCGGCCGCGTCCGAGGTGATGTCCTCGGCCGGCGACAGCCGCAGACCGGGCCGCGTCGCGGGGTCGAAGCGCTCGTAGAGGGGCTGGGTCCGGGCGAAGAACTCCTCGCTGCCGCCCTTGACGTGGTGGGTGGAGACGACCGCCAGCACGCCCGAGGGCCGCAGGGCGTCGGCCGCCCTGGCCGTCCGGACGGCCGGGTCGATCCAGTGGAAGGCCGTCGCCGCGAGCACCAGGTCGAAGGGCTCCGCCGGCAGCGGCCAGTCCTCGAAGGCGGCCACCACGACCTCCGCGTCCGGGTAGGCCGCCAGGTTCCGCCGCGCCACCCGCGCCATCTCCGCGCCGAGTTCGACGCCCGTGACCCGGCAGCCGCGCGCCGCCAGCGGCACCGTCGCCTTGCCGGTGCCGCACCCCACCTCCAGGACCCGGCAGCCCGGGCCGAGTGCCGACAGCCCCGCCAGGTCCTCGTACAGCTGCCGCGGGTAGCCGGGGCGCGCCCGGTCGTAGAGCTCCGCGTCCTCGGTGAACGTGGCGCGGAGGCGTTCCCTGCGGGTGTCGGTCATGAACCGGTGAGCGTACCCGGGTGGCCGCCGGTCCGGCGGCTCGGCGGCCCGGGGTTCCGGGTCCGGGGTCCGTCGGCCCCGCGGCCGGGGTGTGATGCCCCGGCCGCGGGGGTGTTCCGGCGGGGCCCGGGTGGTGTGCCGCCCGGCTGCGCCTACTTGACGGTGATCCGGGTGCTCAGGGGCAGGTCGGCGGCGTTGGTGCCGACGTGGATGCCGTAGGTGCCCGGCAGCACGGTCCAGCCGGTGCTGGCGTTGATCCAGCTGGCGAAGGCGTCGGCGCCGAGGTCGAGGGTGACGGTGGTCGACTTGCCGGCGTCGAGCCTGACCTTCGCGAACGCCTTGAGCTGCTTGGCCGGCTGGCCCGCCGCCTTCGGCGACTCGACGTAGAGCTGGACGACCTCGGCGCCGGCGCGGTGGCCGGTGTTGGTGACCTTGACCGTGGCCCGGACCGTCCCGTCGGAGGCGCGGCTGGTGCGCAGGTCGGTCAGGGCGAAGGTGGTGTAGGACAGGCCGTACCCGAACGGGAAGAGCGGCTTCTCACCGCTGCTCTCGTACCAGCGGTAGCCGATGGCCAGTCCCTCGTCGTAGTAGACCTGGACGCCGTCGCCGGGGAACTCGACGGTGGTCTTCGCCGGGCCCTGGTCGTCGTCGGCGGGGAAGGTCTCGGTGATCCGGCCGCCCGGCTCGGCGTCGCCGAAGAGCATGGCGGCCACCGCGTTGCCCTGCTCCTGTCCGCCGTACCAGTTGGCGATCACGCCCTTCACCTCGGACAGCCACGGCATCAGCACCGCGCCCGCGGTGTTGAGGACCACGACGGTGCGGGGGTTGGCCTTCGCCACCGCGGAGACGAGCTGGTCCTGGTCGGCGGGCAGCGCCAGCGTGGAGCGGTCCATGCCCTCGCTGGTGACGTCGGCGACGACCACCACCGCCACGTCGGCCTGCTTCGCCGCGGCGGCGGCCTGCGCGATGAGCGCGTCGTAGTTCGCCTGCAGCCCCAGGTGCAGGCTGGCCCGGGGTGCGCGGCCGCCCGCCGCCACGGCCGGCGAGACGTAGGTGACGGTGATGTCGTGCGCGCCGGCCGTGAGGTCCACCAGGCCGTTCTGGACGGACTCGGCGCCGGTGACGAAGGTCAGGACGGTCGAGCCGTCGATCGCCACCGTGACCGCCCCGCCCGCGCTGACCGAGAAGCGGTAGCCGCCGGCCGTGGCCGCGGTGAACGTGCCGGTGTACTTCGCCGACCAGCCGGTGGCGGCCGCGGCGGCGACGGCGCTCGGCGCGCTGCTCCAGTCCAGGTTCGGCAGGGTCTCGGTGCCCAGCGGGGTGCCGGTGAAGGCGGTGCCCGGGTAGTAGGTCGCGGTCAGCCCGGCGCCGAACACCGAGGCCGGCGCGACCGGCGGGGCCGCGATCCCGAGGGTGCCCGGGGTGTAGGTGACGGGGACGGACCCGGCCCGGGCCCTGATCCCGGCCAGCGCGCTGAAGACGGTGCCGGTGGCGTTGACGCTGCCGGAGCCGCCGCCGTGGGTCTGCGGGTGGGCGTCGGCGGCGTCGCCGATCACCGCGATGGACCTCGGCGCGGCCAGCGGCAGGACGCCGCCGCTGTTGCGGAGCAGGACGCTGCCGCTCACCGAGATCTCGCGGGCGAGGTCCAGGTGCTCCTGGGTGCTGACGACCGTGTCCACCGCGGTCACCGGGTCCACCACCGGGTGGTCGACCAGGCCCACCCGGAGCGCCGCGGTGAGCACGTGGGTGACCATCGCGTCCAGCGTCTCCACGCTGACCGAGCCGTCGGTGACCGCGGTCTTCAGCGCGTCGGCCAGGTAGGTGCCGCCGGGCATCTCCATGTCGGAGCCGGCCTTGGCGGTCTGCACGGTGGAGTGCGTACCGCCCCAGTCCGACATCACCAGCCCGTCGAACCCCCAGGTGTCCCGCAGCGTGTCCTGCACCGGGAGCCGGTGCTCCGAGGACCAGTTGCCGTTGACCTTGTTGTACGAGGTCATGATCGCGCCGGTGCCGCCCTGCTGCACCGCGGCCTTGAAGCCGGGGAAGTACAGCTCCTCCAGCGCGCGCTGGGAGATGATCGCGTCGATCGAGCTGCGCAGCGTCTCCTGGTTGTTCGCCACGAAGTGCTTGACCGTGGCCATGACGTGGTTGGACTGGATGCCCTTGACCGCCCCGATCACCAGTTGGCTGTTGAGGTAGGGGTCCTCGGTGTACGTCTCGAAGGACCGCCCCCAGTGCGGCAGCCGCAGGATGTTGATGCAGGGAGCCAGCGCGATGTTGTGGCCCTTGGCCGCGTGCTCGGCGCCGTACGCCTTGCCGTACGCCTCGGCCAGGTCGGGGTCCCAGGAGGCGGCCAGCGTCTTCGAGTCCGGCCACTGCGTCACCCCGACGGAGCCGTTGCCGACCCCGCTCGGACCGTCCCCCAACCGCAGCGCGGGCAGGCCCAGCCGGGTGTTCGCGGGGATCAGCCCGGTGTAGCCCTTGCCGGCCGGCACCCCGTGGCAGTACGCGATCTTCTCGTCCAGCGTCATCTGCGCGACCAGCGCCCGCGCCTTCTTCACCGCCGCCGCCGACCCCGGCAGCACGACGGGCGCGGAGGGAACCGGGCCGGACGCCACCGCGCCACCCGCCGGTCCGGAGGCGGACCCAGCCGTGGTGCTCGCGCCCGCCGCCGCGGGGACCGCTGTCACGAGACCTGCCGCGGCGACACCGCCGCCGGTGAGCTTGAGGACCGATCTCCGGGATACGGACATGTTGACCCCTTCGTGTCGATGACGTGACGAAGCCCCCGGCGCCGCCCCGGTGTGGACCGGCCCAGGCCGGCCCTGGTGCCGTCCTGGCGTGTCCTGGTCCGTCCGGTGCGCGCCGTCCGGCCCTTGCCGTGCGGGCGGTGCGAGGTTCCCCGCGCGTGCGGGGAGTGTGCGGTGCTTGTGCTGTGCTTGTGCTGTGCGGGCGGTGCTTGTGCCGTGCTGCGCTTGCGGTGCGACCGGTACGTGCGGAGCTTGCGGTGTGGCGTTCCCTGCGGGCCTTGCGGGCCTGCGTGCTGTGCGCGCCGTGCGCCGGCGTCCGGCCTGTCGCCGTACGCATGCCTTCCGTTGCCGTCCGGCCGCCGGCGGTCCGGCCTTCGCGTTCCGTTCCGTCCGGCGGCGGGGCACGTGCTCGTCCCTGCCTGAGGAATGGTGCGCACGCGGGGGCCCGTCCCGGAAGACCCGTGCAGGTCTTCGGTGCACCTTTGTGGCCGCCCCCTCCCCACGGGCCCGCGAGCCGACCCGGTCGCGGCCGCCGCGGGCAGGGCGCAGCCGCAGGTCGGCGTGCGCGTGTCGGGCCGGCGGGTGGCGCCGGGATACGGACGGGGAAGGTTTCACGCGGCGCCGGCGGGGGTGTGCGCGGACCTTGTTCAAGCGGTGCTTCGATCAGACTCTAACCACGCAAACCTGCCGATATCCCTCAAGAACGCCGCGAGTCGGCGAGCTGAACACTTCCGCGCCCGGGGCTCGGACATCACCCCGCGGTAGCCCGACCCGCGGCACCAGGGCCGCGGGGCCGCGGAGACGTCCGCCACGAGCGGGCGGCGCCGCGGCTGTTCGGGGGCACCGCCGGCAACGGCGGGGCGGACGCGGTCTGATTGACCGCCACCGGCTCGGCGGGCGAGGATGCAGACGCGAGCGCGACCCCTGAGAGACCCCCGGAACCCGTTGAAGGGACTGCAGGTTGTCTGAGGAGCACCGGCGCCTGTCCATAGCGGTCATGACCCACCGCCTCCGGCTGGAGATGGCCGAGCGGCTGCGGGACAGCCATCCCCAGCTCGACATCCGCGTCGTCTGCGACACCCTGCCGGAGGGGGAACGCGGCTCGCTCCGCTCCGCCCAGCGGGCGTGGGCCGCCGTGGGAGCCGACGCCACACACCACCTCGTCCTGCAGGACGACGTACGGCTGACGAAGGGCTTCCTGGCCGCCGCCCGGTCGCTGACCGAGCACCGGCCGGACGGCGTGACCTCCCTCTTCGTCGAGTGGGGTGCCTGGACCGGCGGCGTGGCGCGGATCGCGGCGCTCACCGGCGCCGGCTGGGCCGAGGTGGTCGACAACTACGTCCCGACCCAGGCCGTCATCATGCCGGCGGGTACGGCCAGGGCCGTCAGCGAGTACTTCGCGGAGGCGCTGCGCGGCGACGAGCCCGACGACGTCGCACTCCGCGGCTACCTGGCCTCGACCGGGACCGTCCCGCATGTGAGCGTCCCGAACCTGGTCGAGCACCGGGACGTCTCCAGCCTGACCGGCAACCACCACCACGGGATGCGCTGCGCCACCTGCTGGAGCTCCGGCGCCCCCCTTCCCGGCGTGGACCTCCGGCGGTCGGTCACGGGGGTCGACGCCGTTCCGGCCATGGCGTGGTGGGGTGAGCCCGGGGCGTACTTCCGCCTGCGCGACCCGCTGGCGGCCGAGGGCTGGCGCAAGGTGCGGGCCGTGGAGGTCCTCGGCGGCCTGGGCTTCTCCGAGGGCGACCTGCGGGGAATGGGCCGGCAGGCCCTGCGCGGCGAGCCGGGTGCGGAGCGCGGCCGGAGCCTGCTCGGCGAGCACCTCCTCTTCGAGCTGTGGCTCGCCGCGTTCAGCCTCGGCCTGCGCGCCGCCGCCGTCGGCGCGTCCCTGGACGCCCGGGTCTCCCCCGCGGCCGCGATGTCGACTCCCGTCGCCCGCCGCGCTCTCGCCACCATGGCGCTGGGGGCGGTTCGGAACCTCGTGCCGCGCCGCTTGTACTCCACCGCCGCGGCCGTGCTGACCCCGATCGTGCGCGGTGCCGTCCGCCTCGGTCTGGACGTCCGGGCAGCGGACGAGCGGGCAGCGGACGAGCGGGTGGTGGAAGGCCGGGCAGCGGACGGGCGGACGGCGGAGGGCCGCTGACCGGCGGCGACGCGGACCATCGCCGGTACCGCGCCGTCCCGGTCACCGGGCCGGCGATCGGGACGGTGCGGGCGGCGGATCGTCAGGCGGGAGCGGGGGTCGGCCAGTCGGCGTCGTGGTCCGGATCGGGCAGGGCCACCAGTTCCCTCCCGCCGCCCTCGCGGAACCTGACGCGCCGCCGGTAGCCGGCGGCGCGGGCGTACCGGACGAGCGTCCGGTACTGGTCGGCGGCCTGGTCCGGGTAGTGCGCGTCGCTGGCCAGGGTGATCGGGATCCCCGCCTCGTGGCACATCCGCAGCAGCGTCGGCGCCGGGTACGGTTCCAGCGCCTCGTAGCGCAGCCCCGCGCTGGACACCTCGAAGGCCACGCCGCCGCGCTGTGCCGCGTCGACCAGGCGGCGGTAGAGGTCCACCGGCTCCTCGTCGCAGCGGTGGCCGAACTTCTTCACCACGTCCGGATGGGCGAGCACCTGCACCAGGCCCGACTCGGCCAGGTCGGCGACCAGCCCGAAGTAGTCCTCGTAGGAGCGGCGCACGCCGCGTCGTTCGAACTCGTCCGTCATCCCGTCGTGGTCCACCGCCCACGAGCCGATCCAGTGCACCGACCCGATGAGGTAGTCGAACGGGTACGCGGCGAGGACGTCGAGGATCTTCTCCATCCGCCCCGGCAGGAAGTCGACCTCCAGGCCGAGCAGCACCGGCAGCCCGCGGTCCCGTGCGCCCAGCACGGCTTCGGTGTACCGGTCGAGGTGGAGGTTCAACTCGTCGTAGTAGTACTGGCGGGAGCGCTCCGTGAGGTCGGCCGAATCACCGACGTTCCAGAACCCCGCGGCCACGGACTCCAGGTCGACGAAGCGGTGCATGTGCTCGGTGAAGCCCACCTCGGCGGCGCCGCGCGACAGCGCCCGCTCCACGTAGGCGTCGACGTGCCCCCGGGGGTACACGCCGGGCGGAGGGCTGTCCGGGCGCGGCGCGTGGGGATGCAGGTGGACGTGGTAGTCACCCACGCCGCTCACCCGTCCCGGCACCCGAACGCCCACCCGAGCCCGCAGCGGAACCCGCACCGGCGAACCGTGCCTCGTACCGGTTCATCGTGTCGAGGAACTCCGCCTCGGCGTCCAGCCCCGCCGCGTCCGCGAAGCTGAGCAAGGCGAAGAGCGCGTCGCCGAACTCGGCCCGCACCCGGTCCGACGGCGGGGCGCCCGCGACGCCCTTCGCGCCGGCCGAGGGGGCGTAGCCGGACTGCTTCAGGTACGCCCCGGCCAGCTCCCCCAACTCGGCGCACGCGTCGAGCAGGGCGACGTCGGCCGTGACGTGGAGGGCCGCGCGCCGGCGGAACTCCGCGGCCATGTCCTGGCAGGCGCTGAGCGTCGTGGGGTCGGCGGTACCGGGCAGCGCGTCACTGGTCATCGATGGTGACCTCACCTTCGTGCTCGGAAGACGGGTGGCGGGTAGCGGGTGGCGGGAGACACCCCTGGGAGGCGGACCGCGGACGCCGGCCGGCACCCCCTGTGCCACGAGTACCGCGTCCCCCGCTGGTCGCGTCCCCCACCGATCCGATGATCGCATGGCGAACCGCTCACGTCATCGAGCCGTCTGAGCACGGCTCAGGGCACGGCGGCCGGATCGGCGGGCCCGCTGCCGGTCCGGCCGATCCGAGGCCGCCGGCCGGGACTACGGCTGGGTCGAACAGGGCATGATCGGGGCGGTGATGCCGTCGGTGGGACAGGAGTGGCATGAGACTGCTGATGATCGCTTCCAGCTTCCACCCCACCACCGGAGGCGCGGAGACCTATGCGCACGTGATCGCGGAGGGGCTCGCCGGCCGCGGGCACGAGGTCATGGTGGTGACCGACGGGCTGCGGGGCACGCCCGCGGGAGAGGCCGTCGACGGCGACCCGCGCGGGGTGACGGTGCGCAGGCTCTCCGGGTACCGCGCGCTGCTCGACGACCCCAGCAAGGTCCTGTGGGAGCAGATGGCTTTCGCGCTGGCCCCGGAGATCGCCGCGTGCGCCGACGAGTCGCGGCCGGACCTGGTGTTCACGAACACGCTCGACGCCGCCCTGACCGGAAAGTGGATCGCCCTGGACCGGGGCGTTCCGTGGGTGGCGACCTTCCACGAGCACGAACCGGAGGGCCAGCCGCTGGGGACCGCCCGGCTGCGCGTCGTCCACGAGGTCCTGCGCCCTTCGCTCGTCCTGGCCTGCGCGGAGAACTACGCCGAACGCGCCCGCAGGAACGGTTCGGCCGACGTCACCAGGCTGATCCCGCACGGCGTGGACACCACCCGGTTCCGCCCGGACCGCGACACGGCGGCGGTCCGGGCGCGCTACGGCTACGCCGAGACCGATCTCGTCGTCGTCTGCGCCGCCCAACTCAAGCTCCGGAAGGGCATCCTGGAGCTGGTCCGGGCCTTCTCGGCGGTGCACGCCCGGCGGCCGGACACCCGGCTGCTCGTCGTCGGCGCCGTCAGCTCCTCGTCGGGTGACTACCCCGGAAGGCTGCGGGCCGAGATCGCCGCGCACGGGCTTGAGGACGTGGTGCGCATCGACACCGGGGTGACCTTCGACCTGATGCCGGACGTGCTCGCGCTGGCCGACGTCGTCGCCCAGCCCAGCTCCGGGGAGGGCCTGAGCCTGGCCATGCTGGAGGCCATGAGCTCCGGCCGCCCGCTGCTGACCGTCGACTTCCCGGGCATCGGCGAACTGGTGCGGGAGCCGGGGTCCGCCGCTCTGGTGCCGTCCCCGGACCCCGGCCGGCTCGCCGACGCGCTGCTCACCCTGGTGTCCGACGACGCGCTGCGCCAGGACATGGGCAAGCGGGCCCGCGAGCAGGTGCTCGAACACTTCACCCTCCAGCGGATGGTCGACGCCACGGAGGCGGCTCTGCTCGCCACCCTGGCCGGCGGCTCCGGCCGGAGCTGAGCCTGCCCCAGCTCATCGTGATAGCTGCTCAGTTCCCCTGAGCGGCAGCTCAGTTCAGCTCCGGGAGGAGCCAGTTCAGCTCCGCATGTGCTCAGTCAAGCTCCGCCGGCTGCTCAGTTCGGCTTCGCCGGCCGGCCGGTTCAGCTCCGCAGCCGCTCGGGCACCTCGCTCAGCAGTTCCAGGGCCGAGGTGCCGTCGGCCGCCGCCACCTGGAGCGCCAGGACGTCGGGGGCGAGTCCGTCGACGATGGTCCGGCACAGCTCCACCACGTCCGCGGCGTCGCCGTAGCGCGGAAAGCTCCGCAGGACGGTCTCGCGCCCCAACGCGTCGGCGTCCTGCCGCAGTCGGCGCGGGCTGCCCTCCCGCAGCCGGTTGGGGGTGCGCATGCCCCGCCAGGGCTGGATGGCCCGCCACGCCTCCTCGTCGCTCCGGGCGAGGACCAGGAAGCAGGTGAGGATCACCCGGGGCGGTCGGCGCCCCGCGGCCGCCGCGGCCGACCTGGCCACGTCGACGACCTCCCGCCGGGTACGGGCGACGTCCTTCACCGAGGTGATCACGCCGTCCGCCAGCCGTCCGGCGGCCTCGGCCGACCGCGGTCCGGACGCGGCCAGGTACAGCGGCGTCGGCGCGAGGCAGGGGCTGTGCAGCCTCATGGCCGACACGGGGTAGTACGGCCCGTCGGAGCTCACCTCCGCGCCCTGGAGCAGCGGGCGGATCAGCCGCACGGCCTCGGCGGTCCGCTCCAGGCGCTCGCGGTACGGCGGCAGCGGGCCCGCCAGGGGCTGCTCGTTGACGGCCTGCCCCATGCCGAGGCCGAGCTCGAACCGCCCCTGGGAGATCCGGTCCACGGTCGCCGCGGCCTGCGCGACCAGCACCGGGTGCATCCGGAACAGCGGGCACACGGCCGCCGATATCAGCGCCGCGCTCCGGGTGGCGGCGGCCAGCGCGCCCAGCGTCGCCCAGCTGAACCCGGCGGCCCCGCCGGCGTCCACCCAGGGCTGGAGGTGGTCGGAGACCAGAAGCGCGTCGTAGCCGGCTTCCTCGGCCAGCCGGCCCTGCTCGACCAGCGACTCCGGCTGCCATTCCTCGTGCGCCAGGAACCATCCCATACGCGTTCTCGGCCTCATATTCGGTCCATACCTTTCCTCGCGGGGTGATTCGGGCCGGTCGTCGGATCCGGTTGGTCGAGGCTTGACAGGATGACGGAGGCGCTGAACAGTAATTCACTGACGTGGCGCCAGTGGACCGACTCAGGGTTGGACATGACTCTACGATTTGTCTCCGTCGTGGGCGGCGATGTCTCATTGCTTCCCTATTCGCTGGCCCACTACCGCGATCTGGGGGTGGAGAAGTTCCACGTGGTACGCCACGTGGAAAGCCGGGACGACGAGAGCCTGGAGCCTTCCGTGGCGGTGATGCGGGCGGCCGGACTCGACTTCGCCGGAGTCCGCGTGGCGCCCTGGCACGAGGACCTCAACGCCGAACTCATCCGCGAGCAGATGGCCGCCCACCCGGACGACTGGTGGGTGGTCGCCGACCTGGACGAGTTCCACGTCTACGACAGGCCGCTCTCCGAGGTCGTAGAGCACTGCGAACGGCGGGGGTTCGACTTCGTCGAGGGCGCCTTCCTGGACCGCGTCGCCGCCGACGGCCGCCTCACCGACCTGGCCCCGCACGGCCGGACGCCGCTGTGGCGCCAGTACCCGCTGGCCGGCTTCCTCACCTTCCGGCTGCTCGACGGCAGGCCGACGAAGGTGACGCTCGCCCGGGGCACGGTGGAACTCGACCTCGGCCAGCACTACGCGTGGACCGGCCGCGGCGTCCCGGTGGCCGACATCCACGCCCAGGTCCACCACGTCAAGTGGACCGCCTCCGCTCAGCGCCGCCTGGCCAGGAGGGTCGCCGCCTACTCGTCGGGCGAGTGGCGGCTGCTGCACCGCTCCGTCGTCGGGGAGTCGCAGGCGTTCCTCGACCACCTCGACGGGAACGGGGGCAGGATCGACGTCGGCGATCCTGCCTTCCGCTTCTCACCCTGCTCCTTCGACTACGCGGACTACCCGGAGTGGGCCGAGGTGGGTCCCATGCTCAGCCGGCACTTTCGCGCGTACGACGCGGCCCGGCAGGAGAGGCGCCGGTCCTCCGGAACGGCGCGATGACCTTCCGGACGGCCTCGGCGGCGCCCCAGTCGTCGTCGTCATGGGCGATGACGCTGAGGAGTTCGCGGAGGTGGAGGAGCGGCATCCGCTCCTCCCAGCCGTCCTGGAGCGGGGCGACCTCCCGGTACACGGCGAAGAAACGATCCGCCGCCGCCACCCGCGGGGAGCACCACAGCATGCTCAGGTCGACCTCGGGCCAGTTGTACGACACGGCGGGGTCGATGAGCACGGGGGCCCCGGCGGCCGTGGCGACGACGTTCTCCTGCCACAGGTCGCCGTGGGTCAGGCACGGGGGCTGGGGCGGAACCAGCTCGGGCAGGGCCGCGCACAGCCGTTCCAGGGCCTGCCGCTCCTCGCGGTCGAACGCGGCCTCGACCAGCGGTTCGGGGAGCCAGCGCAGGATGCGCCGTTCGGCGAAGAACGTGTGGCCGTCCGGCTCCCAGGTGTTGTCCTGGCGCATGCGGCCCAGCCAGCCGTCGCGGTGCCAGCCGAAGCGGTCGGAGACGGTGGACGCGTGCAGGGCGGCGAGCATGTGGGCGAGTTGTTCCCAGAAGCGCCCGTCGTCCGGACGCGGCCGCATTCTTTCGAGCACCAGCAGCCGCGGGGAGGCGAGCAGCACCTCCGGGGTGTTCGCCCCGCCGAGTGCGCGGAGTTCGGACAGACCGGTGGATTCGACCGGGAATATGTCCCGATCCGGTCCGAGCAGGGTCTTCGCGAATATCTCGGTGCCGTCCTGGAGCGTCACCAGACCCGCGACGGCCACCACACCGCCGGCGGCCTTTTCCACCTCTTTCGCGGCGTACCCTGCTGCACGGAGCCGATCGGCGAGTATCTCCTCATTCGACACCCGCGAATCATAACTTCCGCCCGTGTTCGGGCACCAGGTATTCGGGGGCGTGCTCTCCCGCCCGGCCGCGGCGCGATGCGGCGAGGTCCCGGAGGCGGTCGCCGCGCCGCAGCCGGGCGGGAGGCACCGCGGACGGGTCGGCGCGCTGAGCGGTGTGCTCGGCAGCAGGCGCGTTCAGCGGTAGGCGCTGGCCTGGAGCGCGTACAGCTCCGCGTACAGGCCGCCGCGGGCGACGAGATCGGCGTGGCTGCCGGCCTCGGCGACCCGGCCGCCGGCCAGGACCACGATGAGGTCGGCCATACGGACCGTGGAGAAGCGGTGCGAGACCAGCAGGGTGACGCCGCCGTCGGCCGCGGTCCGCCCGGCGTGCTCCGCGTACCGTTCGAAGAGCGCGTGCTCCGCCCCGGCGTCGAGGGCCGAGGTCGGCTCGTCGAGGACGAGCAGCAGCGGCCGTTCGCGCATGAACGCCCGGCCGAGGGCGAGCTTCTGCCACTGGCCGCCGGAGAGTTCGGTTCCGTCGGTGTAGCTCCGGCCGAGCCGGGTGGCGAGGCCGTCCGGCAGCGGGTCGAGCACGTCGGCGGCCCGCGCCCGCTCCAGGGCGGCGCGTACGGCCTGCTCCGAGTGCTCACGCGGCAGGTCGCCCACACCGACGGCCTGCCGGACGGCGAGTTCGTACCTGACGAAGTCCTGGAACCCGGCGGCTGTCCGGGCCCGCCAGTCCTCCGGCGGGAGCCTCCTCAGGTCGGTGCCGTCCACCAGGATCGCGCCGGCGGTGGGCTGGTAGAGCCCGCACACCAGCTTGACCAGGGTCGACTTGCCGGCCCCGTTCTCGCCGACGAGCGCGACGACGGCGCCGGCCGGGAGACGCAGGTCCACGTCCCGAAGCGAGGGCGCCGCGGCGCCGGGGTAGCCGAACGAGACCCCGCTCAGGGTGATGCCGTCCCGGACGCGCTCGGGCACGACGGCGGCCCGGGGCGCCGCGGGGAGGCGGCGCGGGGCAGGTCCGGGCGCCGGAGCGGGTTCCGCGAGGGCGGCCGCCGGGGCCGGCGGCGGCGAGTCGGGGACCGTCGGGGACGGCGGCGCGGTGTCCGGGACCGCCGCGGCCGGGTCGAGGGGCTGCCGCAGCTCGCGCAGCCTCCGGTCGACCCCCGTCAGGCGCTGCAGGTCCGGCAGCAGCCCGACGGTCTGCGCCACCTGCGTGTTGGCCTGCGCGGCGAGGACGACGACCAGCACCACGTCGCCCACCGTGGCGCGGCCCGTGACGGCTTGACGCAGCATCAGCAGCACCGCGCCCGCGTAGGCGGCGGCGAACACCAGCTGGCTCAGGGCGCGCAGCGCGGCGGCCCGGCGCTGTGCCCGCCACAGGACGCCGCTCGCCTGGTCCCACAGGGCGCCGTGGGAGGTGCGCACCTCGCCCTCCAACTGGTAGGCGAGCAGTTCCTTGGCCGAGGCCGCGTCGGTGGCCTGGCGGAAGAGGTTCAGCGCCCGCCGGGTCGGCTCGGCCGTGGTGCTCCTGGCCGCGTCCATGAGCCCTTCGGCGCGGCGTCCCACCAGCACCGGCGGCACGGCGGCCAGGGGCAGTAGCAGGAGCACGGGGTGCAGCAGGGCGAGCATGACGGCGGTCAGCAGCAGCCCGGCGCCGAGCCCGGCGAGGGTGAGCAGCGCCTGGAGGGTGTTGCGGGTCTGCTGGACCTCGCGTTCCAGGACGGTGAACTGGTCGGCGCGCCGCGGGCTCTCGTGGCTGTCGAGGCCGGCGGTCCCGTTGGCGAGGCCGATCAGCTCGTCGCCGTAGCGGAGCATGTTCATCTCGGCCAGTTCGAAGTACGCGATGTGCGCGAAGTGGCCGCAGGTGAGCGCCGCGACCAGCAGCAGCGCGACCGCGACGCCGGCGGCCACCGCCCGGCCGCTGTCGCCGGCGCGCGCCGCGTCGAAGAGGACGCGCAGGCCGAGGCCGCCCAGCGGCATCGCGGTGCCGCCGGCCACCATCAGCCCGAGGGCCGTGAGGGTCCTGCTCCTGCTCTGCCGCCAGCACATGGCCAGCAGCCCGGCGGCGGCGGCGAAGAGGCTGTTCACACGGGCACCCCCGGTCCCTCCGGCGCGGGGCTGTCTGCGGCGAAGCGGTCCGCCTGGAGCCGGAACAGCCGCGCGTACTCGCCCTTCGCGCGCAGCAGTTCGTCGTGGCAGCCCTGCTCGCTCACCCGCCCGCCCGCGAGGACGACGATGTGGTCGGCGTGCCGCACCGTGGAGAAGCGGTGCGAGATCAGCACGGTGGTCGCCCCCTCGCGGACGAACTCCTCGAAGAAGCGGGCCTCGGCGCGCACGTCGAGGCTGGCGGTCGGTTCGTCGAGCACCAGCACCCCGCCGCCGCGCCGGAGCCGGAACAGGGCGCGGGCGAGCGCGACACGCTGCCACTGCCCGCCGGACAGGTCGGTGCCGCCGGCCAGGTGCTTCGCCAGCGGGGTGTCGAAGCCGTCGGGCAGCGGGGCGAGTGCGGCGGCGGCCCCCGCGTCCCGTGCCGCCGCGCGGACGTCCTCCCGGACGGCGGCGGTGTCCGCGCGGTGGGCGGCGCCGTAGCGAACGTTGTCGAAGGCGCTGGCCTCGTACCGGTTGAAGTCCTGGAAGACGACGGCGACCCGGGCCCGCCAGGCGTCCACCGGGAAGGAGCGCAGCGGGCTGCCGTCCACGGTGATCAGGCCCTCGTCGGGTTCGTACAGCCGGGTGAGCAGCTTGACCAGGGTGGTCTTCCCGGCGCCGTTGACCCCCACGATCGCGGTGCACTTCCCGGCGGCGATCCGCAGGTCGAGGCGGTCGAAGACCGGCTCCCGGCCGGGGTAGCCGAAGGACACCCCGGTGAACCTGATCTCGCCGGCCGGCGCGGGGACGGGCGGCCGCGCCGCCTGCGTCCCGCCGGACCGGGCCGGTTCGCGGACTGCGTGGTGTCCCACGCCGCGCTCGAACGCCGTCAGCGCGCGGTGGGCGTTCATGCCCAGCAGCGTCTGCATGTCGGACTCGGGGTAGAACTCGCCGAGCCGGACGGCGATCAGCACGGCCTGGGTGGCCAGTGCCAGGTCGGTCAGCGAGGTGCCGCCCGCGCCTGCCGCGGCCACCGCGGCCAGCACCGCCGCCGTGACCAGCAGGCCGAAGGCCGTGTAGCGCAGGTAGGGCCACAGCAGCAGCCGGCGGCGCTCGGCCGCCGCGGGGACCATCCACGCGAGGGCGGCGGTGCGGTGGCGTTCCCGCAGCCAGGGGGCCAGGCCGAAGATCCGGATCTCCTTGCCCGCCGCCGCGCGCGTGGCCAGGTCCCGCAGGTAGCGCTCCTCGCGCCGGTGCCCGGCCAGGGCCACCCAGTTGTCCATGTGCTTGCGCAGGCCGGTGCGCAGCCCGTGCCGCAGCGCCAGGACCGCCACCAGGACGGCGATCCCGGCCGGCCAGGAGTAGCAGTACCCGATGACGGCGACGCAGCCGGCCAGTTGCATCCCGCGGGCGGTCAGGTGCAGCAGGCCGGCGCACGCCTTGCCGGGGCTGTCGGCGCCGAACTCCAACTCGCGGCGGGCCTCTCCGAGGTGCTCGAGCAGCCGCTGGTCCTCCAGCGGGCCGATGCCCGGACCGCGCAGGGCCGCGGCGATGAGGCGGTCGAAGAGCCTGCCGTCGACGCGTCGGGCGACCAGTTCGCCGAGCGCCGCCTGGAACGGCGCCACCAGCTGCTGCCCGGTGAACGCGGCGGCCGCCACGGCGAACGCCGCCAGCACCGCCGTCCACCGCGCGGAGCCGGTGCCGGCGGCCACGGCGGCGGGAATCCGGCCCACCATGACGCTGCCGCTGACCACGAAGACCACCGGCAGTACCCCGAGCAGCACGTCGCACGCGACCGTCGCCGCGACCGGGCCGGCGCCGGCCAGCGGCAGCAGCCCCGCGATCGGCCGCATCCTGGGCCGCGCCCGGCCGGTCGCGGCCCGGCCGGGTCCGGGCGTCGGCGGCGGGGGGCTCAGTTCGCCCACGAAAGCGGCTCCGGCCGGTCGAACTCCGAGGTGATCCCGGTGGTCCCGGCCGACTCGGCCAGGGCGAGGGTGACTTCGAGGACGTGCAGGGCGTGGCGGGTGGACAGCCGCGACGTCCGCCCCTCCTGGACGGCGGCGGCCATCTCGGCGATGCCGCGCGCGAAGTCCATGTCGTGGTCGGCCTCCGTACCGTCCGTGCGGACGTACGGCCGCACGGGCGGCACCTCGTGGTCGTCGACGAGGTACGCCGCGTCGCCGGCCTTGACCGTCCGCAGGGTGACGGGGGAGCCGAAGTCCCAGCAGTTGGTGAGGCGGAGCACCCCGGCGTCGCCGATCACGGTCAGCGACCGGTCGTGCGGCGCGACGATACTGCACGTCAGCCGGGCCACGACGCCGTCCTCGAAGGTCAGCGAGGCGGTCATGAAGTCGGGGCCGACCGGGCCGGACTCCCCCGGGGGGAACTTGTCCGGCATGAGGGTGGCCTGGTCCGAGACGACCTTGCGCACCGCCCCGAACATGGCGGTCAGGGGCACCAGGTGGTAGCCCGCGTGCTCGATCGTGCACCCGACGGCGAACTCCTCCCGGTACGGCCAGGCGACGCCCAGGTGGTTGCGCCAGGTCTCGCAGCCCATCAGGTGGATGATGCCGTCGTCGAGCTGGGCGTAGACGAGGCGGGGCGTGCCGATCGACCCGGCTCTGACCTCGCGCCACAGCGTCTGGAACGCCTCGCCGAGGAAGTTCGCGGGGGCGCACGCCACCACCAGCCCCCGGCGCTCGGCCTCCTCCGTGATCCGCCGGCCGTCCTCGACGGTGGTGGCCATCGGCTTCTCCGTGTACACGTGCCGGCCCGCGTCCAGGGCGGCCAGTGTCACCTCGGCGTGGCTCTCCGGGTTCGTCAGGTTGACGACGACGTCCACGCGGTCGTCGGCCACGAGGTCGGACAGCTTCTCGTAGACGACGACCCCGTGCCGCGCGCCGGCCGCCTCGGCGCGCTCGGTCAGGATGTCGTACACCCCGATCAGTTCGAGGTCCGGGTGGTTGTCCAGTGTGGTGAGGTAGAGGCCGGCGACGAAGCCGCATCCGACGATGGCGATCCCCGTGCGCGCCGGGCTCTCGGCGCCTTCACTGGCGGTTACAGACATGTCATGGTCCTCAGGGTTCGAAGATCTGCTGGACAGCGGACGGCGCGGTGACCGCTTCGTCCCCGAGGTGGACGGCCGACTCCACGAGCGACCTCGCGGTGTCCGCGTCCCCCCGGTCGTAGTGCAGTTCGGCGATGACGTCGCCCTTGGCGACGCGGTCGCCGACCCGGTGCCGCAGCAGGACGCCGGCGCCGTGGTCCAGCGGCGCGTCGTAGGCCAGGCGTCCGGCCCCGACCAGCAGGGTGGCGTTGCCGACGGCCCGCGGTTCGATCCGGGTGATCCAGCCGGACTCGGCCGCCCGGACGAACTGCCGCCGCGTGGCGGCGGGGAGGCGCTCGGCTTCCAGGGCGGCGCCGTCGGCCCCCTGCGCGACCGCCCACCGGAGGAACATCTCGTAGGCGGAGCCGTCGTCGAGGACCCGGTCGATCCTGGCCGCGGCCTGCTCGTCGGTGAGCCGGGGGTCGACGCTCCGCAGCATCAGCCGGCAGATCGTCGCGCACAGGTCCCACAGCCCGGGTGTCCGCTCCCCGCGCAGCACGGCCAGGGCCTGCCGGATCTCCAGGGCGTTGCCCACCGAGGGGCCGAGCGGCTGGCTCATGTCGCTGAGCACGGCCCGTGCGCTCAGGCCGAAGGCCCGGGCCAGGTCGAGCATCGTCTCGGTGAGCCGCACCGCGCGGTCGCGTTCCTGGATCAGCGCCCCGGCACCGGTCTTGACGTCGAGGACGAGCCCGTCGGCGTGCACGGCGAACTTCTTGCTGATGATGCTGGCGGCGATCAGCGGGATGCTCTCCACGGTGCCGGTGACGTCGCGCAGCGCGTAGGTGGCGCCGTCCCCGGGGGTCAGGTCGGTGCTCTGGCCGGTGATGACCATGCCGACGGAGCTGAGCGTCGGCACGATCGCGTCGAGCGGGACGGTGGTCCGCAGGCCCGGGATCGACTCGAGCTTGTCGAGGGTGCCGCCGGTGAAGCCGAGGGAGCGTCCCGTCATCTTCGCCACCGGGGTGCCGCACGCGGCGACGACCGGCACGACGATCAGGGTGGTGGTGTCCCCCACGCCGCCGGTGCTGTGCTTGTCGACGACCGCGCCGTCCACCCCGCTCAGGTCCAGCCGCCCGCCGCCGAGGGTGTAGGCGCGGGTCAGGGCGGCGAGTTCCGCCGTGGACAGGCCCTGGCAGGCGACCGTCGCCAGCCAGGCGGCCATCTGGTAGTCCGGGATGCGGTCGGCGACGAAGTCCGTGACCACGCCCGCGATCTCCTCGGCGTCGAGGGCCGCGCCCGCGCGCTTGCGGTTGGTCGCCTCGATGACCCGTGCCGAGGCGCCCGGGTCCTTGACCTCCCTCAGGCCGTGGCTCACCGGACCCCCTCGGCGGAGGACGCCCCGGTGCCGGCCGCCTCGGTGCCGACCGCCTCGGTGGAAGGGGCCGGTGCCGGCCGGGCGGCGCCCGACAGGTGGTCGGCGAGCTTCCGGGCGACGGCCTCCACCGCCGCGAGGTACCCGGCGTCCTCCTCCTCGTAGCCCACCGGCGCGCAGGGCACCGAGATCTTGAACGTGCGGGCGGCGAGGCGGTCGGCGATGGGGAAGGCGGTCCGGACGCAGGTCCTGTCGTACGTGGTCACGGGCGAGATCGGGTTCTGGAACAGGTGCAGGGTGTGCAGCGGGGACGTGGCCTTGGGGATGTCGACGTCGTCCAGTCCCTCCGCGTTGCACGCCGCCACCAGCCAGTCCCTGCCGCCCGGGACGAGCGCGGGGTCGACGTCGAAGAGCAGGGCGTAGTGCGCCGAGGTCCGCTCGGCCGTGGACAGCGTCAGCGGCGTGATCCCCGCGATCCGGGTGAACAGCCGCGCGATCTCCTCGGCGAAGCCCTGCTTGCCCTTGATCCAGGAGTCCAGCTCGGCGATCTGGCCGACGGCGAAGGCGACGCCCAGCGGGTGCGCGCGGTACTTCAGGCCGAGGCCGGTGACGGAGTACGGGTAGAGCGGCCCCGCGGCGTCCATCTCCTTCATGGCCCGCTTGTTGAAGTGGCCGAGGAGCTGGGCCCGGTCGTAGACCTCGCGGCTGCGGGTGGCCAGCACGCCGCCCTCGCCCGCGGCGATCAGCTTCTGGGTCTGCAGGCTCCAGGCGCCGGCCGCGCCGAAGGTGCCGACGGGACGGCCGCGGTAGGTCGCGCCGTGGGCGTGCGAGCAGTCCTCGACCAGGTCCAGGCCGTGCCGCTCGGCGAAGGCCACCACCTCGTCCATGTCGCAGGGCAGGCCCCACATGTGCGTGATGACGATCGCCTTCGTGCGGTCGGTGACCAGTTGCTCGGCCGCCCCGGTGTCGAAGGAGCCGTCGGGCCGGCAGTCGGCCAGCACCGGCAGCGCCCCCAGTTGGAACAGCGACGCCGCGGTGGCGAAGAAGGTGTAGGTCGGGCACAGCACCTCGTCGCCGGGTCCGAGGCCGATACCGTAGAAGGCGGAATGGAGCGCCGCGGTACCGGAATTGGTGACCAGGCTGAATTCGGTTCCGTGCGCCGCCGCCCAGGCGTCCTCGAACTCCGCGACCACACCCGACCGGTCGTAGACGGAGAGCTTTCCGCTCTCCAGCTGGCGCAGGACGCGTTCAGACCATTCCGATCGCTGCTTCGGCCACGGATACGCCGTCGTCCGATCCAGTACCGGCTGTCCCCCGTCGACGGCCAGATCCGAAACACTCACCACTATTCTCCCCGTGCAGCGGTTTTACCGACGTCTGCTGTGCGATGGAACGGTAGAGCGCGTCGATGGTGGCGGTGACCCGCACACCGTCGGCGATCTCCCGGCGGGTGACCTCCGGGTCGGTGAGGTTGTCGAGCGTGTCCGCCAGGACTCCGGCGGCGGAGTTCCAGGAATGGTCGGCCGCCACCCGCTCGACCAGGTTGTTCGAGCGGTCGAACCGTTCGAAGGAGTCGCGGGTGAGCCTGATGTACCCGGCGGTGCCGTAAACGCGGATCAGCTCTTCCTTGCTGGCCTCGCAGAGCGACAGCCTGAGCGTTCCGGTGACGCCGTCGGAATACGACAGGTTCGCCAGCACGGTCTCCTCGATGTCGTAGGAGGCTGTGGGAACCAGTTTGGGAGCCGCGCTCGCGTAGACGAGGGACGGCATGCCGAAGAACCAGTGGAGCAGGTCGATGATGTGGTAGCCCATGTCGATGACCGCGCCGCCGCCCGAGGTGTCCAGGCTGGCCCGCCATCCGGCCTGGTAGGCGTCGGTGCTGAGCTGGTAGACCGCGTCGAAGTGCCGGAGCCCGCCGATCTCCGCCAGCGCGGCCCGCGCCCGCAGGTAGAGCGGGTGGTAACGGCGCTGGACGCACAGGCGCAGGTGCCCGTCGTACTCCTCGACGGCCTCGGTGAGCTCGCGGGCCCGCGCCGAGGAGAGGGCGAAGGGCTTCTCCTTGAGGACGGGAACCCCGCGCCGGAAGAGCTCCTTGACGATGTCGTCGTGCGTGTGGTGCGGCGTCACGACGATGGCGAGGTCCGGACACACGGAATCCAGCAGCGCGACGTGGTCGGTGAAGAAAAGCGGCCGCGCGCCGCTTCCGAGCCGTTCCAGCTCGTCCACGAGCCTTTTCTCCGCGGCCGGTTCCACATCGCACGCGGCGACCAGGTCGACGCGCCGCCCTGAGGCGACGAGAGCGGGCACGTAGTCCTTCAACGTCCTTCGGCCGACACCGAAAACCGCGCACCGCGTCACGGACGAGCCTTGCAAGGGATCAACCCCTTCGATCGGCTTCGCGAATTCCTTGCGCATTGCAGACGTGGAGCTGACTTCGAGCTTCGACGGGGGAATCGGTTCTCTGCGAGGCACCGTCAAGGGGCCCCATCCACCGCTGTCCTGACGGGCGACATCACCGGCAGTCGGTTTCCGACCGCGCGAAACGCCGGACGGAGCAACGCTCCGCATTCACACGTTCGCCATCTCGCCGCCGAGTTCGAGTGGCCTCCTCGAACTCGGCCTGTGGCAGCCTATCCCCGAGATCGCTTCCGGACAAGGAGTCCGATCAACCCGCGGCCCTTGCCACAATATGCCCGGGCGACGTTCTGCCACGGTGTGTCAGCTATGGCGGCCGGGGGCCGGTTTGGCTTCTCCGGGCGCCTCCGGTTTCGCCTCCGGACGGCCTGGGGCGGGCCCGGCGGACCCGGCCGGCCCGGCCGGCCCCGGTCACTTGGAGAGCGGCACCCTGCGCAGGGCCGGCACCGAGACCGCCACCGCCCCGCCCGCGAGGACCAGCAGACAGAGGTCTCCGATCGCGGCCAGCCACGCGTCGTCGTCCGACGCGTCCGGAACGGGCGCGACCGGGCCCTTCGCCAGCTCCGGGTCGACCCGGCCCTCGGGGTCCTCCAGAACCGTGACCCGCTCGCCCACCCGGTCGCCGCGGTCGCAGTCGATCCGCGTGCCGGAGGGCGGCGGATCGTCGTACCGCACCTCGCACGAGTAGGTCGTGGTCCGCCCGGTACCGGTCTCGACGCCGGTGACGACGCCGTGCCGGACGACGCCCCGCGACCGCAGGACGGCCGCCTGCGCGGAGTCGGCGCAGACGACGGGCACCGCCACCAGCGGCACCAGCAGCGGCACCAGGGCCAGCCACCGCACCACCGGGCGCGGGCACAGCAAGGTCACGGCGGCGATCAGCCACAGGGCGCCGAACAGGCAGAGCACGACGCCCAGTACGGCGTACCAGCCGCCGAAGGCGCTCAGTGCCCCGCCGCCGGGGAGCAGCACCAGGCACACCGGAATCCCCAGCCCCACCCGTACCGGGTGCCGGGGCCGGATCCGCCGCACGCCGCCGCTGCCTCGCGCCACCTGCCATCCCCTCCCCGGCCGCCCCGCGGGGGCTCGCCGCGGAGCAACAGTGTCGCACCGCGGCCACGGCCGGGCCGCGCCGCCCACCCGCCGGCCCTCGACGGCGTCCCCGCCCCACGAGACGCGCCCCGGAGCGCCGGGGAGGTCCCCGGCGCTCCGGGGCGCCCCGCCGCCGCGGCCGGTCAGGTCAGCCGAGGCGCAGGCTCTCCGGCGGGCCCAGGTAGCTGGGCCTGAGGTCGCCGGTGTCGATCACCAGCTTCTGCAGCACCACCGTCGGGTCGACCATCCAGAACTTCAGCGTGTGCGCGCCGGCCCGGGCGATGGTGTGCACGGTGCTGGTCCGGTTGACGTTGTCCGAGGTGTTGCGGGCCCACTGGTTGTTCATCGCGTTGTCGTCGGAACCGGTGGCCGTGGTGATGTTCACCGTCTGGGGCGCGTCACCGTCGAAGGAGACGGCGTACTTCAGGCCGTCCGTCGCCAGGGCGTTGTTGCGCGGCGACAGGTAGGCCCAGACCGTGACCGGTCCGGTGGTGAACAGGCTGACCTGGTACTCCAGCCGCGGGCCGGCGCCGCCCGGGGTCTGCCGCGGCGCGGTGACCGGGAACGGCTCCATGCCGTCACCGGTCCGGCCGATCCGGGGAATCCGCACCCAGGAGACGCCGCGGGTCTCCACCGCCCGCGAGTGGTGGGCGGCCTCGATGGAGACGTAGCCGTTGGCCTCGACGAAGCCCTGGAGGGCGGCGCGGGAGAGCGCCGGGTTCTCGACCACGGCCTGGACGACGACCGTGCGGCCGTTCGGCCCGGAGACCGTGATCGGCAGCCGGGTGGTACCCCTGGGCGCCCGCGACCAGTCCACCGTCAGCGTGATCCGGTCCTCCTGGACCACGTGGCCGCGGCTGCGGTCGGCGGTCAGCCACGGCACGCCGGTGCTGACGCGGTAGTCGAACGCCCTGGTGCCGCGGCTGAACACCTCGATGTACTGGGCCGGCTGGCTCTGGTACGGGCTGAAGACGGGGAGCACCGCCTCGCCCTCCTCGTGCGGCCACCAGCCGTCGGAGCCGTCGATCGCCACGCCCATCTCGGCGGTGTCCGGCAGCTCGATCCGCTGGACGGCGGGGAAGAGCACGTCGGCGATGGCCACGTTGTCGAGCTCCGGCTCCTGCCAGGGAGCGGTCGACCCGTAGCGGGCGACGTCGCCGTAGTCGATGTGCGGCTGGGTCTGGAACCCCTTCCACTTGCCGCCCGCGACCTGGTTGTCGAAGCGGTCGGCCAGCTCGAAGTCGTCGGCCAGCCGGGCCTCGGCGGCGGCGGCCAGGTCGTTGGTGAGCGCCCGGCCCTGCCCGGCGTAGCGGATGTTGGTGAACTCCGCCCTGCGCAGCTCGTAGAGGTTGGCGGTGGCCTGGACCTCGTAGGCGACCAGCTCGTACCAGCCGTCCTGGTCGGCCCCCGGGAGCTGCCGGGTGATCCGGGCGGCGTCCGAGGCGAGGTCCTGCCAGTCCTCGGTGACCCGCTCCAGTTCCCGGTAGTCGGTCATGCTGAAGGGGGTGGCCTGGTCGTCGTAGACGATCGCCGAGGGGTCCCGGGTGATGTCCTTGGCGGGGTCGACGGTGATCCGGCGGTTGAGCAGTTCGGGCTTGCGGCGCGACTGGAGCTGGGCGTACCGGCCGAGCACCGCGGCGATCGCGGTGGCCTGCTCGTCGCCGAAGTTCTGCCGGGCGTACCGCACCTCCCACTCGGGGAGCGACTCCAGCGGCCAGCGGTCCGGGGCCCAGGCGTACTCCAGGAAGAACTGGGTCGGCAGCTCGTTGCCCTTGAGGTCGCCGACGTTGGTGACCCACAGCCCGTGGCCGCCGTAGGTGGCGGTCTGGTTGAGCTGGTCCCACATGTTGGGCAGCGAGGTGGTGTCCACCCACTTGTAGTCGCGGCCGACGCCCACGTAGTCGAAGTGGTAGTACAGGCCGTAGCTGCCGGCGCGCGGGTCGGTGCGGACGTCCGGCAGCTTGCGGAGGTTGGCCCAGTTGTCGTCGACCAGCACCACGGTGACGTCGTCGGGCGCGCGCAGGCCGCGGTCCCAGTAGCGCTGGACCTCCTTGTAGAGGGTCCACACCTGCGGGGTGGCGTCGGGGTCCTTGCCCGTGACCTCGGCGAGGATCCGGCGCTGGGTGGCGATGATCTCGGTCATCAGGTCGATGCCGTCGCCGTCCGGCAGGCTGACGTCGCCGTTGCCGCGCATGCCGAGGGTGACCACGCCCTCGAAGTCCTGGTCGACCATGCGCTGGATGCCGTCGCGCCAGTACTGTTCGAGCGCCGCGGAGTTGTAGCGGAAGGACCACTCGCCGGTGCCGCCGTAGGGGTCGTGGCCCGGGGTGACGACGTTGCCGGCGCTGTCCCGGGTGGCCGCGACGGCGTGCCGGTTCCACTCCTCGATGCCGCGCATCATCGGCGCCTCGTGCGAGGTGCCCATGACGATGCCGTACCGCTTGGCGGTGGCGTGGTTGAGCGGGTCGTCCTCGGCGAAGGCGCGGCCCCACACGGCCGGCCACAGGTAGTTGGCCTTGAGGCGCAGCAGGAGTTCGAAGACCTTGGCGTAGAAGTCGGCGTTGAAGCCCCCCGGGTAGGCTGCGGCCTTGCCGGGGCCGAAGTAGGCCGGGGCCCAGGTGCCGAGCGCGGGGTTCTCGTCGTTGATGAAGACGCCGCGGTACTTGACCACCGGGGTGCCCTGGGAGTGCCGGCCGGGCAGCACGTACAGCGCCTTGCGGCGGATCGGGCGCACGTCGTCCCACCAGTACCAGGGGGAGACGCCGATGCCCTGGGAGACGTCGTAGACGCCGAAGACGGTGCCCCGCTGGTCGCTGCCGGCGATCACGAAGGCGCGGTCGACGCCGGGCAGGGGCTTGTCCACCACCGTCTGCAGCGAGGTCTCCCACTTCCCGGCGATCCCGCTGACGTCCAGCTTGCCCGCGGCGACCAGCCCGTCGACCAGGGGGCTGTGCCCGATGGTGCCGACGATGGTGATCTCGCGCCCGGCGGGGAGCCTGTCCTGGGAGACCTCGGGGCGGACGCCGGTCACCCGCTCGATGTCGTCCCGCAGGTCGCCGACGACCCGGACGACACCGGCATGGTCGCTCCCGCTGACCACGATCGGCACCGCCTTCCCGGCCTCGGCCAGCGGGAAGCCGCCGTGCACGGGGGTGAAGGAGACGTAGGACCCGAAGTCCGTCGGCAGGCCGCGCCGCCCGGCCCGGCCGAATCCGCCCAGGCGGTCCCGGCCGGCAGCGCCGTGGCGACCAGTGGCGACGCCAGCGCGGTGATCCCGAGGCCGAGGCCCAGCACCGACCTGCGACTGGGGTGTCTCGCGGAATTGTCGTGCATGCTCTCTCTCCCGTGCATGTTCGCGGCTCGCTCAGCGGAGGTCTGCGACGAGGGCCGGGCCCCGGCCCGCCCGAGGCGGTCCGGCGGCGGCACGCACCCGCACGTGCCGGCCTGCCCACGCGGAGGACTCCCGTCCGGATCGGCGGGGCCGACGGCCCGCATTCCGAAACTTTCGAAATTCCTCCGCAACTTTCGGAGAACCTAGTCCCGTTGCCGACAGCCGGTCAATCCCCGTGCGGCACCCTTCTTCACCGAAAGGCGCCGCCGGAAAGCGCAGCCGGCGGCAGGCGGCTTTCGGCAAACGGACAACCGTCGCGAGAAAGACGAAAAAGCGCGCGGCAACGCCCCGTCAGGTGCGGTCCGGCTCCGTCGATTCCCGCGGCCGGGCGGCCCGTTCGCGATGCCACGAGGCGAGCGGCACCCGGAGATCGACGCCCCGACGGCGCCGGTCGGCGCCGACCGGGTGGCACGGACTCCGCACCCCGGACCCGCCGACCGGACCGGGCCCTCGCGCCACCCCTCGTTCGACGCCTTCGGGACATGGGGCGGGGCGGACTTCCGGGGCGGGCAGGGGCGGCGCGGACATCCGCGGACATCCGATCCCTTCTCGTCGCGCGGTGTATCGAAGGATCACTGTTTTGCTGTCACACCTGTTGACGCCGATCAACCGCGAATGCCAGGCTGCCGAATCATCCGATGTCTTTGTCCCCTCACGGGAAAACCCGTGAGGTCCTGTCGTTCCCGGAGCGGTCATGAAGAGGATGGCATCAGCGTGCAGAGTTCTCGGTTCCGTCATCACGTTCGGCCTGGTGAGTGCGGGGGTGCTGGCCGGAGCGGCCACTGACGCACAGGCTGCCGCCCCGACCGTGCTGTGGGCGGCGCCCGACGGCCACGGCGCCGCCTGCACGGCGAAGACGCCCTGCTCGCTGGACGCGGCGCAGACCGCTGTCCGCCGCGTCGAGCGGGGCCGGAAGCCGGCCGGAGCCACCGTCGAACTGCTCGACGGCACCTACCGGTTGGCGAAGACCTGGAAGTTCGGCACGGCCGACTCCGGCACCCCCGGCCACCCGGTCGTGTGGCGGGCGGCGCCCGGCGCGCACCCGGTGGTCTCCGGGGCGACCCGGGTGACCGGCTGGTCCCAGGTGGGCGGCACCGGCGTGTGGTCGGCGAAGGTCCCGCGCGACAGCGCCAGCCGCCAGCTCTACGTCGACGGCGCCGAGGCCCCCGTCGCCCAGGCCACGCCCGCCGCCCTGGGCTTCGCGGGCGGCTGGACCGGCTCGGCCACCGGCTACGACCTGTCGAAGGACCCGGCCGCCCTGGCCTGGTTCGCCGCCCTCACTCCCGCGCAGGTCGCACAGGTCGAGTTCGACTACCCGGGCGGCAGCGGCCCCTGGACGGACTCCAAGTGCGGGGTCGCCAGCATGTCCGGCAGCGAGCTGGTCATGGACCAGCCCTGCTGGAACGACGCCACCAACGGCGCCCCGTTCACCCAGGGCAGCGGCGGCCTGCCGTCGATGTCCCCCTCGCAGATGCCGACGACGGTCCGGAACGCCCGCGGCCTCCTCGGGAGCGGGCAGTGGTTCCTCGACAGCGCCCAGGACCGGATCTACTACGCGCCGAAGAGCGGTCAGCGGATGTCCGCCGCGGATGTCGAGCTGCCGCGGCTGGAGACGCTGCTGCGGGGCGCCGGAAGCCTCACCAAGCCGGTGCACGACATCACCTTCACCGGCCTCCAGTTCTCCTACGCCACCTGGAACGACCCGTCGACCTCCGTCGGTTTCGCCGACGTGCAGAGCAACCTGCGCCGGACGCAGGCCAACAACCAGGGGCTGTGCACCTTCTCGACCCCGGCGGGAAGCTGCCCGTGGGGCGCGCTCACCCAGCCGCTGGCCAACGTCGACTTCACCGGCGCCGACTCCGTGACGCTCAGCGGCAACGAGTTCGCCGACCTCGGCGGCGCCGGCCTGAGCTTCAAGTACGGCGGCTCGCACAACGTGATCGAGGGGAACGAGTTCACACAGATCGCCTCCACCGCGATCTCGCTGGGCTGCACCTACGACCCGACCCCGACGACCACGTCGGCCTCGGTGATCAAGGACAACTGCACCCCGGACCCCAAGAAGGTGGCCGCGGACCGGATCGGTGAGAACGAGATCCTGGACCACACCACCGTCGCGGACAACGTGATCCACGCCGTCGGCACCGACTACCCCTCGGCCTGCGGCATCACGCTGCTGTTCAGCCGGCACACCACGATCACCCACAACGACCTCTACGACCTGCCGTACACCGGCATCACCGCCGGGGTCATCGAGGGCCACGTGGACGAGGCGGACCACCCGCAGAACTCGACCAACATCAACGCCGACAACACCATCAGCGACAACCTCATCCACGACGTCATGAAGGTGCTCGACGACGGCGGGGCGATCTACATCGAGGGGCACCAGGCCGGCTACGTCGACAACGCCGACGGCACGCTGGACTCCGCGGCCACCCTCGCCAACGGCCTGCACATCACGGGCAACGTCGTCTACAACGACGGCTCCCTGTACAACGCGTACTACGACGACGCCGGTTCGGAGTGGATCGACTTCAGCGGCAACGTGGAGTTCCACCCGCTGACCCCGCTCGCCGCGCAGGGCGGCTGCTCGTCCACCGGCCACTTCTGGGTGACGGGCAACTACTTCTCCGACCGGGTCGGCAGCTACGACTGCAACCCGCCGGTCGACTCCAACATCAGCGGCAACACCGTCATCCCGGCCTCGCCCGGCCCGAACGACATCCCCGAGTCCATCCTCGCGGGTGCGGGGCCCACCGGCGCCTACCAGTCGCTGACCGGTGGCCTGCGCCCCGAGGCCGACTACCTCTCCGCGCCCACCCCGGTCGCCGCCGGATCGACCACCGAGCAGGTGTTCATCGCCGGTTCCGGCTTCACGCCGACCACCCCGGTCTTCTTCGGTGACCAGCGCGCCACCAGCGTGCGGTGGGTGTCCCACGGCTTCCTCGTCGCCACCGTGCCGGCCGGAGCCGACGCCGCCGACGTCACCGTCGGCGCCTACGTGCCCAGGCCGCAGATCACCTCGCCGACCGTCGGCACCGTCGGCCTGGCGGACACCTTCACGGTCCGCGGCACCGGGGCGGCCGGCGACACCGTCGCCGCCACCGACGAGACCGGCAACGCCGGCTGCACCGCGACCGTCGACAGGACGGGCGGCTGGACCTGCGCCTTCGCCGGCGCCGCGGAAGGCCGGCACACGCTGACCGCCACCCAGTCCACCAAGGACGGCAGCGCCGCCTCCAAGCCGTCGTCGGGGGTCGCGGTCTACGTCGGCACGCCGCCGGCCGCGGCGCGGATCGACGACACCGACGCGTCGGTCACCTACAGCAACTGGAGCTACTCGGCAGGCCGTGGCTACGGCGACTACAACAACGACATCCACTACACGACGGCCAACGGCGCCAGCCTGACGTCCACGTTCATGGGCACGGGCGTCAAGGTCTTCGGCGAGGAGTACACCGACCAGGGCGACATCAGCGTGTCCATCGACCAGGGGACCCCCGTCATCGTCAGCACGGTGCCGGCCGACGGCGCGCGCCACGCCGACGCCGTCGTCTACACCAGCCCCACCCTCGCGTCGGGCGTCCACACGATCACGGTCGCCAAGGTCTCCGGCTCGTACGCCACCTTCGACGGGCTGGAGATCGACAACCCCGTCGCCGGGTAGCCCCCTCCCCCGGCACCCTCCGCCCCGCGAGGGGCGGACACCCACCGACTGCCTCCTCCGGCCTGACGGGCAAGCCTGCCGTCGGCCGGAGGGGGCAGTCGGCCGTCGCGGGGCCGTCGGGTGGCACACCGCCGTCCGCCGGCCCCGCGGCCGACCGCGCACCCGCCCTCGGCCCTACGGCGGCGCTACAGCGGCAGGTACAGCGGCAGGTACAGCGGCCACCAGCCGTACCAGGCGGGCCGTACGCCCGGCCGTACGACGCTCCACGGCCCGCAGGACCGGACCAGCCGCATCCGACGCACCGCCGGAGCGCGGCGGGCACAACGCGGCGGGCACAACGCGGCGGCCGTCCGCACGGCACCTTCGGGTCTCGGTTCCCGAAGGGCCGGGGACGGCCGCCGCGTTGTGCCCGTGAGGCCGGAGGAGCGGTGCGCCCGGCGGGGGCCGCTCCGGGCGGGCGTGCCGCCCCGGGCACAGCCCACGGCCACCCGGTGCTCCGCGAGACCTCGGAGGTCTCATCGGAGCGCGGGTGGCCGTGGGTGCGTGTCAGGCGGGTCGGTGCTCCCGGCACGCCGTGGTCACGCGGATCTCCGTGCGCGCGGCGCGGCTACGAGGCGCTCGCCGGCATCAGCTGGGCCATGTTGAAGCCGGCCACGTCCTTGCTGGTGCCGATGCCGTCGCCCCACTGGGTGTAGCCCTTGCGAACGCCGTTGTCCTTGTCGTTGAGGTCCAGCGAGAAGGAGAACACGGTGTTCGCGGCGGGCTGGACCGAGGTGAGGTCGCTCCACGGCAGCGCCAGCTCGTACAGGGTGGTGTGGGTCGACTCGTCCCGGGTCACGTTGACGGTCGCGTCGGTGACCGCCCCGCTGCCCTCGGTCGGAGCGATCCACCGGTACAGCTGGGCGCCGGCCGAGGTGAGCGCGGTTCCGTACTCGTAGTGCCCGTTGACCGAGTCGGTGCTCTCCTTGGCGGACGACCCGGGAACGCCGGACGTGGCCGCGAACTGCAGGCAGTCGCCCTGCCAGATGTTGGCGTCGGTCGCCGGTTCGGACTGGACGTCGTCGGTGATGTCGGCGGTGAGGTAGAGGTTCGTGGCGTCCCAGTCGAGCCACACCTTGCCCGAGAGGTCGGACGAACCGCCGTAGGGCTGGGAGCCGTCCAGCGACTCCCAGGTTCCGTCGGCGGTGGTGGCCAGGTCGACCGAGGGTCCGTCCTGGACGTCGGCGAGCGTCCACGAGCTGCCGAGGCTCTTGTTGGCCACGGGCAGGAAGGTGGCGTGCCCGTTGAGGGCCTCCGAGGTCAGGCCGCCGGCGATGACGCTGGTCACCGTGAAGGTGTACGGCTTGGCGAAGGTGATGCCCGTCACCGGCACGTCCACGGAGGCCGTGCCCTGGGGCGCGATGGTGGCGCTGACCGGCTGGGTGCCCGACTGGCTGCCGAGCTTCCAGTTGACCGCGGTCACCGTGGTGGGGGTGTCCGAGGGGTTGCTCAGGACGACCTTGAGCGAGCCGGCCGGCGGGTTGGTCCCGGTCACGACCGGGGTGACCTGCTCAGGGGTGGCACCGGAGGTCACGGTGAGCGTGCTGACCGCGGCCTCGCTGTAGGCGCCGGCCCCGCCGGTGAACTCCGCCGTCGCGTCCAGCTCCGCCTTGGTGCCCGGGCTCGCGGCGGCGGGGACCGTGACATTCCAGGTGGCCGTCACCTTCTTGCCCGGAGCGATGGCGGACAGCGAGACCGGTGACGTCGCCGTCGCCGTCCAGCCGCTCGGCGTGGCCAGGTTCACCGCGAGGCCGTGGACGGCCTGCGCGCTGGTGTTGGTGAAGGTCGCGGTCGCGGTGATGGTGGAGTTCGGCTGCACGACGCTCGCCGACTGCAGGGCGAACGGGCTGTGCACCACGATCGGGGCGGTGCCGGTCACGCCGTTCACCGTCACCTCGATGCTCGCGGCGCCGGGTGCGCGCATGGTGACCACGCCCTTGCCGTTGACCGTGGCGACCTTCGGGTCGGTGCTGCGGTAGGTGACGTGGGCCTTCGACAGGTCGGCGAACGACTGGTCGTTGTCGGCCGCTTCGACGATGTTGTCCGCGGTCGCGTGGTTCTGCTCCAGCGAGGAGTCGGTGTCGGGCGCGATCCACGGGTTGGCGGCGTCGAGGTTCAGCGTGTCGCCGGCGTTGAAGACGACCTGGCCCGGCTGGACGGTGACCGTCTGCACCTTCGGGGTGATGGCGCCCTTGACCCGGACCGTGCCGGAGCCGGCCACCGTGGCGGAGTCGGGCCCGACGCGGAACTGGTACGCGCCGTCGTGGACGACCTGCTTCAGGGCGCTCTCGTCCCACGCGCTGAGGTCGGAGACCTTGACGGACAGCGTGACGTGCTGGGTCTTACCCGGCGCGAGCACCGCCGTCTTCTGGAACCCGGCCAGCTGCTCCTTCGGCAGCTCCGTGCCGGGCACCGTGAACTGCGGCGCGGCGTAGAGCTGGGCGACCGTCGAACCGGCGGCCGTGCCGGTGTTGGTGACGTCGAAGCCGACCTTCACCGTGCCGTCGGCGGAGACGGAGCCGGGTCCGGCCTTCACGTGGGAGTAGGCGAACGTGGAGTAGGACAGGCCGTATCCGAACGGGTAGGTCGGCTTGCCGGTGGCGTACATGTACGTACGGCCGAGCCCGCCGGTCTGGGACGGGGTGATCCCGTAGTTGTCCATCGACGGGAGCTGCGAGTCGTCCGCGTACCAGGTGAAGTCCAGGTGCCCGGAGGGGTTCTGCTGGCCGAAGAGCACCTGGGCGAGTGCCGTGCCCTGGTTCTCGCCGTTGTAGCCGCTGAACACGATCGCCGGGAAGTCCTTCTGGGCGTCCTGGATGTCGTACGGGCCGTCGGCCTGCATGACCAGCGCCGTGCGCGGGTTGCCGATGGCGGCGACCTGGCTGACCAGCGAGTCGTAGTTGCCGGGCAGGGCCAGCGTCGAACGGTCCGTGCCCTCGTCGGCCACGCTGAGGTCCGAGCCGGCGACGACGATCACCAGGTCCGCCGTCTTGGCGGCGGCCTGCGTCGCGGCCGAGCACGCGGCGGGCGTGGTGACGGTCGTCGAGGTGCCGCAGCCGTCGAAAGTGACCGTGGCGGACGGGTTGGCCGCCTTGACCGCCGCGGTGATCCCCTGCACGGCGTCGACCTTGTGGGTCGGCTGGCCGGAGTAGCCGCCGAGCGTCGTCGTGTTCGCCAGGTTGCCGACGATGACGATGTTCTTCAGCTTGGCGGGGTTGGCCGGCAGCAGCGGGGAGGAGGTGCCGGAGACCTTGTTGTTCTGCAGCAGCACCAGGTCCTGCGCGGCGATCTTCGTGGCCAGCGCCTGGTGCGCGGGCGACTCGATCTGGTCCTTGGTGATCTTGGTGTAGGCGACCTTGCCGGCGGGGTCGAACTCGCCGGTCTCCATCCGGACGGTGAACAGCTTCGTCAGCGCGCCGTCGATCACCCCGGGGCTCAGCAGGCCCAGCGAGATCGCCGCGTCGATGTTCTGCGTGGTCAGCTCACCGCCGGCGCAGTTCAGCTGGGTGCCGGCCCGCAGCGCGTACGCCTGGCCGCCCGCCGACGCGGAGATCTGCTTGCCGGTGGTGGTGTTCGTCCAGGTCGTGCCGTTGGTCGTCCACCCCGGCGGTGCCCAGTCGTGGCTGCCGGAGGAGTAGACGTCGCCGACCGCGCCGCAGTCGGAGGTGGTGTACCCGCCGAACCCGTAGGTCGCCTGGAGCAGTTCGTTCACCGTGTAGGTGTCCGCGGGCGCCGGCGTGCCGTTCACCGCGTTGTACGACGTCATCACGCCGGACACGTGCGCGTCCTGCACCAGGCTGGCGAACTGCTTGGTGTAGTAGTCCCTGATGTTCGCGTCGGTGGTGTTCGCGCTCTGGGTGTGGCGGCTGTTCTCGTCGTTGTTCAGCACGTAGTGCTTGGCGGTCGCGGCGACCTTCAGGTACGGGGTCTGCTGCTTGCCGGTGATCGTCTCGCCCTGGTAGCCGTCGACGAACGCGTCGGCCATCGTGGACGCCAGGTAGGTGTCCTCGCCGAACGACTCGTTGGTCCGGCCCCAGCGCGGGTCGCGGTCCATGTTGACCGTCGGCGCCCAGAAGGTGAGGTCGCCGTAGTCCGAGGCGGACGGGCCGAGGTTGTTCTGCCCGGTCCCCCAGAGGGACTTGTCGAGGAACCCGCGCGCCTCGTCCGAGACGGCCGTGGTCTCCTGGTAGGTCAGCTCCGGGTCCCAGGACATCGTGGACGCGAAGTTGACCGGGAAGCTGGTCGCCGTCACGTCGAGCTCGCCCTGGCCGCCCGCGGCGGTGTCGGCGCCGAGCCGGTTGATGCCGTGCTGGCCCTCGCTCCAGTAGGTGTACTTCTGGACCCCGAGCCGCGGGATGGCCGGCGCGTCGTTGGTCTGGAGCTGCCCCACCTTCTCGGCCAGCGTCATCCGCGACACCAGGTCGGCCGCCCGCTCGGCGAACGAGTAGTGGGTGTCCAGGTAGATCGGCTGCGTCGAGGCGACGGACTGCGCCGAACCCCCCGCGCTCGCCTGCGCCACCGCCGGCAGGCCGGCGACCACGGTCACCGCTATC